>NZ_SMJX01000075.1 GCF_004348535.1 Actinomadura sp. KC216
CCTCCCCACCCCCCAGATCATGACGCATCCCCACAGCGTGCCCAACCGCGCCGGCGCGGCTGACCGCGTCCTCCGCGCGTCCTCCCCGCAGCACGGCCCCAAGATAGGCTGATCTTTCAGGTGTGGCCGCCGGGGCTGACGATCGTGGGGGCGGGACGATGAACGACCGGCTGATCGAGCTGGAAGTACAGAACTTTCGCAGCCTGCGCAAGATCACCGTGCCACTCGGCCCGCTCAATGTGCTCGTGGGGCCGAACGGTGCGGGAAAGAGCAATGTGCTGGAGGACTTCCGCTTCCTGGCCGACGTTATTCGCACCGACCTGGAACCGGCACTGGAACTCCGGGGGGGCGATGAACTCGCTTTCTGGGGAGGGCCGAAAGAACCCGCGTCGTTCCGGATCAAATTGAGGGCGACGTGGACGGAGCACAGCAGCCCCCGCGCCCCGGACGAGTACACGCTCCGAGTGGAACGGCGAGCGCAAGCCGCGAGAGCCCCCTCCCCGCCATCCCGGAGGCCAAGGTCAAGAGATCGCCGGCAGCAGCGACGACCTTCCGCTCGCGGAGGCTCCTGGTCTAGCGCGGCTTGGGTAGGTCGAGGGTCCCAGGTTCGGCCAGCCACTGCATCGCCTGGCCGGACGCGTTGGCAATCTGGTCGAAGTCGCGGTCGTAGTGGAGGAGAGTAACGCCATGCAGGTCGGCGGCAGCGGCGACAAGCAGGTCAACGGGGCCGGGGGCGCGGTGTTGCCCGCGGGTCGTCAGTTCCCCTTGAACCATCAGCGCGCGCTCATACGCCCGATCGGGCATGGCGAGCCAGCCGAAGACCTCTCCCACTTCGTCGAGCAGGTTGGCCCGATCGGCCGCCGATCGGGCACTGTAATAGATCTCTAGTTCGGTGATCGGGCAGACACCGACGAGTCGGCGGGCGAGCATGTCCTCCCATTGGGCGTACGCCCGGTCGTCGCGAAGCAGACGGACGACGGCGGAGGTGTCGGCGAGCCAGTGCGAGGTCAAGAGGCAGCAGCCCTGCCATCCCCGCCGGCGGGGTTGGGACGGTAGGTGTTCTTGTCGTACATGTCGTCGAACTGCCCTTCCAGGGCCCGTTGACGGAGCCGCGAAAGGGCCCGGCGGCGGCGCAACACGGCGGTGGCCTCGGCGAGTGCCATGTTGACCGTGTCCTTCATGGTGTCGGTGCCGTACAACTCAGCTGCGGCCGCAAGCGCTTCTTCGTCGATGTCAATCAACTTCTTGGTCACGACCTGCCTCCATATATCCAAGCTCCGAGTCAGTATATACCGCCCGGTCTCCTGGTCGGCCTCAGGAGGCCGAAGCATCCGTCCGGGCCGAGTTCGGTGTGCAGGTGGGCGAGCCAGAGAAACGGCGTCGTTTGTCATCGAAAGACGTGAGGTCGGGCCAGACAGCACAGAGCCCCGACCGCCATCTGACCGGGGGCTCGTCGCTCGGGGGTCAGGTCGTGGTCGCCGTGCTTGATCCGGCGGGTGAGTGCGTGCCAGGCGGTGGGGGCGAGGGTGAGCTTGGGGCCGTCCGGGTCCTTGGAGTCGCGTACGCCGATGCTCGGACGTCATTACGCTCACCGCCAACGTGGGCTTCGACTCCGAGGACGCCTCGTCGCAGGTCACGAGCCTCTGGGCGGCCCAGAGGCTCCTCGGCGACGTGCCGCAGAGCGAGCTGCTGCCCTTGACGGCAGCGATCTGCTTCTCCCTGGGCGGACAGGACGCCGCCGCCCCGACCTACTTGCGCGAGGTCCTCACCCAGGTCGCGGCGGACTCGGCAGGTGCGCACGGCGAGCGCCACAACACCGATCCCGACACCTGGCTTCCGGCCGTCGAGTACCTGTACAGGCCGACGCGCTTCGACGATGACGAGCCGGTGGACGAAGCCCTGTGGCACTGCCCTGGTCACCGCACCGCGATGATCCGCACGGCTCGGAGCTCAGCACCGCTTGAACTGTGACCGACGCGCGCGACCGTGTCACCAGCCGCAGACGAGTGGCCGCCCGGGCCGGTTGACGTCTGCGGCGCGCGCACCGCCGCAGGGCGGGCGATGGTCTATTCGGTGATCCCGGCGTAGGCGATCACCTTTCTGGGGCGCAGCCGGACGACGACCTCGCCGGGCACCCCGTTGCGCTTGCCGAACTCCTCGGCCTGGTCCGGCCCCGCGTACCGGGCGCCGGCCCGTGTCGCGACATCGATCAGCTCGTCCAGGTCCTCGCTCAAGGTCACTTCGCCACGGGCCTCGACGTAGGCGAAGGGCGGGGCGTCGTCGTCGACACACAGCGCCGCGCGCGGATTACGCCGCAGGTTGCGCGCCTTGGCCGCTTCACCGTTGGTGGTGAACGCGAACGCTTCGCCGTCGAAGACGTACCAGACGGGAGTGATGTGCGGCGTGCCGTCGGACCCGACCGTGGAGAACTTCCCCGTGCGGGCCCCGCGCGTGACGAAGTCGTGCCACTCCTGCGTCGACATGGTGTGCATGGACATTCCCCTTTCCCATAGTGGTGCCCAGGGCTGGTGCCGCAGAGCGGGTCCGTGGCCGCTTATCCGGCCCCTGGGCGGCGACGGGCGGGCACCGACGCCGCGACCAGCTCATAGGAGTGCGCGACCAGGTCCTTGACCAGCGAGGGGGTGATTTCCTGGCCCGCGGCCAGGGAGATCCAGTGCTTCTTGTCCAGATATCGGCCCGCCATGATCGATTCGTGCCGTCGCCGCAGGGACCGCGCATGCCCGGGCTCGGCCTTCACGGTGATGATCTGCTCGTGCGGGTCGTCGGTGACGATGAGGAAGACCTTCCCCGCCACCTTGTAGACGTCCAGCTTGTCGGTGAACGGACGACCGTGGCTGACGCCGGGAAGCCCGCCTGCCGTGCTGCGGGCCAGGCGCTGAAGCCGGTTTCCGGTGATGGCCATGGCCGCCTCAACCGGTCCCGAAGCGCATCGGATCGACCGGCCGGCGCGACTTGGGCAGATTTCCGACCACCAGCCGGTAGGACTCGGTGACCAGGTCCCGCACCAGCTTCTTGTCGATCGAATTGCCCGGAGCGAGCGTGATCCAATGCCGCTTGTTCATGTGATAGCCGGGGGTGATGTCCGCATACGCCGCACACAGGGCCAGGGCGTCGTCCGGACGCGACTTTACGATCACCACCGGTCGGCCGGGCACTTCGGTCATCAACATGAACCACTTGTCCACGACCCTGGCGGCTTCCCATCCCGGCTCAAACGAGTACAGCGTGGTCGCCGGTAGCTCCTCGGCCCGCTTCTGCGCCGTGCCCTGCAGAGCCTTCCCGTTCAACGCAGCAACCTCCTCGGCCGTTGCAAGTACGGGCGCGCAACACTGCCCACCCTCACCGGACGCTTCAATAGGCATCTCATGCCACTTCAGCCCCTACCCGCCTGTTGGCGCATCCGTACGGGAAGCGGTTATGCGTGCGCAAAGAATCCGCCAGCGCACAGACCGGGTGCCCCGCAGACAACCATTCGCATCACGTGTGACACTGCCCGCTGGGGTCGCGTCCCCCAGCCCTGCTCCGTTGCGTGTGGAAGCGGTCAGGTGAGGTCGTGGTGGCCGTTTTTGATTTGGTGGGTGAGGGTGTGCCAGGTGGTGGGGGCGAGGGTGAGCTTGGGGCCGTCCGGGTCCTTGGAGTCGCGTACGCCGATGTTTCCAGCGAGGTCCGCAATCTCCACGCAGGCACTCCCGCTGGTGTTGCTGCGGCTGGACTTGCGCCACTTGGTCATTGGTAGGTCTCCATCGCTCGTTCGATCAGAGCCCGCGACGGGCCGAGGGGGGTAGCGAGATCGCTTATCCGGTCGTACTTTACTGCGACGCTCTGAACCTCCGCCGGGTCGAGCATGAGCCGCCCCCGCGTGGAGGCGTCGTCGAAGGCGATGTCTCTGTCGTCCACCGTCAGTAGTTGGAACGGGCCGTCGAGCCCGCAGTGCGCTCCGACCTCGCGCTCTAGTACTCGGATGCTGACGTTGGGGAGGTCTCCGATTTCGAGCAGCCGGGCGAGCTGCCCCTTCATGATTTCGGTGCTGCCGATGGGCTGGGCGAGTACCGCCCAGTTGAGGATGACTGAAATGTACGGGAGCCTCGGCCGGTCGAACACGGCCGCCTGCCGGGCCAGCCGTCGCTCCAGGGCTCGGTCGGGGTCGTCGGCGAGTCCGACGCGCAGTGCGGCACGTGCGTAGTCGGGGGTTTGGAACAAGCCCGGGACTAGGACTGTCTCCCACATCCTGTGACGCGTTGCCCGCTCCTCGTACGCCGCGAGGCCCGTCATCCAGTCTCCGGTGTCGATGGCGGTCGCGAAGCGAACGAGGCGCTCGAACAGACCGTTCGTGTGCCACAGCGCGTCGAGCTGCTTGGCGTACCCGTCGGTAAGCCGACGGATGCCGTTCTCCCACCTGGAAACAGTGGAACGATCAACATCCAATTGCTCCGCGAGCTGATTTCCGGACAATTGGTGCAACTCGCGTTGTCTGCGCACCTCAACGGCTATGAGATGCCAGAGCGAGCGGTCTGGGTTGAGATCACTGATCATGATCAAGGGCCTCCCCGGGTGTTGCCGTTCGTTCCGGAACGTAGCGAGGATATCGCTCTGTGTCGCATCCTTGTTGGCGAAAGGGAGAATTCGCTCCGAGCAGGAAAGTGATCTTCATGGGCGCTATTCGCGGTGAGATAAGCGCACTCGACGTCGGCCACAATCCATCGCTCGCCCATCCCGATGACTGGGCAATTGCCCGAATTCGGGCGGAATTCGTTGGTTATCGGATCTGGCGGGCCGTGCGGAAGGACGGGTCGCTCGGGGAGTGGGTGGCGAGCCTGCATGACCCGACGATGGGAGTCGATCCGACCGTCATGCGTCCCACCGCCGAGGAATTGCGCGCGGCGCTGGTCGAGGAGGGCCAGCGCGCCGGGATGCGCGCGAGGTTCCGGTGACGCGCGGAGGCACAGGGAGGCTCCGCGCTGGTCGCCGGTCCCGGGGCCGCTGGTCATAGACCGGCGGGTCCGAAGGCGCGGGCGGTGCGCACCCCCGTCCCCCCGGGTGCACCGCCCGCGTCCCCCGCCTGGAAGACGAGCCGAACACAGTGAGGTGAACCCGATGGATTTCGACAAGGGACGGCATGCGGGGGTGCTCGCGCCGCGCAACGAGCGGCGAGAGTACCTGTCCGCCTTGCACGAGGGCGTGCGGGCGCGCCCGGAGCTGGCGGGCGGGCTGATCGAGCGGCGCGGTGTGAGCTGGGTGAGCGTCGTCCGGTACGGCGGGCCGCGCCGGACGGCCGAGATCGGCTGCGACTTCCGCGACGGCGGGTGGTGGTTCTGCTGGGCGGACAACGGCCACGCCATCGCGCCCGCGTCCGAGATCACCGGCGCGCTCGACGCGATCACGCGCGAGCTCGCAGAGGTGGACGGGCATTCCCCCGGACTCCGTGCCCCGGGCCTGGAGGCGCGCACCCGGGGTGGCGGCATCAACCACGAGGCGCGCGCCGATGGAGGGCATCGTGACCATCACCACTGACCGGGCGGCTCAGGCCGCCAAGGATCCGCGGGAGCTCGTCCCGCCCGAGGTGTGGGACCTCTTGGTCGAGGACCTGCGGCGCTACCACCACGTCACCCGCGATTACGCCGAGCGGATGATGGGGCAGGCGCTGGTCTTCCTGAAGGCGCAGGCGGAGATCGTCCGGGCCCGGCGGGAAGGGCGGGCCTGGGAGCGGATCGTGCCGACCTCGCCCGTCGACCCGGCGTGGCACGCGTTCGTCCTGCGGTCGCAGGCTTACGGTGCGTTCTGCGAGGAGCACGCGGGCGAGTACATCCACCACGTCCCGTACCAGGACGAGGCCGTGCTGAGCGGTGACGCGCTCGAGGCCACCATCCCGCGGCTGGAGGCGACCGGGTACCGGGTGGACGTGGAGTTCTGGCACGGCGAGCGGTCGCCGTGCTGCCCGCCGGAGTGCAACAACATGGCGGGAAGTGACCCACTGCGATGACGCAGCAGATCGCGCCTGACACGACCAGGCGGGCGGGCGTCCAGCCCACGCATTACCACTGCTGCGCGTGGTCGGGTGCCGGACGGGAGTGGGAGCGGCTCGGGAAGACCGACACGCTCGACCTCAACAGCCCGGACCGTCCGCCGGTGCGGACCGTTGACTGGCTGATCAAGTCGGCGCGGTTCGTCGCGGCCGTCCACACCGAACCGGTGGCCGCGCGTGACTGGCTGATGGGTGAGTGGGGCCGGGCGTGCGAGAAGGCGCTGAACCCCGTCCCGGACTGGGTGGGCGGTGAGGAGCGGGCGGCGCGGGCGCTGCGGGCGATCGAGACGTGCTGCTGGCCGTCCTACAGCCAGTGGCTCGCCGGTGGCGTGATCGTGTTCATGGCCGTCCTCGGGACGGACGGGACGTGTCACTGACCACGATGAAGAGCGTCCCTCACCCGCTGCGGAAGTGGGTGAGGGACGTTCGACGTAGGCGGGTGGGTCAGGGGCACGGCTTCCATTGGAGGTAGTAGACCTGCCTGATGCTGCCGTCGTCGGAGCTCAGGGAGAGGGAGTTGACCTTGGTCGGGTCGGGGCCTCTGAAGACTCGCAGTTCCGTGGTGATGTCGAGCGTCGGCTCCGTACCGCACGGTTTCCACACGAGCGGGGACGGCATGTCGGTGAACTGGAAGTGCCCATTACCGGGGCCGCGGATTTCGTACGTCTTCAATTCGTTCTGCGGGTTGCCCTGGAAATTGTGGTTGGCCTTGAGGGTGGCCCTCGTGTTGGACTGAACCTCGGAGGTCAGGCGGTAGTCCGTCTTCCCGATGGCGTAGGAGAAGTCCTTTCGGAAGTCCATCTTCAAGCTGAGCCGGCAGTCCTTGCGAGCGTCGGCGGGCGCCGAGGAGCCGCCCGCCTGGGCCGTGTAGTCGGAGAAGTAGAGGACGAAGGCCTCAAATTCGCCCGACATCTGCGCCCCGACGGTGCCGCGCGGGCACCCGGTGCCGTTCTGGCTCACGATCTCGATCTCGTAAGGCGGGAAGGCCGCCGGCGCGGACGCGGCGGCCGGTGCGACGGAGGCGGTGGACAGGGCGAGCGCTGCGGTGACCGCGGCGGAACGTGCGATCCCCTTGTGCATGCGATTCTCCTTCACGGGGTTGGTAGGCGAGACGGAAGCCGCTGCTGAAGCGGCACGCCCGGTGAGCCCCCGTCACGCAATGTGGCCACCACCGGCCGTGCCGGGTCGCGGTTCCGCTCGCCACGCGGGCGGGCCGGCGGCTTCCTGCGTCTGTCCACAGTCGGTCGACCTCCAAGGGGTCGGAGATGCCGGCGCGGGCAGAGAATGCGACCAGTGATCATCCGCCGGGCAGAACAACTGTTGATCGGCTCGGTGGGGACGGCAAGACTAAAAGCCGTCCACGAACGTCCACGAATGTCCACGGCAGGTGTCCACACAGGTCAGCGCGGGTGAACGCTAAGGAGGGCAGCGACGTATGGACACCGTTTTCGGTCCGGGCCCGGAGAACATTACGACCCCCGAGGAATTCAAGGCCCGGTTGCGTGCCCTGAAGGCGTGGTCAGGGCTGTCGTTCCGGGAAATCGAGCGGCGCGCCCGCCTGGCGGGCGACACGCTGCCGTACAGCACCGGCGAGGCGATGGTCAGTTCACGCCGCCGCAGCCTGCCTCGCGAGGAGCAGGTCGCGGCCTTCACCCGGGCGTGCGGCTGCCCTCCGGCCCAGGTGGACGAGTGGGTCAGGGCGCGACGGCGCATCGCAGCGATGTCCGCCGTTCCCGCGACCGCTCCGGTGGGCGGGTTATCGAGCGCGAAGTGGGACCGCACCGACGTCCGGTCGCCGGGACGGCTGCCTCCGCGCGGTGGCGCCCCCCGGCCCGCGCCCCCCGGCGGGCGGGCACGCCGCTGGATCCTGGCCGGCGCCTGCGCCGCGATATCGCTGACCCTCACCAGCGGCGGGACGCTCGTCCCGGACACCGCCGCGTCCAGCCCACGCTCGTCGTCGCCCCGCGGCTGTCCGGAGACGATCTCCTTGGGGGCCTACGGCCCGTGTGCGCTGCAGATACAGCGCCAACTGCGGAGGAAGGGCATTCCGCTGCCCGAGGACTCGTGGTTCGGCCCGTTCACCAAGCAGCGGCTCGCCGTCTTCCAGGCGTTCGCCAGGCTCCCCATCACCGGCCAGGCCGATCACCGCACCCGCCGCGCCCTCGCCGGACCGGAGCCGATCCAGCGCCGCGCCTGGACGGCCGCACAGGTCGAGCAACGGCTCGCCGAGGTGTTCCCCGAGCAGCGCGACAAGGCCGTCAAGCTCGTCCGGTGCCTGTCCCACCTCGACCCGCTGTGGGTGATGCCGGACGCCCACGGCGTGCGGTACTGGGGTTTGTTCCACTTTTCCGACCCTGAACTGTTCGCGATGGGGGCCGGTCCCGTCGCGGCGCTCGACCCGGAGTGGAGCATCCAGACCGCCCGGATGATCTGGAAGCGGACCAGGGACTTCCGCCACTGGACCTGCAAGCCGTAGGCCGTCACGCCCGGACGACCGGCGTTATCGTGGTGATCATGACGCTGCCGCCATGGCCCGAGGTGCCGATCGTGCAGGCGCCCATGGCGGGCGGGCCGTCCACCCCGGCGCTGGCCGCCGCCGTGTCGGACGCGGGCGGGCTCGGGTTCCTCGCCGCCGGATATAAGCCGGTTGAGGCGATGCGCGCTGACATCGCTGCGACGCGGGAGCTGACGTCCCGGCCGTTCGGGATGAACGTCTTCATGCCGTCGCTGGACGAGATCGACCCGGCCGCCGTTGCCGCCTACCGCGATCGGCTCCTGCCCGACGCCGAGCGCCTGGGTGTGTCGCCGGGAACTCCGGGCGCCCGTGAAGACGCCTACGAGGCCAAGGTCGCCGCTCTGCTGTCCGACCCTCCGGCGTTCGTGAGCTTCACGTTCGGCTGCCCGCCCGCGGACCTCATCGAGGCCTTCCAGGACAACGGAACCGTCGTGATCGTCACCGTGACCAGCGTTGAGGAGGCCCGGCAGGCTTCGGCCGCCGATGCGCTCTGCGTCCAGGGGGCCGAGGCGGGCGGGCATCGTGGCTCGTTCGCCAACACGTCGGACGATCCCGTGCCGTTGCGCACGCTACTTCGGGACGTTCTCGCCGTCACGGGGCAGCCGCTCATCGCGGCGGGTGGGCTGGGGACGGCCGCGGATGTCGCCGAGGTACTGGGGCTCGGGGCTGCGGCTGCGCAGCTCGGGACAGTGTTCGTGCGGTGCCCGGAGAGTGGCGCGAGCGCCGTCCACAAGGCGGCGCTCGCCGATCCGCGCTTCACCTCGACCGCCATGACCAGGGCGTTCAGTGGACGGCCCGCGCGCGGCCTCGTCAACCGGTTCCTGACCGAGCATTCCGCGTACGCGCCCGCCGCCTATCCGGACGTCCACTACGTCACCTCGCCGCTGCGCAAGGCGGCCGCCGCCCAAGGCGATCCGGACGGCGTCAACCTCTGGGCCGGGGAGTCCTTCCGGAACGCCGTTGAGGCTCCGGCTTCTCAGCTTGTCGCGGCCTTGGCCGCCGGAGGCTCTGGAGGCTGAACCGTTTCGCTACCCCAGTTCCACAGGGCTTGGAGGACCGGGCCCAGGGCGCGGCCGTGCGGGGTCAGGGCGTAGCGCGTGCGGGGCGATGCCATTCCTATGAGGTCGGTGCCGTTTTCGTTCCGGAACCGGGGGCTCCGCTCACCGGTGCGGAGGCCCTTGCCGCAAACGTGCAGTTCATGGGGCTGGGAGTGCCGATCGTGGTGAACCCTCGGCACGTCTACACCGCCGGAGACATCGCGCTGCCGATCGTCGACTGGATAATCGACGGTGTGGACCGTGCCGGACGCGCCATCCATATCGAGGGCACGGCCACCGACGTCGCTCGCCGTGGATCCGACGGCCGTTGGCGGTACGTCATTGACAATCCCTTTGGTTGTGCCCCGTCCGGCCATCAGGCATAGCCCATGCGGACGGTATAGAGGTCTTCCAGGTCCGGAATGTCGCCGCTACTCTGCTACTGGCGTCCATGCCGGTTTTGTGCCATGCGCTTGGGAGAGTTCCGCCAGGGACTTGTGTCTGGCCCGCCACCGGCTCCTCAGTGCCCCCCGTCCTGCCGAGGAGTCCCGTGAAACACCACCCCCCCAAGCGTTTCAACTTCATGCACAGACGATGGTCGGCGGCCACCGCCGCCCTGGCCTCGGTGGCCTCGGCGGTCCTGCTGTCGGCCGTCGCGCTGGTCGTGCTGTCGGCGCCCTCGTCCGCCCAGCCCTCCCTCGCCGCCGTCTGCACCTACCCCGCCTGGGGCGAGGGCGGCGCCTACACGGCCGGGACCAAGGTCACCTACAGCGGCCGCGGCTACGAGGCCCTCGTCACCCACACCGCCTACACGGGCGCGGGCTGGAACCCGGCCGCCACCCCCACCCTGTGGCGTGACCTCGGGGTCTGCGACGACTCGCAGCCGCCGACCACCCCGACGACGACGCCTCCCACCACCACGCCGCCGCCCGAGGGCGAGCCGACCTGCGCGGTGAAGGGCAAGCCCGCGGGCAAGATCCTTCAGGGCTACTGGGAGAACTGGGACGGCGCGGCCAACGGCGTCCACCCGCCGTTCGGCTGGAGCCCGATCGAGAACCCCGTCTTCAAGCAGCACGGCTACAACGTGTACAACGCGGCGTTCCCCGTCATCCGCTCCGACGGCACCGTCCTCTGGGAGGACGGCATGGACAACACGGTGAAGGTCGCCACCCCCGAGCAGATGTGCGCGGCCAAGGAGGCCGGCGCGACGATCCTGATGTCGATCGGCGGCGCGACCGCGGGCATCGACCTCGGCTCCCGGAGCGTCGCCGACCGGTTCATCGCGACGGTCGTGCCGATCCTGAAGAAGTACAACTTCGACGGCATCGACATCGACATCGAGACCGGCCTGACCGGGGCGGGCAGCCCCGCGACGCCGTCCACGTCCCAGGCCAACCTGATCCACATCATCGACGGCGTGCTCGCCGCGATGCCGTCCAACTTCGGCCTCACGATGGCGCCGGAGACCGCGTACGTGACCGGCGGCAGCGTCACCTACGGCTCCATCTGGGGCGCGTACCTGCCGATCATCAAGAAGTACGCCGACAACGGCCGCCTGTGGTGGCTGAACATGCAGTACTACAACGGCAGCATGTACGGCTGCTCCGGCGACTCCTACTCGGCCGGGACGGTCGAGGGCTTCGTCAAGCAGACCGAGTGCCTGAACAAGGGCCTCGTCGTCAACGGCGTCACCATCAAGGTGCCGTACGACAAGCAGGCCCCGGGCCTGCCCGCGCAGCCGGGCGCCGGCGGCGGATACATGTCGACGGGCCTGGTCGGCCAGGCGTGGAACAGCTTCAACGGCCAGCTCAAGGGCCTGATGACCTGGTCCATGAACTGGGACGGCTCGAAGAACTGGACCTTCGGCGACAACGTCAAGAGGCTCCAGGGCCGCTAGCAGCGCAACCCCTGCGATGACGGGCCCGGCGGTACCCACCGCCGGGCCCGTCCCGCGTCCGGGCCCGGCGATCCCGCGGGTGGCCTCGGCGGCTTGCCCTTCGAGCTCGGCGCCTGCCCTTGAGCTCGGCCGCTTGACCTTGACGCCGGTGTGAAGGGATACCGTCGCAATCGGGCAAAGCGGTCGCGGAGCGAGGAGGGGCCGATGCGGATCGGGGAGCTGGCCGCCCGCGCCGGTGTGAGCACCCGCACCTTGCGCTACTACGAACAGCAGGGGCTGCTGCCCGCGCGGCGCGCCGCCAACGGCTACCGGCAGTACGAGGAGTCGGACGTCCGGCTCGTCGCGGAGATCCGCTCGCTGCTCGCGGCCGGTTTCACGCTGGACGACACCCGCCCGTTCGTCGACTGCCTGCGCGCCGGACATCCCGACGGCGCCGCCTGCCCCGAATCGGTCGCGGTCTACCAGCGCAAACTCGCCGAGATCGACGCCGACATCCGCGCCATGATCCGCCGCCGCGCCGACATGTCCGACCAGCTGGCCCGGGCGTGCCCGGGCTGCCCGCTCACCCGGGAGGGGACGAATGATCACACTGACGGCGGAGAACTTCGACGCCCACGTGCTCCGCGGCGAGAAGCCGGTACTGGTCGAATTCTGGGCGGACTGGTGTCCTCCGTGCAGGATGATCGCGCCGATCCTTGAGCAGATCGAGGCGGAGCACGGCGACCGCCTGACGGTCGCGAAACTCAACGGCGACGACCATCCCGAAATCGTGTCCCGGTATGGCGTGATGGGGTTCCCGACGCTGAACCTCTACCGGGACGGCGAGGTCGTCCGGCAGATCGTCGGCGCCAAATCCAAGCGGCTCCTGCTCGCCGACCTGGAAGGCCATTTCTGACACGCGCTGTGCAAGGCTCACGATCGTGAACCACGACGACACCCGCCAGGGCTACGACACCGTCGCCGAATCGTACGCCGCGAGATTCCGGGACGAACTCGCCGCCAAACCGCTGGACTGTGCCCTGCTCGCGTCCATCATCGAGCAAACGGCCCCTGACGCCCCTGTTGCCGACCTTGGCTGTGGTCCAGGCCACATTGCGGCCTGGCTCAGCGAAAAGGGCCTGAAGAGCGTGGGAATCGACCTCTCCGCTGCGATGGTCTCGACCGGACGCCGCGAGCACCCGAACGTGGAGTTCCGCGAAGGGGACCTGCTCGAACTGCCCGCCGCGGACGGCGAATTCGGCTCGGCGATCGCGTTCTACTCCATCATCCACCTGGCTCCGTCCGAGCTGCCGAGGGCTTTCGCGGAGGTCCGCCGGACGCTCCGTCCCGAGGGCCTCTTCCTCGTCGCCTTCCACGTCGGAACGCACGTCCGCCATCTGGACGAGTGGTGGGGCCACAAGGTGAACATCGACTTCCAATTCTTCGAGCCCGCCCATATCGCCGACCTTTTGGAGGCCGCAGGCTTCAAGGTGGAGATGCGAATGGATCGGGTCCACCACCCCGACGAGGTGGAAACCCGCCGCGCCTACCTCCTGGCCCGCCGCCGCGCCTGATCCCGGCCGCCGATTCCCGGTCCATCTGATCGTCACCGGGCCACCCGGATATGGAAAGTGCGGTGTTCCCGGGTGGTGGTGACATATGGCTCTTTCGCCACTGTCAATGCGTACACTCCGCGTAATTGACTGACTGCACACGGAGTCCGGCGTGGTCATGACCAGCCGGATTCCGAGGACGCGAGTCGATCACCCCCACCCTCCAAGGAGCCGCCATGTCCATGGCAGCAGCATGCGCGCGAACCCCGGCCAGAACCATGCTCGGCGCCCTCACCCTGGCCGCGGCCGGGCTGTTCGCGGTCCCCGCACCCGCGGCCCACGCCCAGGACGTCGACCTGGTCTGCACCGCCGCGTTCCAGTTCAACTTCACCCCGCCGCTGGACTTCACCACCGTCGACGCCGACGGCGTGGCCACGATCGCGAGCTGCCACTCGCCCAACAACAGCCACCCGCGGCTCCTGTCGGGCCAGGTCAACGGCACGCCCGGAGCCGAGGCCGAGGGTTGCTCCCCGGCGCCGCTGCGCATCGCGGGCGAAACGGCGATCGAGTGGAACACCGGACGCACCAGCCACGTCACCTTCGTGATCAGTACCGACCCCACCAGCGGAGACCTCGGGCTGTCGGCCCACATCGACCGCGGCGTCATGGCCGGAGACACCATCACCGCCGCGCCCGTGATCGCGACTCAGAACGGCCTCTGCGGACTCGGCGGCGTCCGAAGCTTGACGTCGAACGCCGCCGCGTTGACCTTCACCCGCTGACCGTCCCCGCCGCCGCGCGCCGCCCGCCGTCCTGGGAGCGGTAACCGGGAGGGCGCGCATCGTAGCCGGCGCGCGGCGTGGCATTCTGGGCGGCGTGAGTGATCTCGATCGTGTTCGGCTCCGGCTCGATCGGATTCGCGCCGCGGTCGGCGAAATCGACCCTTTGTTCCTCGATACACCGGCGCTGGAGTGCGCGCCGCTCGGCCGGGCGCTCGGATGCTCGATGACGCTGAAAATCGAGACGCTCAATCCGGTGCGAAGCTTTAAAGGGCGCGGCGCCGAAACGGTGGTGGCCGCGGCCCGCGAGAAAGGCGCGTCGCGAATGGTGTGCGCGAGCGCCGGAAATCTCGGGCAGGCGCTGACCTACAGCGGCACGCGACGGGGCCTGGACGTCACCGTCGTCGCGGCGTGCACCGCCAACCCGCTCAAGCTGCGCCGGATCACCGACCTCGGCGCGCAGGTGCGGCTCGAAGGCGAGGACATCGAGGACGCCCGGCTGCTGGCGCGCGAGATCGCGGAGACCGAGGGCGCCTACCTGGTCGAGGACAGCTTGGACCTGGCGACCTGCGAAGGCGCCGCCACCATCGGCCTTGAGCTCGTCCGGGACGATCCGGCGCTCGATGTCGTGCTCGTGGCCGTCGGCGGCGGCGCGATGGCGAGCGGGGTGGGCTACGTCGTGCGCTCGCTCGCCGGTCACGCGCAGGTGATCGGAGTTCAGCCCGCCGGTGCGCCCGCGATGTCGCTGTCGTGGCGACGGGGCACGGTCGTCGAGACCGACCGCATCGAGACGATCGCGGACGGGGCCGCGGGGCGCTGCCCGATCCCCGAGGTCCTGGACGACCTGCTCGTCGTCCTGGACGACATGACGCTTGTCGGCGAGGATTCGATCAAGGCGGGCATGCGCGCGCTCCACGAGCACGCGGGCCTCGTCGTGGAACCGTCCGCGGCGCTCGGGATCGCGGCCGTCCTGGAGCAGCCCGAGCGGTTCGCCGGACGCCGCGTCACCACCATCCTGTGCGGAAGCAACGTGGAACCCGCCGATTTCGCCCAATGGGTGCTGGAACCATCCGCAGGCACCAGCCGCCGATGACCCGCCTCACCCCTTGAGCAGAACGCCGTCCCTCGCCCCTTCCCCTCGGAGGTCCTGCTCGTGAACGTCGGTATCGGGCTGCCCATCGGAGACCCGGCCGTCCTGCTCGACTGGGCGCGACGCGCCGACGCCGGGCCATTCAGCACGCTCGGCCTGCTCGACCGGCTCGTCTACCACAACCCTGAACCCCTGGTCGCGCTCGCCGTTCTGGCAGGCGCCACGTCCCGGGTCCGCGTCCAGACCGAAGTGCTGCTCGCCCCGCTGCGCGAGCCCGCCCTGCTGGCCAAGCAGGCCGCCACGCTGGACCGGATGACCGGCGGCCGGCTGGTTCTCGGCCTCGGCGTCGGGAGCCGGGACGACGACCACCAGGTCACGGGCGTCGACATCCGCACCCGAGGCCGGCGCCTGGACGAGCAGATGGCGGTGATGCGACGCATCTGGTCCGGCGAGCGGTACGGGGACGAGGCCGGCCCGATCGGCCCCGCTCCGGCCCGCCTCGGCGGTCCCGAGGTGCTGTTCGGCGGTTTCAGGCGCGCCGCACTCGCACGCGTCGCACGCTGGGGCGACGGGTTTCTCGCGTCCGCGGCACCGTCAAGGGCGGGCGGGCTGTTCGACGCCGTCCGCGCTCTCTGGAAGGACCACGGCCGCGAGGGCGAGCCCCGCCTCGTCGTGCAGGTCAACGTCGCGCTCGGTCCCCAGGACGTGATCGACGACGCCCGCGCCAACATGCGCGAGTACTACGCGTTCACCGGCGTGCCCGACCGGATGGCCGCCGGAATGCTCACGACCCCCGCCCAGATCCGCGACGCCATCACCGCCTTCGCCGACCTGGGAGCCGACGAGGTCATGCTCTACTGCTACGGCCTCGATCCCACCCAGGTCGACCGCCTGGCCGACATCCTGTAACCGAGGCCTGCACAGACACGGTGATCGGGCCGCACGCCGCCCGCTGAAGACGCCTGAGAACCGGGGGCTGTCAAGCTGAGCACGTTGCGATCCGCCTACTAGGAGGTTTCGATGCGTGCAGGGGTCGTGGTCACTGCCCAGCCAGGTGTGGAGGACCTCGCCGTCCACGCCGAGAAGCTGGGCCTCCACAGTTTCTGGGTCAACGACACCCCGATGGTCCACGGCGACCCTTTCGTCGCCTTGAGCCTGTGCGCGAAGGCCACCAGCCGCATCAGGCTCGGCATCGGCGTGACCTCACCGGAGCTGCGCTCGGCCCCGGCCGCCGCGAGCGGATTCGCCAGCCTCAACGCGCTGGCGCCGGGCCGGATCATCTGCGGGATCGGGACGGGAAACACCGCGCGGCGCACGCTGGGCATGCCGCCGACCCCGGCGGCCACGATGGAGACCTTCACCGCCGCGTTGCAGGACCTATGCGCCGGACGCACCATCGAGTACCGCGAAGGCAGCCGGGTCCGCGACGCCCGTTTCCTGCACGCGGGGGCGCAGGCGAACACGGTCGACCCGATCGAGTTCGTCGTGGCCGCGCTGGGGCCGAAGGCCGCCGCCGTCGCGGGTCGCCGCGGCACCGGCCTGATCTCCTTCGGCCTGCTGGACGCCACCGCCTGGCACAGGCTCCACGACGCCCGCCGCAACGCCGTACGCGACCCCGGCTCCCGCACTGACTCCTACGTGGTCACCGCGCTGCACATCCTCGACGAGGACGAGGACCCCCACGGCGACGCGGCCCGGGACGCGACCGGCCACCTCGTCCTGTCCCTGCTGGCCTACGCCGCCGACACACCCGCCTTCGCCGACCAGCTCGGCCCCGCCGAACGCGAGGCGGTGCGGCGGCTGCTGGCCCGGCGCGGCACCACCGCCGACGCGCCCGACCGGTACACCAGGCTCTATCCCAACTACCTCGGACGCATCGCACCACAGGACCGCGACCTGATCCTGCCCTCGCTGATGAACGCCCTGGCCTTGGTCGGCACCCACGACGACCTCCGCGCCCGCATCACCACCCTGCAAGAGGCCGGCATCGACGAACTGCTCATCCAGCCGGTGATCGACCCACCCACCGAGATGGCCCGGCTGGCGAAACTCCTCATCTGAAGGACCCCGAACGCTACGGATCGTCCATTTCAGGATTGGTCCGCCTGACCAGCGCCGCGTGGCAGAGTTGAGGGGTGCGCGTTGGGATTCTTGGTCCGCTCGCGGTGACGGACCGGGGGCGGGACGTCGCGATCGGGGGCGCGCGGCTGCGGGTGCTGGTGATCCGGCTGGCGCTGGAGGCGGGGCGGACGGTCTCGGTCGATTCGCTGGTCGAGGCGCTGTGGCCGGACGGCGGCCCGGGAGATCGCGTGCACGCGTTGCAGGCGCTCGTGTCGCGGCTGCGGCGGGTGCTGCCGTCCGGGCGGCTGCGGTCGGTGCCCGGCGGGTACGCGCTGGACGTCGAGGACGTCGACGCTCCCCGGTTCGAGCGGCTGGCGGCGGAGGGCGGCAGGGCGCTTCGCGGAGGGGACGCGAAGCTCGCCGCCGAGCGGCTGACCAGCGCGCTTGAGCTGTGGCGGGGCGACGCGCTCGCGGACGCCGCGGGCATCCCGTTCGCCGAGGCCGCGGCGGTGCGGCTGGAGGCGCTCCGGCTCGCGGCGACCGAGGACCGGGTGGCCGCCGAGCTGGCCACGGGCGCTGAGCCGATGCGGGTGGCGGCTGAGCTGGAGGAGCTGGCGGCACGGCATCCGCTGCGGGAGCGGCCGCGCGCCCTTCTGATCGAGGCCCTGCACCGGGCCGGGCGGTCGGCGGAGGCGCTCGCGGTGTTCGAGGAGTTCAGGGGCCGCCTCGCCGAGGAGCTGGGCGCCGATCCCGGGCAGGAGTTGCAGGACGCGTACCTGGCCGTGTTGCGGGCCGTCCCGCGCGGCGCGGAGGGGAAGGCGCGCGGCAACCTGAGAGTGCCGTCGACCAGCTTCGTCGGGCGGGAGGCCGAACGCGCCTGGATCGCGCGGCGGCTCTGGGAGGGACGGCTCGTCACCCTGGTCGGGCCGGGAGGTTCGGGGAAGACGCGCCTGGCCACGACGGTCGGCGCGGAGCTGTCCGGGCGGTTCCCGGGCGGGGTGTGGCTGGTGGAGCTGGCGGCGGTCGGCGACCCCGGTGAGGTTCCGCGTGCGGTGGCGGACGTGCTCGGGCTGCGGGACGGAACGGAGCACCTGGTCGAGGCGCTGTCCGCGGACGAGACCCTGATCGTCCTGGACAACTGCGAGCACGTCGTCGAGGCCGCCGCCCGGCTCACCGACGATCTGCTCGGCACCTGCCCCAGCCTGCGCGTCCTCGCGACGAGCCGGGAGCGGCTGGGTGTCGACGGGGAGGCGCTGTGCCCGGTGCCGCCGCTCGACGTCCCCGAACCGGGCGGGGACGCGCTGGCGTCGTCGGCGGTGGAGCTGTTCGCCGAGCGGGCGGCGGCCGTCCGGCCCGGGTTCGCGCTGGGCGCGGACGGCGAGGACGGCGCGGGCGTGGCCGGGGAGATATGCCGCCGCCTGGACGGGCTGCCGCTGGCGATCGAGCTGGCCGCGGCGCGGATGCGCTCGATGTCGCTGGACCAGCTCGCCGCCCGCCTGGACGACCGGTTCCGGGTCCTGTCCGGCGGCAGCAGGACGGCCCTGTCCCGGCACCGGACGCTGCGCGCCGTCGTCGCGTGGAGCTGGGACCTCCTGGACGGCGCCGAACGCCGGTTCGCCGAGTGGCTGTCGGTGTTCCCCGGCACGATCACACCGGAGACCGCGTCCTGGGTGACCGGCGCGCCCGACGCGCTTGAGGTGCTCGACTCGCTGGCCGACCGGTCGTTGCTGGAGGTCGTGGAGGGGGCCGAGCCGCGGTTCCGCATGCTGGAGACCATCCGCGAGTACGGGCGGGAGCGGCTGGCGGAGGCCGGGGAGCTGGACCGGGTCCGGGACGAGCATGTCGCGTGCTTCCTCGATCTGGCGGAGCGGGCCGAGCCGCACCTGCGCGGCCCCGGGCAGCTGGAGTGGTTCTTCCTGCTCGCGGCCGAGCGCGAGAACCTCGTCGCGGCCCTGCACCATGCCGTGGACGCGGGCGACGGCGGGTCCGCCGTCCGGCTGGGGGCGGCGCTCGCCACGTTCTGGATGATCCTCGGCGACCACGCCGAGGCGGCCCGGAGGCTGCGGCTCGCGCTGGAGGCTCCGCGCCGCGGGCGGCGGCCCGTCCCGGACGACGCGGAGGCGATCGCGCTGGGCGGCTACCTGTTCAACACCGTCATGTCGGGCGGCGACGCCCGCGACGACCCGTTCATCGGGGCGAAGGGCCGGGACTCGGCGCATCCCCTCGCCGCGCTGATCGAGCCCGCCGTCGCGCTGCTCACCGACGACACGGCGCGGGGCGTCGCGGCCATCGACCGCCGCCTGCCCGAGCGCGACCCCTGGACGAGGGCCGCGCTGCACCTGATGCGGGCGATGCTCAACGGCAACGGCGGCGAGATGGACGCGGCCCACCGGGACATCGCCGCCGCCGTGGCCGGGTTCCGGGAGGCGGGAGAGCGGGTCGGCCTGTCGCTCGCGCTCGTCTTCCTGGCCGACACGCAGATCGTCGGGGGAGAGTTCGACGCCGCCATCGCCGGGCTGGAGGAGTCGATCGAGCTGCTCCGCGGCCTGGACCAGGGCGACAACACCGGCATGCAGCGGGTGATGCTCGCGATGGCCAGGGCCCGGTCGGGCGACGTCCGGCGGGCGCGGGACGAGCTGACCGCGATGATCGCGCCGGGGGCGGGGACGCAGGCGCGCCACCTGGTGTCCGTCCGGCTGGCCCTGGGCGACCTCGCGCGGCAGGCCGGTGACGTGGACGAGGCGCGCGAGCACTACGGCGCCGCCGGGCGCGAGCTCCGGCGCGTCCCGTCGTATCCGCAGTACGGGTCGCTGTACGAGACGGGCATGGCGCAGCTCGCGATCGGAGACGGCGACCTGGGCGTGGCGCGCGAGCATCTGCGGAGGGCCCTCGATCTCGCGGTCGACGGGCCGGACATGCCGATCGCCGCCGTCGCCGGGATCGCCCTCGCCGGGCTGCGCGCCGGCACCGAACCGGAGGTGGCGGCGCGGGTGCTCGGGGCGGCGGCCGTGCTGCGCGGCGCGCCCGACGCGTTCAATCCCGATGTCGTGCTCGTGACCCGCCGGCTGCGGCGGGCGCTGGGGGAGCGCGCCTTCCGCGCCGCCTACGAGCGGGGCGGACGCCTGGACGTGGCGGGCGCGCTCGCCCTGCTGGACGATCAGCTCCGCCGGCGGTAGGCGTAGACGGCGAGGGGGCCGAACACGGCGAGGAAACCGGCCGACCACAGCAGCGTCATGGTCGCGGGCTCCGCCACCGGGCCGCCGATCAGGAGGCCGCGCGACGCGACCACGGCGTCGCTGACCGGGTTGACCTTCACCCACGCCTGGAGCCAGCCCGGCAGCGTGCCGGTCGGGACGACCATGTTCGTGCCGAAGGCGAGCGGGAAGATCCCGAGGAACGCCACCGTCTGCACGACCGTGACCTCCTTGATCAGGACGCCGATCAGCACGTTGATCCAGCTCAGCGCGAAGCCGAGCGCGGTCGCGAGGGCCACGGCGGCGAGCGCCGACGGCAGATCGGTCTGGGCGCGGAAGCCGAGCAGGTAGCCGGTGCCGAACAGCACCGCCGCCGCGACGACGTACCGGATCAGGTCGCCGAGGACGACACCGATCAGCGGCGCCGACCGCCCGATGGGGAGGCTGCGGAACCGGTCGAACACGCCCTTCTTGACGTCGACGTTGATGCTGAGCCCCGTGGAGAGCATCCCGGCCAGGAGCAACGTCATCACCAGCACGCCCGGAAACACGTACTGCAGGTACTCCTGCGTGGAGCCGGAGACCGCGCCGCCGAACAGGTACACGAACAGCAGCAGGAACAGGATCGGCATGAACAGCGCGTCGGTGAGCACTCCGGGGTTGCGTCTCGTCTTCGTCAGGCTGCGTCCGGCGAGGACGAGGCTGTGCCGCATCAGCCTGTAGCGGCGCTTCGGGTGCGCGTCGTCGGCGTGGGCGGCGGTCGCGTTGCCCGTGTCCAGGGTGGTGTCCGTCATGCCGCCTCCTCCGCCTCGGTGGTGCGGTGGCCGGTCAGGGTGAAGAACACCTCGTCCAGGCTGGGCAGGCGCAGCGACAGCTCGGTGACGCCGATCCCGGCGGCCTCCAGGCGGCGGACGGCCTCGGCGAACGCCCGCTCCCCGTCCTCGCCCGGGACCGGCACGGAGATCATGTCCCGGCGGGGGGACTCGGCGTCCCGTCCCGACACCGCGTTCAGGATCGCCGCGGCCTCGATCAGCCGTCCCGGGTCCCGGGGCCGCACGGTGATCGTCTGGCCGCCCGCGACCCGCTTCAGCTCGGCGGGCGTCCCGGACGCGATCACCGTCCCGCGGTCGATGACGGTGATCTCGTCGGCGAGCGCGTCGGCCTCCTCCAGGTACTGGGTGGTCAGCAGGACGGTGCCGCCGCCGTCCGTCATCGACCGGATCAGCCGCCACGCCTCCTCCCGCTTGCCGGGGGTCGAGGCCGGTCGTCGGCTCGTCCAGGAAGATCACGGCGGGACGGCCGATCATGCTGGCGGCCAGGTCGAGGCGGCGCCGCATCCCGCCCGAGTACGTCGACACGCGGCGTCCGGCGTCGTCGGTCAGCTCGAACCGGTCCAGCAGCTCGGCGGCGCGGGCCTGCGCCTCCGCCTTGCGCAGGTCGAGGAGCCGCCCGATGAGGACGAGGTTCTCCCGCGCGGTGAGGTCCTCGTCCACGGAGGCGTACTGGCCGGTGAGGCCGATCAGCTCCCGGACCCGGGCCGCGTCGCGGACGACGTCCAGCCCGCACACCTCCGCCCGGCCGCGGTCGGGGCGCAGCAGCGTCGCGAGGATGCGTACTGCGGTCGTCTTCCCTGCACCGTTCGGGCCCAGGACGCCGAGGACGGTGCCCGGCCGCGCCGCCAGCCCCACCCCGGCCAGCGCGGTCGTCTTCCCGAATCGTTTGACCAGGCCATCGGCCTGAAACGCGTAGCTCATGCCCCGAAGGCTGCCGCGCGGCGCTCACAAACCGCTCACAGCGCTCACCCGGCGGGGGGCAGGGGCCGATGCCGGTCAGTTCAGGTCGAACTTGACCTTGTCGCCCTCCACCGAGGTGACCCTGATCGTCACGCCGCCCACCTGGGCGCTCTCGCCCACCGCGATCGTCGCCGGGGCCGAGCCGCCGGCGGACACCGTCATGCCCTCCGCGGTGATCTCGGAGACCGTGACGTTCGTGTCGTCGACCTCGATGGACTGGTCGGCGCCCGACACCGTCACATGGCACTGGCCGTTACGGCAGGAATACGAATTGCTCTGGCAGCCGGAGACCAGCAGCGCGGCACCGAGCGTAAGGCCGACCACAACGGGAACTGAACGGAACACCGGTCCTCCTCTGGCGAACACCACGTCGGAGGAATAGATGCATAAAGCCCGTCTTCGGTTCGGCAGGCTGAAGTCAGGGCTGGAGGAGGAAGAGTTCGCGGTCGACGCGGTCCATGGCGCCGCCGGGGCCGAAGACCAGGCCGGTGGCGAAGTCGACGATCTGCTTGGCCTCGGCGTCCGTGACGTCCGTCAGGACCACCGTCCCAGTGTGCCCGCCCGCCGCCGGGGGTCAAGTGGCCACCGGCCACGGAATTCGCCTCGAATGGCGGCGGGGACGTGCTGGTCGGGCGGGTTTTCCGGTGGCCGGAGTTTCCCTTGGAGATCAACGGGAAATCTGGCTGCTAGAGGAACGGAGGCGATTGGCATGGAGGTCGTTCTCGAAATGACCCTGCCGAGGAACGCCGAGAGCGCTCCGCTGGTGCGGCACACGCTCGACGCCTCGCTCCGCGGGCTCGGAGTCGCCTCCGAGATCCGTGCCGATATCTCGCTCGCCCTCGGGGAGGCGTGCGCGAACGTCATCCAGCACGCCGCCAACGGCATGGAGTACGAGGTCCGGGCGCGGATGAACGGGACGAGATGCGTCGTCGAGGTCATCGACGGGGGTGCGGCGCGCGAGGAGCCCGAGGCCGTCCAGCCCGAGGCCGTCCAGCCCGAGGCCGTCCAGCCCGAGCCCGTCAGCTGGGACGACGCGCAGGAGGCGCTGCTGGCCGAGCATGGGCGGGGTCTCCAGCTGATGCGGGCGTTCACGGAGGAGCTGCGCATCGCCGATCGCGTGCACCACGACGGCGCGATCGTGCATTTCGAGAAGTCGCTGGCGAGCTGACGGGGCGGACGGCGGGCAGGCGGCGGTCTGACGGCGACGGCCCGCACGGCGACGGCCCGCACGGAATCGATCCGCCGGGCCGTCGCGTCGTGCGTCCGTCCGTCAGCCGGTGACGGGGAGGTCGCGCTTCACCGGGGTCGGGGCGGGCGCCTCGGCCGGGACCGCGGCGCGGCCGCACATCGCGGACGCGACCCGGACCGTCGACGCCCTCCCGGGCAGCGGCAGCCGCAGCTCCATCGCGGTGACGGCGAGCCGGCCGTCCGCCATGCGCTGCTGCTTGTTGAGGATCAGCGAGGCGCGGCCGAGACCGTCCACGTCGACCGGGACGGTGGTGTTCGGCGGCGGCGACGCGTCCAGGCGCTTGCCCGCGAGGGCGGCGCGGGTCAGGTGGGCGGAGCCCCGCCCGCCGTCGCACTCCGCGGACACGGCGCTGGCCAGCAGCTGCGCGGGCGGGACGGCCAGGTGCGCGACGGTCGAGCGGGCGCGGGTCGAGGACGCGCTAACGTCCAGGGCGGACGCGTTCACCAGCTTGGTGTGGGCCTCGCGCGCCAGGCTCTTGCCGACCGGCCCGGCGGCGGACGAGACGGACGGCAGCGGCGGGACCGCGACCGGCCCGTCGACCGCCAGCCCGTACGCGGAGCCCTCGGGCCGCGGGGCGGCGGCGACCGGAGCCGCGGCCGTCGCCGGGGTCACGGTGGCGACCAGGCCGGTCACCAGCAGGCCGGTGACGGCGAGGCGTTTGGACGCATGGCTGTAACTCATGATCGTTCTCCGATTCTTGACATCTGGGACGGGTCCGGCCGCCGTGTCGCCGGTCGGCCGGTTGTAGCGGGGCTAAGGGGCCGGGCTCAGGGGCCCGGGCTGAAGGGCCGGGCTCAGGCGGTGATCAGGACCAGAGAGCCGAGCGGGACGCGCGACAGCGTCCGGAGCGCGTCCTTCGGCACCCGGATGCAGCCATGCGTGACGGCCTTGCCGAACACGGAGGTGTCGGGCCAGCCGTGCAGGGCGACGGTGCCGGGACCGCCGCCGAAGGTGTCGAGGGTGGCGGAGTGGGTGCCGAGCGGGAGGACGAGGGGGCTCGGCGTCTTCTTGGCCGGGGCGAGCGTCGCCAGGAGGAACGTCCGGCCCTGTGGCGTCGGGGTCTTGGGGCCGCCGATCGCGACCGTCCACCGCCCGGCCTTCCGGGCGGATTTCAGCAGCGTGAGCCGCCGCTTCGCGAGCTCGACCCGGACGGTGTAGGGCGTGCGCGCGGTGCTCAGCCCGTCGCCGGTGATCCAGCCGCTCGACCCGTTGGGCCTGGACGGCAGCAGCACGCGCCGCCAGGAACCGGAGCTCTCGACGACGGGCACCCAGGTGGGGCCGCCGAGCTGTTCGGCGGGAAGCGTGGCGACGCGGCGCCCGCCGGGACGGTCGAACACCGGGGTCGGGCCGTCCGGATGCACGACCAGGCCGTCGGTGGCGCCGCCCGGTGCGGTGTCCTTGGGCGCGCCGGAGACGGTGGTGAACGTGGTCGCCTCGGGGACCTTGGACGCGCCCGTAGCGCCCTCGCTCCGGGCGGGACCGGCGGCGGAGCCGGTGGACGCGGCGCCGTGGGGCGAGCCTCCGCAGGCGCCGAGCACCAGCACGACGGCGACCGCCGAAATCATGCGCGCCGCCGCCGGGACCGGGTCCCTGGCGGTCGGAACGGCGCGGCGAGAATGCCGCGGGGCTTTTTGAATCGCCATGAGGCGGGATGTTACTGCTGCTTGGAGAGTGCGCAATGGAAATGGCCGAAATCGAGCCCGCCTCCGTCCGAAGAAATGGCACTATTCTCCGAATTATTGGAAGCTCTGCGCACGGCGGGAACGTCTGGAGAAAAACGGATATTTAGGGATCGCTCAGGCGGGCATGGAGAAGGAATCGCCCTCGGATTCCGGCTTGGAGGCCGCCTCGTGGAACTCGGTGAGCCCCCACAGCAGCGCGGCACGCGCCGGCGCCGGCATCGAGGCGAGCACGCGGGTCAGCTCCTCGCGGCGGTGCCGCCGCAGCCGGTCGAGCAGCGCCTGGCCGTCCGGGCTCAGCCGCACCGTGACCTCGCGCCGGTCCCGGCCGTGGTCGCGGGTCAGCAGTCCGGACGCCTCCAGCCGGTCGCACAGCCGGCTCGCCGACGACACCAGCGCGCCCAGCTCGCCCGCCAGATTGCTGACGTTGACAGCCCCGCGCTCCAGCACGAACAGCGCGCGGAGCTGCGTCGACGGAACCGGCACATCCGACGCGTTGTGGGCACGGGACCACACGTCCATCAGGGTGAACGCGGCATCGTCGAGCGCCGCCGCGGATTCCGCGGCGCCGTCACCCGACGTCCCCACCATGGCTCCCACTGTTACACACCACATCGCCCGACGGCATCCCGCGACGGCAGGCCCGCCGCCCGCCGGCGGCGTCCAACCCCCTCCAGAAAGGAGTCCGTGCCGATATGAGCACCTCTGAGAGACCCGCGGAAGACGAGTTCCGCTCCATCGAGCAAGCCATCTGGGCGGCGGCCCCGCACCGGCTGGCCGAGGTCGCGAACGGCCTGGTCGGGCAGTACGCGAACGGGGATGACACCCGCATCCTGCTCATCGACTACCGGCAGGCGTTCCTCGTCCCGACCGTCCCGGGGCGTCCGGACGTGCCGGTCGACAACACCTTTCCCGGGCGGGCGTTCGCGTCGCAGCGGATCGTCCGGGAAGCGCCGCGCGAGGACGGCGCGCGCCGCGTCCACCTGCCGCTGACCGTGCAGGGCGAGCGCCTCGGCGTGCTGACCGTCAGCCTCCCGGACGGCGGGCCCTGCTGGCTGGAGGATTTCGCGGTCGTCGTCTCCCGGGCTCTGAAGATGGCGAACCAGGGCACGGACCTGTTCCGGCGCATCCGGCGGCGGACGCGGTTGACGCTCGCCGCCGAGATCCAATGGGAACTGCTGCCCGCGTCGTCCTGCGACGCCGCCGAATTCCATTTCGCGGGGCAGCTCGAACCCGCCTACGCGGTGTGGGGCGACAATTTCGACTGGGCGGCGTCCGAGGAAAAGCTCACGCTGACCGTCAGCAACGGAATGGGGTCGGGAACGGACGCGGCCGTGCTCACCCACCTCGCGATCAGCGCGCTGCGCAACGCGCGGCGGTCCGGCGCCGACCTCGTCGAGCAGGCGGCGCTCGCCGACGAGACGCTGTTCGCCCGGCACCGCGGCGAGCGGCACGTGGACACGCTGCTGCTCGACTTCGAGCTCGCGACCGGACGGGTCCGCGTGGTCGACGCGGGCTCGCCGATGATCTTCCGGCTGCGGGGCGGTGCCGCCGAGAGCATCGGGTTCGACGCGCAGATGCCGCTCGGGATGTTCGGCGACACCCCCTACGCGATGGAGGACTTCACCGTCGAGCCGGGGGACCGGCTGGTGGTGATCAGCGACGGCGTGCACGCGGCCCTGTCCCCGGCCGGGGTCCCGTTCGCGCGGTCGGCGCTGGCGCGGGCGCTGCGCGCCACCCGGATGCAGGAGCCGCCCGAGGCCGTCCGGACCATGATCCGGCATTTCCTCGACTTCCACGAGGACGCCGAACCGGCCGACGACGCGGTGGTCGTCTGCCTCGACTGGACGGGCCGCGCGGGCGGGCCCGGCCGCGACGACGCGCAGGTCAGCGGGGGAGCTTGACCACCGTCACGAAGAAGTCGTCGATCCGGCGGACGACGGAGATGAACTGGTCGAAGTCGACCGGCTTGGTCACGTAGGCGTTGGCGTGCAGGTGGTAGCTGCGCAGGATGTCCTCCTCCGCCTCGGACGTGGTCAGGATGACGACGGGGATGGCCCGCAGGTCGGTGTCCGCCTTGATCTCGCCGAGCACCTCCCGCCCGTCCTTGCGGGGCAGGTTCAGGTCGAGCAGCACCAGGTCGGGGCGCGGGACGTCCGCGTACTCGCCCTCCTGCCGCAGGAACGCCATCGCCTGCTCGCCGTCGTTGACGACGTGCAGCGTGTTGCGGACCTTGTTGTGCTCGAACGCCTCGACGGTCAGCAGGACGTCGCCGGGGTCGTCCTCCACGAGCAGGACCTCGATGGGTTGGGGCGCTTCGGTCATGGCGTGTCGTCCCTCGTCGGTGTCGTGTCCGTGAGCGGGGCGGTCAGGGCCGCCGGGTTCCGCTTCCGGACCGGCAACGTCCAGTGGAATGTGGTGCCCGCGGCCTCGGGCCCGGGGGCGGCGGCGGTGTCGAGCCAGATCCGGCCGCCGTGGTACTCGACGATCTTCTTGCAGAGGGCGAGGCCGATGCCCGTGCCGGTGTACCGGTCGCGCGGATGCAGCCGCTGGAAGATCAGGAAGATCCGGTCGGCGTGCCGGGGCTCGATGCCGATGCCGTTGTCGGCGCAGCGGAACTCCCACTCGTCCCCGGCCCGCCGGGCGTCGATGGTGATGCGGGGCGGCTCGTCCGGCCGGCGGAACTTGATCGCGTTGCCGACGAGGTTCTGGAAGAGCCGGACGAGCTGGGCGCGGTCGCCGGGCACGGCCGGCAGGTCGCCGACGTCCACCCGGGCGCCCGTCTCCTCGCGCAGCGCGGCCAGGTCGTCCAGGGCGCGCCGGGCGACGTCGTTGAGGTCGACGGATTCCTCCAGGTCGGTCAGGCGCCCGGCGCGGGAGAAGCTCAGCAGGTCGTTGATGAGGGCCTGCATGCGTTTGGCGCCGTCGACGGCGAACTCGATGTAGCGGCGTCCGCGATCGTCGAGCCGGTCTCCGTAACGGTGTTCGAGCATCTGGCAGAAGCTCGCGACCTTGCGCAGCGGCTCCTGGAGGTCGTGGCTCGCCACATAGGCGAACTGCTCCAGCTCCGCGTTGGACCGGCGCAGCTCCTCCGCCTGCTCGTCCAGCAGCCTCGTCTGCTCGACGGTCGCCCGCCACTCGTCGATGATCCGGTGGCGCATCGCGTCGATGATCGCGGCGAGCTCGTTGATCTCGGACGGGCCCGGGACGTCCAGCGGATGCCCGAAGTCGCCCTGCGCCACGGCGCGGACGCGTCCGGTCAGCGTGGACACGGGAATCAGGACGGTCCGCCGGATCAGCACGGTCAGCGCGAGCCCGGCCAGCACGACGATGGCGAGCGCGGCGCCGATCGACCACATCACCGCCGCCGCGCGGGACCGCAGCCGGTCGGCGGTCCGGTCGTGCAGCCTGGTGAGACCGGCCTGGAGCGGTGTCATGTCGCGGCGCGCCTGGTCGAGCAGCCGCCGCGACAGCCGGCTCTGCTCGGGCCGGAGGCCCTGCCCGCCGGGTCCGGCCGCGACCGGGTCGGCGAACGCCGAGCGCCACGCGCGGGAATCGGCGATCGCCGTGTCCAGGAGCCGGACGACGTCCGCGCCGCCGGACACGCCGGCCAGCAGGCGCCGCATCCGCGCCGCGGACGCCGCCTCCTGCGCGATCGCCGCGCGGTAGTCGGCGAGCCGTTCCGGGCCGCCGTCCATGGCGTACTCGCGGATGGCCGTGTCCTGCGCGCTGACCGCCGCCGAGAGCTGGAACTGCTCCAGCGCCGCCGGGTCGACCTGGTCGATCAGGACGTCCCGCGCCTCGTTGTTCTCGTACAGCGCCGACCCGGTCTGCGCGAACGCGACCAGCAGGAGCAGGCCGAGCACGATCGACCCGATCCGGTATATCTGGACGAGCCGGATCCGGCCCATCCCGCGCCCCTCGGGAACGTCCGCCGCCGGCAGCACGATGGCCGGCCCGCCGGTGCCGGGCGGCTTCGGTGACGCCCCGGGCTCTGGCGGCGATGCGCCTCCCCGAAGGTCGCCGGGCATCAACCGTCTCCCCGGCTCAGCAGCAGGACGGCCAGATCGTCGGACAGGACGTCGCCGTTCAGCCGCTCCGCCTCCGCGATGAGCCCGTCCACGAGCTCGTCGCCGCGCCGGCCGTCGCCGTGCGCGGCCGTCGCCAGCTCCACCAGGCCGGACAGGTCGAGGTACCCGCCGCCGTCGCCCGCGAACCCCTCGATGAGGCCGTCGGTGTAGAGCAGCAGGCTCCACGAGTCGCCGAGTTCGAGGTCGACGGCGGGCCATTCCACGCCGGGGATCAGCCCGATCAGCCCGAGCGCGGGGCCGCGCGGCTCCTCCGGGACGGCCGCCACGCCGTCCGGGCCGAAGAACAGCGGGCGCGGATGCCCGGCCCGGTACAGCCGCGCCGTGCGCCGGTCGGGCGCGATCGTCAGCATGCACACGGTGGTGAAGATCTCCTCGCCCCACCGCTCGTGCTGCAGGACGGCGTCGAGCGTGTCCAGGAGCCGGTCGCCGGTGTGCCCGGCGAGGACGAGCGTCCGCCACGCCATGCGGAGCCGCACCCCGAGCGACGCCTCGTCCGCGCCGTGCCCGCTGACGTCGCCGATCACGAGGTGCACGGCGCCGTCGGCGGTCTCGACCGTGTCGTGGAAGTCGCCGCCGAGCAGCGCGCGGTCGCGTCCGGGACGGTACCGGGTGTGGTGGCGCAGCGTCGTGTCGGTGAGGATCGGGACGGGCAGCAGCCCGCGCTCCAGCCGTGCGTTCTCCCTGCTCAGCGCCCGCGCCTCGACGAGCTGCCGCTCCGACTCGTCGGCCCGCTTGCGCTCGATCGCGTAGCTGATCGCCCGGGTGAGCAGCGCGCCGTCCACGTCCTGCTTGACGAGGTAGTCCTGTGCGCCCGCGGCGACGGCCTCCACGCCGAGGTGCTCGTCGGCCAGCCCGGTCAGCACCAGGACGGCGGCGTCCGGCGAGTGCCCGCGGACCTGCCGCAACGCGTCCAGGCCCTCCGCGTCCGGCAGCGCCAGGTCGACGATGACGCACCGGATCTCGGGCCGCAGCGCCTCGAGGGCCTCGGCGAGCGTCGTCGCGACCGTGATCCGCACGCCGGGCTGCGCCTCGGTCAGCAGCTCCTCGAACAGGAAGGCGTCGCCCGGGTCGTCCTCGACGAGGAGCAGGTGCGGGGACCCGGCGACGCCGAGGAGCCGTTCGGCGCCGCGACTGTGCATCGCGGTCATCTCTCAGCTCCCTTGGCGACGTCGCTTGCCGTTGGGCAAATATTAGAGGGATGGAACCCCCCGAAACGGAGCCTTGCCGGTCTTAACGTACTTCTCTCGATCGTCACTCGGGGTTCATGCGTAACGATGGGCCTCCCCCGGCCACTACCTGGTGACGCGAACACCCGACCCCGGACGGACGGAGAAGCAGGCGGTGGCAGACGAAGCACACGAGGAACGGGAACGGCGCCTCACCGCGATCTACGACGAGTGCCGCCAGCGCGTGTGGGCCTACGCCGCCGCCCGCGCCGGACGGCAGGCCGCGGACGAGGTGGTCAGCGAGACGTTCGCCATCGCGTGGCGGCGGCTCGCCGACGTCCCCGACCCGGCACTGCCGTGGCTGCTCGGCGTCGCGCGGAACGTGCTGCGCGACGGTCACCGGGCGGAGGTGCGGCGCGAGTCGTTCACCGCCGAGCTCGGGCGGTGGACGGCCCGTCCCACCGGCGACATCGCCGAGGACGTCGCGGAACGCCTCGCCGTCGTCCGCGCGATGGCGGCGCTGCCGGACGGCGACAGGGAGATCCTGATCCTGGTCGCCTGGCAGGGCCTGACACCGCGCGACGCCGCCCGCGTCGTCGGCTGCTCACCGGCCGCCCTGCGCGTACGCCTGCAC
>NZ_SMJX01000076.1 GCF_004348535.1 Actinomadura sp. KC216
CCCCTCCTCCTCACCCGCCGGTCACGCCGGCGCCCCATCGAGAAGATCCCCACCGACGACACCGGAAAGTTGTGTGTTGACGAGTTGGAAACTAAGGGCCATAGTTTCCAACATGGAAACACACAGGGATGACAGCGCCGCGGGCCCCCGGCCCACCGCCGGCGAAGCCGCCGCCGCGCTGCAGGAGGCCGAGCAGGGCCGCGCCGCGGTGTCCGGCATCCGGACGCCGCTGTGGTACTTCGTCGCCCTCGGGCTCTGGACCGCGCCGGTCGGCCCCCTGGTGTCGATCACTCCGGATCCTCCGGCCGGGGTGGCGATCCTCCTGGCCGGGGTGGCGGTCTGGGCGGCGGGGCTCGGGATGCTCATGCACGTGGTCGTCAAGCGGATGCGGGTCCTGGTGTGGCTGGACGAGCGGCAGATGCGCCCGCTCGCCGTGATCATGCTTCCGCTGCTGATCGGGTACGCGCTCCTGCAGAGCTCCGTCGACCTGCCCTGGGGGTTCGAGGCCATCACCGTGGTCGTCGCGGCGGGGATCGTCGCCTTCGGCGTGCATCACCGGCTGACGGGCGGCCGGTCGTCATGACCCGTCCGGCTCGTCCGGCCCGGTCGAGGCGGGCGGCCTCGGAGGGCGGCGGCGAGGACTCCGACGCGTTCGACGCCGTCATCCACGCGCCCCAGCGGCTGCGCATCTGCGCGATGCTGGACGCGGTGACCCATATCGAGTTCAGCCTGGTGCAGGAGCGGCTGGGGGTCAGTGCCTCGGTGCTCAGCAAGCACGTGAGCGTCCTGATGGACGCGGGCTACGTCGAGCAGCGCAAGGCGGTCCGCGACACCCGGCAGCGGGTGTGGCTCGAACTCACCGCCGAGGGCCGCGCCGCCTACCGGGGGCACGTCGCCGCCCTCCGCAAGATCGTCGACCAGTCACCGGAGTAGCGTCCGCCGTCCGCGCTGGCCGGGGTCAGGCGGCCGTGGCCCGTTCGGCCTCGATCGGATAGTTCAGCAGTGCGAACCGGGCGAGGGACCGGACCTGCTCGAACGTCGGCAGCGCGTCCAGATCGTGCAGGCCGAACCAGGCGGCGTCGTGGACCTCGGCGAGCTGCGGCTCGACGGGTCGGCCCCTGGCGCCGTCCACCCGCTTGACGTAGAAGAACTGGGTCAGCGCAGGGATCGGGAAGCCTTCGGGACGCTCGATGTCCACGTAGAAAGGGGCGGGCTCTGGGGTGGCGCCGGGATCGCCCGGGTGAATGACCGGCTGGGCGGACAGGGCCTCGACCTGCAGACCGCTCTCCTCGCTGAACTCCCGCGCGGCGGCGGCCGCGAAGGTCTCACCCGGGTCGAGGTGCCCGCCCGGCGGCACCCACTTGTCGAACCGGTTGTGATGGACGAGCAGGACGCGCCCTCGTTCGACGAGATATCCCGAGCAGACCAGGAAGAACCCGATGTCCTGGGTTCCCTCTCTGGATCGGATGAGGTTCGCGCGCCGCGCCACGAACATCACATTAATGCGCGCCGGCGAAGCATCGCGTCCCGCCAAGCAGGTCTGCGTCGGTCAGCGATCGATCGTCCAGGGGGCGTCCGGTGGGGGTGTGCCGTGGGCCAGGATGTGCCGGACGATCCGGTACCCCTCCGCCAGGGGAACGGTGTCTTCATCGGGGTACTCGTCGCACTGGCCGTTGGACAGGACGAACCCGTCGCTCACGCCGTCCGCTCCCGGGGTCACCGCGTGCTCGCCGGGGTCGCCTTCACGGTCGAGCAGCACGACCATCGCCCGCTCCGTGTTCGTGACGAAGGCGAGGAACCGGCCGGACGAACTCGTCAGCCACGACTCGAGTTCGCCTCGTCCGATCCGCGCGCGGAGCTCGTCAAGCACCGAATCGGGCGTCAGACGCTCGGGCTCCTTCTCGAACGTCCAGGACTCGTCCATGCTCCCGAACGTACCGGGGCGGTGCGCGGTCAGTCGATGAGGCCGCCGATGCCCCTGCCGAGCAGGACGACGCCGATGACCAGCAGGAGCACGAACATCACCGTGGCGTTGTTGCGCTCCAGCCATGCCTTCAGGTCGTCCAGCGGGCCGCGCATCCGCTCGGCGTCGGTGACGTACAGCAGCACCGGGATCGCCACGCTGCACACCGCGATCACGCTGAAGACGGCGACCGCCCCGACCTCCTCGCCGATCCCCAGCTCCCCCTGCGCGATGGCGATCCCGGCGGCGACGCACATCATCAGGTTCTTGGGGTTCACCGCCGACAGCATCAGTCCCAGCGTCGCCGCCCTGGCCGGGGTGACCTCGTCGATCGCCCTCATCCACGAGGGCACCTCGGCCTGCGTCCCCTCGCCGGGACGGGACGTCCACTGCCTGGCGGCGAGGGTCAGCACGAGCACGCCCAGCAGCATCTCGATCCACGAGACCGGCGTCTTTGGCTCACCGGCCGGGCCGTTCATCCCGATGGCGTTCGCGATCACCACCAGGATGGTCGTGGCGACCACGATCCCGGCCGCCCATCCGGCCAGGAACCCCCGCCCGGTGGTGCGGGCCTGCCGCGACAGCAGCATGAGGATCACCGCGATGATCGGGATCGGGCTGACCGCGACCGCGACCGCCAGCGGCAGCAGATTCCCGATGACCTCGCCCATGCCGACCATCTATCCAGCCCACATCAACCCAAAGCCCGCGAACAGCAAAGACTCCGCGCACCCCAGATATCTCAGGACCGTCCGGGCGTCGGCAGCGGGGCGGTGGCTTGGGCGACGATGGCGGGCCGCACGAACGCTCTCAAGCGCGAGAACGGCACCTCGAACGTCTTCCCGCGAGAACCCCCGCTGCAATCAAATGCGAGAGGCGCGGTGATGACGAAGGTCAGGCCGTTCCTGGTCGGCAGCACCATCAGCCTCTGCGGGACGAGATCGTCCGCGGTGATGGGACGGCCCGGGTAACACACCGCTCCGGCGGGAGTCTGGGCGGCGCTCTCTCGGTCGTCCTGGCTTTGGACGATCGTGTGGGCCAGGTCGCGGATTCCGGGCGTGGTCAGGGCCGTCGGCAGCAGCAGATCCCGAGCGCCGAGCCGCCGCCCGTCCGACAGGTCCACGACCACGCCGGACCCACCGACATATCCGGCGGCCGCTTGACTGTCCACCAGGTAGTAGTACATGGAGAGCAGCCTCGGTCCTCGCAGGCGGAGGTTCGCGACGGCGGTGGCCCGCCAGCGCTGTTCACCGGGTTCCGGCGGATAGCGCCTGACCCCGTCCAGCCACGGACGGGTGAGGGCGTCCGCCGTCTCCCGGAGCACGGTGTTGACCCTGGTTTCCACGCTGGGATCACGTATGCCGTCCACCTTGACGTACTGCGTCGTGAGTTCCGACGAGCGGTCCCGCCTGACCGACGACACCAGCGAGACGCGCACCTGCTGGGCCGCGGGCCGCGCAGGCGGGTCGGCGGAGTCCCTGGTGGCGACGTAGGTGCCCGCGCCCCCGGCGGCGACGACCACGCTGGCCCCCGCGACCGCCGCAGCGATCTTGCCCCCGAGCCCGGTGGCGGCGCCCGTTCCCACCGCCGCGCCTCCGGCGGCCGCTCCGCCACCGATCCCGGACGCCACCAGCGGGAACAGCGCGGCCAGCCCCACGGCGGCACCGGCCAAAGCGCGCACACCGCGCTGCTCCCATGCCGCGCCGTAGGCCGACACGGCGACCTGGTCCAGCTCGGCCACCAGCGTCATCGCGTCCCCTGGACGCTGCGCCGGTTCCTTGGCCATGCCCCGCTCCAGCAGCGGCCGCAACGCCTCCGGAAGCTCGGACACGGGGACCGGCGCGGTCAGATGCCCGTTCATCAACTCGGCCGCGCCCGAGCCCGGGTACGGACGGCGGCCGGTCACGCATTCAAAGAACACGCAGGTGGCGGCGTAAACGTCGGTGGCCGGGACGGCCGGTTCCCCGCGCCACTGCTCGGGCGCCATGTAGGCGGGCGTGCCTCCCCTGGCCTGATCGCCGGCCAGGGCGGCCACCCCGAAGTCGATGAGCTTGCTGAGACCGTCCGCCCGGACGACCACGTTCGCGGGCTTGAAGTCGCGGTGGACCACCCCGACCCCATGCGCGGCGGCCAGCCCTAGAAGCGAACCCTTGAGCACCAGCAAGGACGCCTCCGGGCCGAGCGCCCCATGCTCGGCCAGAACCCTCTTCAGCGAGACCCCGTCGACCGCCTCCATCACGATCGCCGCACCGTGCGGGCTCTCCACCATGCGGTACAACCGGGCCACGTACGGATCGGACACCTGCCCCAGCAACACCGCCTCGGCCCGCAGCCGCTCCAGCGCCTCGTCATCGCCGGGACGGCGGGTCAGATACTTGATCGCCACCGGTGTACCCGCCGTGCGGTGCCGCGCGAGCACCACCCGTCCCTGAGCACCCGCCCCCAGCTCACGCACCTCGATGAACTCGGCAACCCGCCACTCACCCACCAGGCGCCGACCTCCTTCCGCTGGCCCGGCGCTGCCCCAAAGCCTGACGCGCGGCGGCGGTCGGCCAGGAGGAGCTGGCGGTCATGGTCTGTCAGCCTGGCGTAGCGAGGTCGGGGCTCCCCGGGACGAGCTGCCCGTTCTCGACCTTGTAGGGCTCGGAGTTCTCCGAGGACACCGTCCGGAACGGCTTGCCGTTGTTGGTGATCGGGACGATGCCGGGTTTGCCGTCGGCGACGAAATGAAGCTCCCCGGTCCATTGGACGTCGTACTTCGTTGTGATGGCATTCAGGAAGATGACCTCTACCGCTTCCTGGGATACACGAAGCGGAAATGACCAGGGCCCACCCGGATCGTCACCGGAGTACGAGTGGTTGCTCATGTCCTCGAGGACTGGGGCTTGTTCGTCCAAGTTCACGTGGGCCCAGCGTCCATCGACGCCGTCAGCTCCGGGGTATACCTTGACGTGGGTGGCGCGCGGGGCGCCGGCGCGGTGCTGAACCTTGATGAGCAGTCTCGTCAGGACGACCGACTTGGCGCTGCTCCCCTGGATGACCACCTCAACGAACGTCTGGTCGGCGTCAACACCGCCATTGCGGTAGCCCCATCCGTGTGCGATTTGCGGATCTTCTAAATAGCCCGACGGAAGAGGTGGAAGTTGCGTCGGCGGCTGACTGAAGATGAAACTGCCGCCGAAATTTCCCGATCGGACGCCCTGAATCGGGTTGATGGTGGTGGCCATCGACAAGGGCGATTGCGATGAGGGACTCGGAACCGGGCGTGCTTCCTTCTCAGGCGGACCGTGCAGCGCCCACGCGGCCCCAGCCATCACTGTTGCGGTGACCGCGACCGCCACGACCCCGGCTCTGCGCCTCGTCCAGTGGATCGGAAAGTGCCGGCGGCTCGGCTGAGTGTTGGTGATGATGACGTCCCCGCCGGTCCCCTGGATCTGGAACAGGCTCCCTTCCACCCGGTTCTGGGACGCCTCCTGCCCGTCGCCTGCCTGGTTCTCGGCCGCACGGTCCCTGTCGTGTGAGGGCGTGGCGTCGCTCATCAGGTTCCCCGTTCGATGTCCACGTCGCCGGTGACCTGGTCGATCTGCGCGCTGGACCCGGTGATCTTCGAATCGGTCACCGATTGGGCACCGGGCGAGTCCGGTGGTGGGGCCGTTCCGCCCAGTGGCTGCGATGCGTCGTCCGAGGGGGGCGGAGTCGGAGTCCGCCGGATTCGCACATTGCCGCCCACGCCTCGGACCTGAAAGGAGTCGCCGCCGATGGTGGACTTCCGTATCTGCTGCCCCGTCGCAACCCCGGGTTCGTCCTCCGAACGTCCTGCTTGTGACGACCTTTGGAAAAGCGCCGACAGCGACAGGCCGAGACCAGTGATGGTGCCGAGCGCGCCGATCATGCTGGCGTACTTGTCCGCGTCATCGAGACCGACCGTTAAGAGGAACACTCCCAGGCCCATGGTCACGGCGCCCGTCGCCAGCCAGATCATCCAATGAACTCGTGCCTGCGTTTGAGCCATGAGAGCCTCGATACGACAGAGAACGTGTTTCTCTCCAACCGTAAGGCCATCCACCGGCCCTCTAGGCGAGAATGCGTGCACCAGACGCGCCGCACGCGGAACACCACGCCTGAATGCCCGCCCCATCCGCCCGGCGTTGCCGCACGGGCGGAGGCGGGGGTCGTCCTAGAGGCTCTTGATCACGTCCGCAAGCCGCCGGAACTCACGCCGAGTCACGAGCAGCTTCGGCCCGTCCGGGTCCTTGCTGTCCCGCACGGCGACCATGTCGGGGGCTGAGGCCAGTTCCACACAATTGCCGCCGTTGGCAGTGGTGTAGCTGGACTTACGCCACACGGCACTGGTCACGTCCATCGTCACCCCTTGATATCGGAGAGGAGCGCGGCGAAAGCGCGACGGGTCACCAACAGCTTCGGGCCATGCGGGTCCTTGCTGTCGCGAACTGCCACCATGTCGGGGACTGAGGCCAGTTCCACACAATCACCGCCGTTGGGCCCGGTGTAACTCGACTTACGCCACACGACCCTGGTCACGTCCATCGTCTACCGCTTGATGTCAGATAGGAGCGCTGTGAAGGCGCGGCGAGTCAGGAACAGCTTGGGGCCGTCCGGGTCTTTGCTGTCACGGACGGCGATTGTGCTGCTGACGGGCGCCAGTTCGACGCAGGCACCGCCGTTGTTGGTGGTGCGGCTGGCCTTGCGCCACACAACGCTGGTCACGTCCATCGCCTACCGCTTGATGTCGGAGAGGAGCGCGGCGAAAGCGCGGCGGGTCACCAACAGCTTGGGGCCTTCCGGGTCCTTGCTGTCACGCACGGCCACCATGTCGGGAACTGAGGCCAGCTCCACACAATCGCCGCCATTGGACGTGGTGTAGCTGGACTTGCGCCATTCAGCCTTGGTCAGGTCCATTTTTCCCTTACCACCTTACGAATTGCTTCGATTGACTGATCTACGGGAAGAGCGAGAGAACGGATCGCAATGAGCGTCCCGCTGACGAAGGCGATGTCTTCAGGGTCACTGAGGGTAAGCCCGCGCGCGGCCATGTCCGCATAAGCTACCTCGCTCCTGTCAGGCAGCGTAGCGAGGTTGAAGGCACCGCTGTTACCGGCGTGCTCCCCTCTGCTCGGAACGACCTGGAGGGTTACCACGCCACTCTCGGCCAGGCCGATGATGTGCTCTAGCTGCTCTTTCATGATCTCGGGGCTGCCGACCAGCCGGGTCAGGGACACCTCGTCCTGGAGGACGGAGAAGTTGGGCGGCGGCGGGTTCTCCCTGGTCAGGATGCCCTGGCGGTTGATTCGCGCGTCGACCGCCTCCTTGTCGCCCTTGAGGAGCGCGGAGGCGTAGGCGGGGGTTTGGAGCAGGCCGTGGATGAGGAGCGGCTGGTACGACTGGAGCATGTCGGCCTCGGGCTCGACGGTGTGCCAGTCGAACCACGTCGGGAACGTGGCGTCCTTGACGAGGTCGTCGTAGAGGTAGAGCAGCTCGCCGTTCGCGTCGAGGTGGTGGTCCATCGCCTCGGCGAATTCGCGGGTGCAGCGGGTGCGGCCGTTCTCGACGGCGCCGATGTACTGCGGCGTTACGCCCTGGCCGTGATTTGCGCGACGCGCCAGGGCGTCCTGCGTCCAGCCCTTGGCCTCCCGGAGCCGCCGGAATCGGCGGCCGAACGCGAGCAGCGTCGGCGAGACGGTCCCGCGCTTCCGCTGTGGAGCCATGTCCTCATCCTCCCTCGTAAAGGGCGCCCAACCAACACCCAAGTGAGTCGGGCGCAGGGCACCTGACTTGCCACGCATGGTCTGCGATTTGTAACGCAGAGTACTTTCATTGTGGCTGACTGTGGCTGGAAATTCTCGTCACAGTCAAAAGGTGGTGCCTGATGAGTCCGAGAGTTGTGGCGCCTGAGGTGCCGACGACCGTGCTTCCGCCGACCGAGCGGGCTCCGGCGGCGGCGCGGCGGTTCGTCACCGAGCACCTCCGGGGGTGGGGGATCGCGGACCTCGCGGACGCGCTGGTCATCGTGTCCGAGCTGGTCACCAACGCGCTGCGGCACGGGCACGGGCAGATCATCGTCCGGCTGCTGCGGGACGAGCGCGACGGGCGGCCCGTGATCGAGGTGTGGGACGACGGCGACGGGCGTCCCGAGGTCCAGCCGGAGGATCACACGGCGGAGACCGGGCGCGGGCTGCTGATGGTGTCGCTGCTCGCCACGGCCTGGGGCACGCGGCCGCTGCTCGAAAACGGGAAGGCCACGTGGGCGAAGTGCTGAGCGCCCGGGCGGAGCGCCTGCTGCTGCGGTGGCGGACGCGGATGGGGCGGGAGACCGCGATGGAGCATCTGGACGCGCTCGTGATGGCGCTCCGCCCGAAGGGCTGGCGGTTCGTCGGGTACTACCGGTCGGAGGAGTTCCTCGTCCCGCTTCCGCTGCTGTGGATCTACGCGAACGGGGTCGAGGACATCGGGCTCGTCGTGAGCGTCCTCGCCACCCCGGGCGGGACGTGGGCGTACCACGAGGCCCCGCGCGGGCGGCGCGGCTACCTGTACCCGTGCGGGGACCCGACGGCGGCGGCCGCGGTGATCGACGACCTGCTCAGGCACCGCATGTACACCGCCGCCTGGCGCGGGAGGCGTCAGGCCGGGCTGGGACGGTAGCGCGTCGAGATGATCCCCGACGGGTAGGGCTTGGCCTCGATGAGTTCCAGGTCCAGGCGGCCCAGGTTCTGGGGGAAGAGTCTTAGGCCGTCGCCGATGGCGACCGGGACGACGCGGAGTTGGAGCTCGTCCAGCAGGCCCGCGCCGGTCAGTGCGCGGGCCAGTGTGAGGCTGCCCCAGACCATGATGTCCTTGCCGGGCTGCCGCTTGAGGTCGGCGACCTTCGCGGCCGCGTCGCCCTTGACGACCTGGGCCGGACGCCACGTCCCCCACGGCGCTTCGTCCAACGTCGAGGAGAAGACCAGCTTGGGCATGGTGTTCACCATGGTGGCGACCGTCTCGTCGGCCGTGGGCCAGTACTGCACGAACATCCGGTAGGTGTCCGCGCCCAGGAGGACGGTGTCCACGTCCTCCAGGATCTGGAGGTTGTCCTGGTCCACGTGGCTGTAGTCGGAGACGGAGTCGAAGAAGTCGAGCTCCCCTTGCGGCCCCGCGACGTAGCCGTCGACCGTGATGAGTTCCTGGACGATGAGTCTGCGCATACCACTGTGACCCTACGAGACGGCCGAACTCATCGGTGCCCCTTCGCGCCACGGTCAGGCGCGCGTCGTCACGTGCACGGCTTCCAGAAGAGGTCGTAAGTGACGGAGTCGTCGGCGGTGTCCAGGCCCATGATGCTGGTCATGGTCAGGTCCGAGGTACCCGCGGACACGCCCAGCTCGGTCTCGATGGTGAGGTCGCGCGCCTGTCCGCAGGTGTTGAAGGCGAGCTGCCCGAGGGGGACCTGGTCGTCGAACGTGAAGGGCGCGGCGTGAGGCCCAGGCAGCTTATGGGTCCACGTCTGGGACGGCGGCGTGCCCACGAAGCCGTGCTGCGATGTCAGCTCGCCGTTCGCCCCGGCCATCAGTTCGGCGGATCCGACGAAGTGGACCCCGCTGATCGCGTAGGTGAAGCCCGGCACACCGGCGGTCACCCTCAGGACGGCCTGGCACTTCTTCCGCTCGTCGCCCGGGGACGAGTGGCGGCCCACCAGGGCGCGGAAGTCCCAATAGCGGATGGTGAACTTGGTCGAGGTCGGGTGCACCGTCGCTTCTGCGATCTCGCAGCCCTCGTCGGCGCTCACCACGGTGACGGTCACCCCGGGCGGCGGCGGGTCCGCCGGGGCGGCCGACGCTGCGGGAGCCAGCATGGCGGACGGGACCAGAACGGCGCCGAATATCGCGATCGCCTTGCGCCTGACATACGTCATGGCCTGTCTCCGAAAATCAGGCAGTGATTCAACGGCGACAGTAAATCCGCCCAAGAATAGGCGTCAACAGCGATGCCTTTTTCGATTATTATTGACTTTTAACTTCGCCTGGTCAGCCGAAGGCGCGGCACTCCACCACGGCGCGGCGCTCGGTCATGCCCTGCTGGACCGCCGTCGTCACGCACGCGCGCTGCTTCTCCGTGAGCCGCGGCTCGCCGCACTGGGTGACGCCCGAGTAGGTGCGGCAGTCCTGGCGGGTGCTCTGGTCACCGGACGGCGACGCGGCCACAGCGCCGCCCGCTCCCCCGATGCCCAGGACGGCGACGATCAATGCGCCGGTCATGACCCTCTTCATCTACGTTCCCCCCGTCGCGTAGTTCGTCAACGACAGGTACCTCCCCGCCCGCACTACGACAAAACACCGCAAAGGGTCAAGAAATCTGGCATTTCCCCAGGTCAAGGGGCGGCGCGCTCCAGGATCACCAGAGGGATGTCACGCTCCGACTTGCGCTGGTACGTGTCGTACAGCGGGAACATCTCCGCCATCACCCGCCACAGCGGCGGCTTCTCCTCCGGGGTCGCGGTGCGGGCGCGGGCGGCGAACTCGTCCGCGCCGACCTGGACGGTCACGTCCGGATCGGCGCTGAGGTTGAGATACCAGGCGGGATGCTCGGCCGCTCCGCCATTGGACGCCACCAGCAGGTATCGGCCGCCGTCCTCGCCGTAGAACAGGGCGGTGCGGCGCAGCAGGCCCGACCTCCGGCCCCGGGTGGTGAGCAGCAGCGATCGCCGCCCCTGATAGACGTGCCCTCGTTTTCCGCCGGTCTCGACATAGGCGCGGATGTGGTCCGCGACCCAGCCGGTGGGGTTGTCGTGAACGGACCCGTCATTGTTCGCCGTCACCATTTCTCTCCTGCGGCAAGGCGAAAGGCCGCCCCCCATGCAGGGGAGCGGCCTTTCGCGTTGGATTACCGGTTGTACTGGCCGAAGTCGTACTCCTCCAGCGGGACGGCCTCGCCGGACCCCTGCCCGAAGGCGTACTCGGCGCCGTCGTCGTAGGAGCCGACGGAGTAGACCGCCGCCTTCGCCTCCTCGGTCGGCTCGACCCGGACGTTGCGGTACTGCGGCATGCCGGTACCGGCCGGGATGAGCTTACCGATGATGACGTTCTCCTTGAGGCCGAGCAGCGGGTCGCTCTTGGCGTGCATCGCGGCCTCGGTGAGAACCCGGGTCGTCTCCTGGAAGGACGCCGCCGACAGCCACGACTCGGTCGCGAGCGAGGCCTTGGTGATGCCCATCAGGACGGGACGGCCGGCGGCGGGGACCCCGCCCTCGGCGACGACGTTGCGGTTCGTCTCCTCGAAGATCGGACGCTCCACCAGGTCGCCCGGGAGCAGGTCGGTGTCGCCCGACTCGAGGATGTTCACCCGCTTCAGCATCTGGCGGACGATGATCTCGATGTGCTTGTCGTGGATCGACACACCCTGCGACCGGTACACCTCCTGGACCTCCTGGACGAGGTGCAGCTGCACCGCGCGGGGGCCGAGGATGCGCAGCACCTCGTGCGGGTTGATCGCACCCGCGATGAGCTGCTGGCCGACGCCCACGGACTCGCCCTCCTTGACCAGGAGGCGGGACCGCATCGGCACCGGGTAGGCGATCTCGTCGGAGCCGTCGTCCGGGACGATGACGACCTTGCGGGCCTTCTCCGTCTCGTCGATCTTGACGCGGCCGGCGACCTCGCTGATCGGCGCGACGCCCTTCGGGATGCGGGCCTCGAACAGCTCCTGCACGCGCGGCAGGCCGTGCGTGATGTCGCCGCCCGCCACACCGCCGGTGTGGAAGGTCCGCATGGTGAGCTGGGTGCCGGGCTCGCCGATGGACTGCGCGGCGATGATGCCGACGGCCTCGCCGACGTCCACCCGCTTGCCGGTGGCCAGCGAGCGGCCGTAGCACGCGGCGCAGACGCCGATCTTGGCCTCGCAGACCAGGGCGCTGCGGGTCCTGACCTTCTCGACCCCGGCCTCGAACAGCCGCGACACGACCGCGTCGGACAGGTCGGTGTCGGCCGGGTAGATGACCGTGCCGTCGACGACGACGTCCTCGGCGATGGTCCGGCCCGTCAGGCTGGTCTCCGTCGTGGGCAGCTTGATCAGCGAACCGTCCGACTGCCGCTCGACGATCTCGAACGGGATCGTGCGGTCGGTGCCGCAGTCCTCCTCGCGGACGATGACGTCCTGCGCGACGTCCACCAGGCGCCGGGTCAGGTAACCCGAGTCGGCGGTGCGCAGCGCGGTGTCGGCGAGACCCTTCCGGGCGCCGTGCGTCGAGATGAAGTACTCGACGACCGACAGCCCTTCACGGAACGACGACTTGATCGGACGCGGGATGGTCTCGCCCTTCGGGTTGGAGACCAGGCCGCGCATACCGGCGATCTGGCGGAGCTGCAGCGGGTTACCGCGGGCGCCCGACTGGATCATCATCCAGATCGGGTTGGCCTTCGGGAACGCCTGCTCCATGTCCACCGCGACGTCCGCGGTGGCCTTGTTCCAGATCTCGATGAGCTCCTGCTTGCGCTCATCGTCGGTGATCAGGCCGCGGTTGAACTCCCGCTGCACCTTCTCGGCACGCGCCTCGTAGCCGCCGAGGATCTCCTGCTTGTTCGGCGGCGTGATGACGTCGTCGATCGCGATCGTGACGCCGGAACGGGTCGCCCAGTGGAAGCCGGTGCTCTTCAGCGCGTCGAGCGCGTTGGCGACGGCGACCTTCGGGTACGTCTCCGCCAGCTCGTTGACGATCGCCGAGAGCTGCTTCTTGCCGATCTCGTCGTCGACGAACGGGAAGTCGTCCGGCAGCGTCTCGTTGAAGATGGCGCGGCCGAGCGTCGTCTCCAGCCGGTACGGCTGGCCGGAGTCGTAGCCCTCGGGCGCGATCCAGTCGCGCGGCGGCGGGACGTCCTTCAGCCGGATCTGGATCTTGGCCTGGAGGTCCAGCTCGCCCCGGTCGTAGGCCATGATCGCCTCGGCGACCGAGCCGAACGCGCGGCCCTCGCCCTCCGCGCCGTCCTTCTGCGTCGTCAGCCAGTACAGGCCGATGACCATGTCCTGGGTGGGCATAGTGACGGGCTTGCCGTCGGACGGCTTCAGGATGTTGTTCGTGGACAGCATCAGGATCCGCGCCTCGGCCTGCGCCTCGGCGGACAGCGGCAGGTGCACCGCCATCTGGTCGCCGTCGAAGTCCGCGTTGAACGCGGTGCAGACGAGCGGGTGGATCTGGATGGCCTTGCCCTCGACCAGCTGCGGCTCGAACGCCTGGATGCCGAGGCGGTGCAGGGTCGGCGCCCGGTTCAGCAGCACCGGATGCTCGGTGATGACCTCTTCGAGGACGTCCCACACCACCGGGCGGGCACGCTCGACCATGCGCTTCGCGGACTTGATGTTCTGCGCGTGGTTGAGGTCGACCAGCCGCTTCATCACGAACGGCTTGAACAGCTCCAGCGCCATCTGCTTGGGCAGGCCGCACTCGTGCAGCTTCAGCTGCGGGCCGACGACGATGACCGAACGGCCCGAGTAGTCGACGCGCTTGCCCAGCAGGTTCTGCCGGAAGCGGCCCTGCTTGCCCTTCAGCATGTCGGACAGGGACTTCAGCGGACGGTTGCCCGGCCCGGTGACCGGACGGCCGCGGCGGCCGTTGTCGAACAGCGCGTCGACGGCCTCCTGCAGCATCCGCTTCTCGTTGTTCACGATGATCTCGGGCGCGCCGAGGTCGAGCAGCCGCTTGAGCCGGTTGTTCCGGTTGATGACACGGCGGTACAGGTCGTTCAGGTCGGACGTCGCGAAACGGCCGCCGTCGAGCTGCACCATCGGACGCAGGTCCGGCGGGATCACCGGGATGCAGTCCAGCACCATGCCCAGCGGGCTGTTGCGGGTGTTGAGGAACGCCGAGACGACCTTCAGCCGCTTCAGCGCGCGGGCCTTCTTCTGGCCCTTGCCGGTGCGGATCGTGTCGCGGAGCTTCTCGGCCTCGGCGTCGAGGTCGAAGTTCTGGAGCCGGGCCTGGATGGCCGCGGCGCCCATGCCGCCCTCGAAGTACTTGCCGAACCGGTCGCGCATCTCGCGGTAGAGCAGCTCGTCGCCCTCAAGGTCCTGGACCTTGAGGTTCTTGAACCGGCTCCACACCTCGTCGAGGCGGTCGAGCTCGCGCTGCGCGCGGTCGCGCAGCTGCTTCATCTCCCGCTCGGCGCCGTCGCGCACCTTGCGCTTCTGGTCGGCCTTCGCGCCGGCCTCCTCCAGCTCCGCCAGGTCGCCCTCCAGCTTCTGCTGGCGGGCCTCGACCTGCGCGTCGCGGGCCTGCTCGATCTGCTGGCGCTCCACGGAGATGTGGGCCTCCAGCGTCGGCAGGTCGCGGTCGCGCCGCTCGGCGTCCACACTGGTGATCATGTAGGCCGCGAAGTAGATGATCTTTTCGAGATCCTTCGGGGCCAAGTCCAGCAGGTAGCCGAGCCGGGACGGGACGCCCTTGAAGTACCAGATGTGCGTGACCGGCGCGGCCAGCTCGATGTGGCCCATCCGCTCACGGCGCACCTTGGCCCGGGTCACCTCGACGCCGCAGCGCTCGCAGATGATGCCCTTGAACCGGACGCGCTTGTACTTGCCGCAGTAGCACTCCCAGTCGCGGGTCGGACCGAAGATCTTCTCGCAGAAGAGCCCGTCCTTCTCCGGCTTGAGGGTGCGGTAGTTGATCGTCTCCGGCTTCTTGACCTCGCCGTGGGACCACTGGCGGATGTCGTCAGCGGTCGCCAGGCCGATGCGTAGCTCGTCGAAGAAGTTGACGTCAAGCAACAGAATTCCCCTTGAGTTGATCAGACCTCTTCGACACTGCTCGGCTCACGCCGGGACAGGTCGATGCCGAGCTCCTCCGCGGCGCGGAAGACGTCCTCGTCGGTGTCGCGCATCTCGATGGACATGCCGTCGCTGGAGAGCACCTCGACGTTGAGGCACAGCGACTGCATCTCCTTGATGAGCACCTTGAAGGACTCGGGGATGCCGGGCTCGGGAATGTTCTCGCCCTTGACGATGGCCTCGTACACCTTCACGCGGCCGAGGACGTCGTCGGACTTGATGGTCAGGAGCTCCTGCAGGGCGTAGGCGGCACCGTAGGCCTCCAGCGCCCACACCTCCATCTCACCGAAGCGCTGGCCGCCGAACTGCGCCTTACCGCCGAGCGGCTGCTGGGTGATCATGGAGTACGGACCGGTCGAGCGCGCGTGGATCTTGTCGTCGACCAGGTGCAGCAGCTTGAGGATGTAGATGTAGCCGACCGAGATCGGGTCGCGGTACGGCTCCCCCGTGCGGCCGTCGAACAGCTTGGCCTTGCCGCCCGGACCGACCATGCGCTGGCCGTCGCGGTTCGGCAGGGTGCTCTCGATCAGGCCGGTGACGTCGTCCTCGCGGGCACCGTCGAACACCGGGGTGGCGGTGTTCGTCCACGGCGGGGCCTCGGACGCGCCGATCTCCTTGAGCGCCCTCTTCCACTCGGCGTCGTCGCCCTCGACCTTCCAGCCGCGGGACGCGACCCAGCCGAGGTGGGTCTCCAGGACCTGGCCCACGTTCATGCGCCCGGGGACGCCGAGCGGGTTCAGGACGATGTCGACCGGGGTGCCGTCCTCCAGGAACGGCATGTCCTCGACGGGGAGCACCTTGGAGATGACGCCCTTGTTGCCGTGCCGTCCGGCCAGCTTGTCGCCGTCGGTGATCTTGCGCTTCTGCGCGACGTACACCCGGACCAGCTCGTTCACGCCGGGCGGGAGCTCGTCGCCCTCGTCGCGGGAGAACACCCGGACGCCGATGACCTTGCCCTGCTCGCCGTGCGGCACCTTCAGCGACGTGTCCCGCACCTCGCGGGCCTTCTCGCCGAAGATCGCGCGCAGCAGCCGCTCCTCCGGGGTCAGCTCCGTCTCGCCCTTGGGCGTGACCTTGCCGACCAGGATGTCGCCGGGGACGACGTCCGCGCCGATGCGGATGATGCCGCGCTCGTCGAGGTCGGCGAGGACCTCCTCGGAGACGTTCGGGATATCCCGGGTGATCTCCTCGGGGCCGAGCTTGGTGTCGCGGGCGTCGACCTCGTGCTCCTCGATGTGGATCGAGGAGAGGACGTCGTCCTGCACCAGGCGCTGGCTGAGGATGATGGCGTCCTCGTAGTTGTGGCCCTCCCACGGCATGAACGCCACGAGGAGGTTCTTGCCGAGCGCCATCTCGCCGTTGTCGGTGCACGGGCCGTCGGCGATGACCTGGCCCAGCTCGACGCGGGCGCCCTCTTCGACGATCGGCTTCTGGTTGAAGCAGGTGCCCTGGTTCGACCGCTTGAACTTGGAGACGCGGTAGGTCGTCCGGGTGCCGTCGTCGTTCATGACGGTCACGTAGTCGGCGGAGACCTCCTCGACGACGCCGGCCTTCTCGGCCGTGATGACGTCGCCGGCGTCGGTCGCCGCGCGGTACTCCATGCCGGTGCCGACCAGCGGCGCCTCGCTGCGCAGCAGCGGGACGGACTGGCGCTGCATGTTGGAGCCCATCAGCGCGCGGTTCGCGTCGTCGTGCTCCAGGAACGGGATCATCGCGGTGGCGACCGAGGTCATCTGCCGGGCCGAGACGTCCATGTACTGGACCTCGCGGGCCGGGACGAGCTCGACCTCGGCGCCCTTGAGCCGGACCAGCACGCGGTCGTCGACGAACGTGCCGTCGTCGTTGATCAGCGAGTTGGCCTGCGCGACGACGTAACGGTCCTCCTCGTCGGCGGTCAGGTAGTCGATCTGGTCGGTGACGACGCCGTCGACGACCCGCCGGTACGGGGTCTCGACGAACCCGAACGGGTTGACCCGGCCGAACGCGGCGAGCGAGCCGATCAGGCCGATGTTCGGGCCTTCCGGCGTCTCGATCGGGCACATGCGGCCGTAGTGCGACGGGTGGACGTCGCGGACCTCCATGCCCGCCCGCTCACGGGACAGACCGCCGGGGCCGAGCGCGTTCAGGCGACGCTTGTGCGTCAGCCCGGCCAGCGGGTTGGTCTGGTCCATGAACTGGGACAGCTGGCTGGTGCCGAAGAACTCCTTGATGGAGGCGACGACCGGCCGGATGTTGATCAGCGTCTGCGGCGTGATCGCCTCGACGTCCTGGGTGGTCATGCGCTCGCGGACGACGCGCTCCATCCGGGCCAGGCCGAGCCGCACCTGGTTCTGGATGAGCTCGCCGACCGTGCGCAGGCGCCGGTTGCCGAAGTGGTCGATGTCGTCGACCTCGATCGGCACGGGGACGGCGCTGAGCGTGGCCTCCTCCTCACCGGCGTGCAGCCGGACGAGGTACTCGATCGTGGCGACGATGTCGTCCTCGGTGAGGGTGCCCTGGTTCATGTCCAGGTCGAGGCCGAGCTTCTTGTTGATCTTGTAGCGGCCGACCTTGGCGACGTCGTAGCGCTTCGGGTTGAAGTACAGGTTCTCCAGGAGCGTCTGCGCCGACTCGCGCGTGGGCGGCTCGCCCGGGCGCAGCTTGCGGTAGATGTCGAGGAGGGCGTCGTCCTGGCCGGAGGTGTGGTCCTTCTCCAGGGTCACGTTGATCGACTCGTAGGAGCCGAAGCGCTCACGGATGCGCGCCTCGTCCCAGCCGAGCGCCTTGAGCAGCACGGTGACGGGCTGCTTGCGCTTGCGGTCGATGCGCACGCCCACGTTGTCGCGCTTGTCGATCTCGAATTCGAGCCACGCGCCGCGGCTCGGGATGACGCGGCAGCCGTAGATGTCCTTGTCGGACGCCTTGTCGAGCGCGCGGTCGAAGTACACGCCCGGGGACCGGACGAGCTGGGAGACGACGACACGCTCGGTGCCGTTGATGATGAACGTGCCCTTCGGGCTCATGAGCGGGAAGTCGCCCATGAACACCGTCTGGCTCTTGATCTCACCCGTGGTGTTGTTGATGAACTCCGCCGTGACGAACATCGGGGCGGAGTAGGTCATGTCCTTGTCCTTGCACTCCTCGACGGAGTACTTGGGCGGTTCGAACCGGTGGTCGCGGAACGACAGCGACATGGTCCCGGAGAAGTCCTCGATCGGACTGATCTCTTCGAAGATCTCCTCCAGCCCCGACTGGGTCGGGACGCTCTTACTTCCGGCCTTCTGGGCCGCCTCGACCCGGGCCTTCCACCTCTCGTTGCCCAGCAGCCAGTCAAACGAGTTGGTCTGCAGAGCAAGGAGGTCCGGGACTTCGAGCGGCTCCTTGATGCGCGCGAAGGAGACGCGGTTCGGACCGGTTGCGGTATTCGAGGCGTTGCGCGAGGCTGCCAAGAGTGGTCCTTCCGAGGGCTCGCGGCGTAACTGGTGACACGCACGCCAGACGATCCACGTCCGAGACCTGCACAGAGAGGTCCAAAACGGACCGGGGCAGGGGTTCTCTCACACGCGGATAGTCAGAGGGCAGCGCAAAGGGGCAGTGTAGCCGACATGCCACACCGCTCGCAACTCTAGCGCCGCAGTATGCATCACGTTGCCATGGAGCATCGCCCCTCAGCGCCTCTCAGTCAAGAGCGAGGTTGGACTTTTCGGGCCCTGACCTGCAGTGAGGAAGGCCATAGTTTAAGCCTCCGGGCAGGCCGGACTCCTCCACGCGGAACACGTGTCGCGAGGTGATGCCCGCTGGTCAGGAGATGACCCTGAGTTCCGACGCGAGCCACTTCCCGTCGTCCTGCTTCAGCAGCGTCACCCGGATGCGGAGCGGCTCGGGCAGGGTCTGCTGCTTGTCGTCCTTGGTGGCCGACGATCGATTCGCATAGACGAGGGCCACGACCTTGTCCGGCGTCGCGCTCACGACGCCGACCTTGATGACCGTGGTGGTGGCGACGGCCTGCTGCTGGACGGCGACCGTCTTGAGCTGCTGGGCGAGCTTGTCGTAGTCGGTGTGCAGCTTGCCGGTCGTCGTCGCGGACGCCTCCTTCAGATCGGCGTCGAGCGTCCGGTAGTCGTACGACGACAGCTTCTGCACCGCGTGCGACGCGGCCTGCGCGGCGTCCTTGCCCGCCGCCTCGGTCGCGTTCTGCTCGCGGACCTTCAGGGCGAGCGCGACGGTGCCGGCACCGAACGCGATCACGAGGACGGCCAGGACGGCGATGACCGTCCCCATGCTCCCCGAACCGAGCCGGCGGCGACGCGGCGCGTCCGCCGTCTTGGAGGTCTTGGACGCCTTTGACGCCTTGGGCGCGGCGGCCTTCCGGAGCTTGACCGATTTAGCCGTACTTTTGGGCTCTTCGTCGGTTTCGGTGGCGTCCGCAGCGGCGGAGGCGCCCTCCGGAGACTCTGAGTCGCCCTCTGACGCGCCGTCACCCTCGGACGCGTCTTCGGAGTCCCTCGGCGAGTCTTGCGGCTTCTGGAGGGATTTGGCGGCTTCTTCGCTCTCCTCGGCCTCGTCGATCTCTTCCGGGGGCTCTTCGGCGTCCTCAGCCTCTTCGGCTTCCGCTTCGGCGGCGGCAGCGTCCGCGGCGATCTTCGCCAGGCGCGCGGCCTCGCGGGCCTTGGCGGCGGCCTCCTCGGCGAGCCGGGCGGCCTCCGCCGCCTCCTCGGCCTTGGCGGCCTGCTCCGCCGCCCTGTCCTTCGGCTTGATCGTCACGGGACGACCTCCAGTCCGGACACGAGCCACCGGTCATCGACCCTCGAAAGGTCCATCTGGTACCGGTAGCCCTGGGGCGTGCCGTTCTTCACCTTGTCGTTCGTGACGGTGCCGTTCAGGGAGACCATCACCTCGGCGGAATCGTCGTCGATGGAGACCAGCGCGGCGTCGACGTCGCTGACCGTCGACCTGGCCTTGTACTTGGTGATCTGGTCCATGAAGGCCTTCGACTGGGAGGCCAGCTTGTTCTTCAGGTTGCCGGTGGTGCCGGCCACGATGCGGTCCAGGTCGCGCTGGGCGGTGGACGCGTCCAGCGACATCAGGTTGACGCCCATCTGCCGCGCCGACTGGATCGCCTTGGCCTTCTGATCGGCCTCGTCCCGGTTCTGGAGGGTGATCACGCCGAGCCAGCCGGACGCGACGGCGAGGGCGATCACGACGACGCTCAGGGCGATCGCGATCGCCGGAGACAGGCCGCGCCTCATTGGCTCAGCGGTCCGAGAAGGAGCCACTTCCACGAGGATTCCTCTCCCAACTGACGGGTACCGGCGCTGCGGGGCATGAGATATCGCTTGCCGTCGGGGCCATAGACCGCACCGGTCGTTGGATCGTATCCAGCGAATTCGACTGAATCGGCCGGATACGACAGGTAGAGCCGCCCATCGGACAGCCGTCCGGTCGGGGCCGCCGCGGCCGTGGTGTTTCCGGGATTCTGCGGGGAGTTCTTGTCCGAGGGCTTGGCTTCGGTCTTGCCGTCGCCATCGCCATCGCCTTCGGTTCCGGTCGCGCCGCCCTCCGGGAATCCGGCGCCCGCGGTCGCCCCTGGCGGGACCTGCGGGTACGGCGCGATGGCGTCGCGCGGGAAGTTGCGGCTGCCGCGCACGCCCGTGGGCGCGTCGTGCGGGGCCTTGCACCCGGCGTCCAGGCGCGGCTTCTTCCTGGAGGTGTCCTGCGGCCAGCGGTGCTTGGTCTTCTCGTAGCCCTCGGTGCACGCGGGCGGGTCGTCGATGTTCAGCGCGAGGCCCAGGTGCTGGGTCCCGTCGCCCGGGTTGACGGTGGACGCGCCCGCGACCGTCACCGGGTACAGGATGAACAGCGACCGCAGGCCCGCCTTGCGCGACGTGATGATCTGCCCGGTGGTGGTGAGGTTCGCCAGGAAGACGGGCAGCGTGGGCGCAAGCTGGTTGATGGCCTTGTGGGTTTCGTCGACGGTGCCCGGCGCGTTCTGGATGGTCTTGCGCAGAGCCGGGTCGTCGTTGCGGAGCGAGGTGGTGAGGTCGTTCAGGTTGCGGGCGAAGCCGCGGATGTTGGCGCCCTGGCCGCGCTGGGTGTCCAGGACGGTCACGCTGTTGTCGAGAAGCCGCTTGGTGTCGGGGTAGGCGGCCTCGGCGGTCTTCAGCAGGCGGTCGGTGTCGTCCAGGATCGACTGGAGGTCCTCGGCGGAGCCGGAGAACGCCTTGTCGAGCTCGTCCACGATGACGCCGACGTCCTTGGTGTTCACCGAGCCGACCAGCGCGTCGACGTTGCGGAGCAGCTCGGCGGTCGACACCGGCAGCGTGGTGCGGTTGCGCGGGATCGTGTACGGGTCGCCTTCGTCCAGGTAGGGGCCGGCCTTCTTGGTGGGCTCCAGGTCGATGTACTGCTCGCCGACCGCCGACCGGTTCGCGACGACCGCCTTCGTCCCGTCGCGCGGGATCCGCTCGCCCCGCTCCAGCAGGAGCTTCACGCGGATGCCGTCCTTGGTCAGCTCGATCGGCCCGACCCGCCCGACCGGGACGCCCCGGTAGGTCACCTCGGCGTTGGTGAACACGCCACCGGAGTCGGTGAGGTCGACGTAGGCGACGTACTGGCGGCCGAGCAGGTCGCGGCCGATGCCGATGTAGTTCACCGACACGATCGTCACGCCGACGACGGTGATGACCGCGAACGCGATCAGCTGGAGGATGACGCCGCGCTTGAGGATCACGGGGTGCCGCCCTTCTTCGTGCCGGACGGTGCCTTCGTCGGCGCCGGAGTGGTCGCGCCCGGAGCCCCCGGCAGGAGGCCGGGCAGGCCCGGCAGCAGCCCACCGGGGCCGGAGCCGGAACCGCCTGGGCCGCCCGGGCCGGTGCCGGTGTCGCCGGGCATCTCGGGCAGCACGCCGAGCGGGGTGTCGGGCAGGGTGACGTTCGGCACCTGGAGCATGTTGCGCATCTCCCGGCCGCTGCCGAGCAGGCCCTCCAGGTCGGTGCCGCCGAGCAGGTTCTGCGCGATGGACTCGAAGTCCAGCTCGAGCGTCAGCCGGACGTTGCCGTAGTCGCCCTCGATCGTGTTCCCGAACGTCGCCGGGAACGGGAACGTGATCAGCGACTCCAGCGACTTCGGCAGGTCGGCGCCCGCCTTGTTGAGGTTCCGCAGGATCTTGTCGAGGTCCTGGAGGTTGGCCAGCAGGTCGGCCTTCGACTGGTTGATCACGTAGGTGGTGGTGCGGCTGAGCTTGTCGAGCGCCACCAGCATCTTGGTCAGGTCGGCGCGGTTGCGGTTCAGGACGGAGATCGCCGGGCCCGTCTCGTCGATCGTGTCCTGGATCGTCTTGCGCTCGGCCGACAGCTTGCCGGTCAGCCGGTCGATGCTGTCCAGCGCGCGGATGATCGCGGCGCGGTTGCGGTCGAGCGTCCCGGCGAAGGTGTTGACGCGCTCCAGCACCGACCTGATCGTGGGCTCGCGCCCGCGCATCGCGGCCTGCAGCTCGTGGCTGATCGTGGAGACCTGCTCCAGCCCGCCGCCGTTCAGCAGCAGCGACATCGCCGACAGCACCTCTTCGATCTCGGTGCCCTGGATCGTGCGGTTCAGCGGGATCAGGTCGCCGGAGGCCAGCTCCCCGGCCGGGGCCTGGTCGCGCGGCGGCTCGATCTGCACGAACTTCTCGCCGAGCAGGCTGGTCTGGCCGATCGTGGCGACGGCGTTGTCGGGCAGCTTGACGTCCCCGCGGATCTTCACGGTGACGACGGCGTGCCAGCCGCTCTGCCCGCCCGTCCTCGCGGCCCCGCCGGCGAGGTCGATCTTGTCGACGCGGCCGACGGAGACGTCGTTGACCTTGACCGCCGACTGCGGGACGAGGTCCAGCACGTTCGCGAACTCGATCTTCACGGTCTTGGGGTTGGAGCCGAGGTCGGCCCCGCCGGGCAGCGGGATCGACTCGACGCCGTTGAACGAGCAGCCCGACAGGGCCACCGCGCCCGCCACCGCCGCGGCGGCACCGGCCAGCCACGCCCGCCGTCTCGTGGTCATCGGCCACCTCCGGGCAGGAGCGCGCTGAGGTCGGTCGGCCTGGACGCGTTGTTGGGGGTGCCCGACCTGGGCGGGCCCTGCGGGCCGTAGGCGTCCGGCGGGATCGGGACCGGGTCGTAGTGCGTGGTCAGCGCCGTGATCCAGGACAGGTCGAGGCTGAAGCCCGTCAGCGCCTTGCCGATGCCGTTGTACGGGCGGACGAAGTCCAGGCACTGCTTCGCCGGAGTCCCCACCGAGTAGGCGAGCGAGCAGATCCAGTCGGCGAGGTTGTGGAACTGGCGGAAGTTGTCGCGGGTGTGGATGGTGCCGCTGATCGGGTCGTACGCGCGCGCCAGGTTGTTGATCGCGAGCGGCCCGGCCGTGAGGATCTCGGCGAGCGCGTCCTTCTCCTTGACGAGCACGCCGGTGATCTGGGCGAGCTGGCGGACGTTCGCGGCCAGCTCGGTCCGGTTGTCCTTGACGAACCGCTGCACGTTCCGCAGCGTCGGCGCGAGGGTGTTGAGGGCCGCGCTGAGCTCCTCCTTCTCCCCCGCGAGCTGCCCGGACACGCCGTTGAGGTGCCCGGTGAACGACCTGATCTGCTGGTCGTTCGCCTTCATCGCGTCCGTGATGATCCGCAGGTTCCTGATCGTCTCGGCGACGTCGCCGCGGTCGGTGCTGAGCGTGCTGAGCGCCTTGGACGCGTCCTCGATCGTCTGCCGGATGTCGTCGCCCTGCCCGTCCAGGTTCGCCGCGCCGACCTGCAGGAGCCGCGACAGCGAACCCTCCTGCCCGTTCGGGCCGGGGGCGTTGGCGCCCTGCGGGCCGAGGGCCTTGGACAGGTCGTTCAGGCTGCCGCCGACCTGGTCCACCTCGACCGGGACGGCGGTGCGGTTCACCGTCAGCGTCGCCTTGTCGGCCAGGACGGGGCCGCCCTTGTAGACGGGGGTGAGCTGGATGTAGCGGTCCGCGACCAGCGTCTGGTTGATGATGACGGCCTGCGCGTTCGCGGGGACCTTGTACTCGGCGTCGTACTTCAGCTCGACCTTCACCGCGTCGCCGACCGGCTCGACGCTCGTGACCTCGCCGACCGGGATGCCGAGGATGCGGACGTCCGCGCCCTTGTAGAGGCCGACGGTCTTGGTGAAGTACGCCGTCATGCGGCGCTGCTCCGGCTCCTGGAACACCGGCAGGAGCACGGCCGCCAGCACCGCGACGGCGAGGACCGCGCCGCCGAGGCGAAGGAGGGTTGCCAGGTTACGCACTACGAACCTGCCTGGTCACGGGAGGAAGGGGAGGGGGTTGTCGGTGTTGCCCGTCTGGCCGCCCTGCCGGTTGGCGGTGCCGCTCTTCGGGGGCTGGATGGACGCGGGGATCGGGACGAGGTTCTGGATCCAGGAGTCGAACCACCGTCCGGTGCCGGTGACGTCCGCGAACTGCCTCGCGAACGGCGCGAACAGCTGCAGGATCCGGTCGAGGTTGTCCTGGTTCTTCAGGAGCACCCTGTTGACCTTCGCCAGGTTGTCCAGCATCGGCCGCAGCTGCTTCTCGTTCTCCTGGATCAGCGCGTTGACCTGCTGGGACAGGGCGACGGTGTTGACGAGGAGCTGGTGGATGACCGCGCGCCGCGCCTGGACGGCCTGCAGCACCCGGTCGCCGTCCGCGACGAGCTTGGCGAAGTCCTGGTTGCGGTCGGCGAGCAGCTTCGACACGTCCTTGGCCCGGCCCGCGAGCTCGTGGAGCTGGTCGTCGCGCGACGCGACCGTGTTGGAGAGGCGGCGCAGGCCCTGCAGCGACGCGCGGACCTCCTCCGGGGAGTTCTTGAACGTGTCCGACAGCACGTCGAACGACTTCGCGACCTGCTGCACGTCGATCGCCCCGATCCGCCGGCTCAGCTCGCTGATCGCCGGGACGACCTCGAACGGGACGTGCGTCCGCTCGATCGGGATGTGGCGGCCGAGCTTGCCCTTGCCGCGCGGGGTGAGCGCCAGGTAGTGCGCGCCGAGCACCGTCTTGATCTTGATGCCGGCCTCGGTGCGGTCGCCGAGCCGGACGCCGTCGTCCACCTTGAAGGTGACCTTGACGTGGTCGCCGTCGAGTTCGAGGTCGGTGACCTTGCCGACCTTGACGCCCGCGATGCGGACCTCCTCGTCCTTCTTCAGCCCGGCGGCCTCCTTGAACGCGGCGGTGTGGGTCTCGCCGCCCGAGATGAGCGGGAGGCTCTCCAGGTTCAGCGCCAGCACCACCAGCACGATGATGACCGCGAACCCGGAGAGGCCGATGGGGACCGGGTTGCGTTCCCGGAACGAGACCCTCATCTACTTGCACCTCGCGTTCTCGTTCATGATCGCGGGTGTCTGGTAGACGGGGCCGCCGGGGAGGCGCACCTTCGCGTCCATGCCGCAGATGTACATGTTGAACCAGGACCCGTAGGACGAGATGTTGACCAGCTTCTCCAGCCGCTCCGGCGTCCGCTGCAGGCCCTTGTCGAGGTCGCCCTTGTTGGCGTCCAGCGTGGCGGTCAGCTTGCGGAGCCCGGCGATGTCGTTCTTGAGGCTCGGCCGGGCGCTCGCGAGCAGGTCCTGCGTGGTGCCGGTCAGGCCGTTGATCGCCGCGACCGAGTCGAAGATCGCCTGCCGGTCGTCGGAGACACCACCGATGAGGCTCCGCAGGTCCCTGATCAGCCGGTCGACCTGGGCGTGCCGCTGGTCGATGGTGCCGAGCACGCTGTTCAGGTTGTCGATCACCCGGCCGATGACCTTGTCGCGGTCGGCGAGCGTGTTGGTGAGCGACGCGACGTGCGCGAGCAGGCTGTTGATCGTCCCGCCCTCGCCCTGCAGCACCTGGACGAGCTGCATGGCGAGCGTGTTGACGTCCTTCGGCTCCAGCGCGCGGAACAGCGGCCGGAACCCGTTGAACAGCGTCGTGAGGTCGAGCGCGGGCGCGGTCTGCGTGACCGGGATCGTGTCGCCGGGATCGAGGTAGGCGTTGGACGCGCCCGCGCCGTCGGTCAGCGCGAGGTACCGCTGGCCCATCAGGTTGCGGTAGCGGATCTGCGCCTTCGTCGACGCCGGCAGCCCGTTCCTGAACACGCCGCCCTCCTCGACGCTGAACGTCACCTCCGCCTGGTTGCCCCTGTAAAGCCGGACGCCCTCGATCTGCCCGACCCGGACACCGGCGACGCGGACGTCGTCGTTGTCCAGCAGCCCGGTCACGTCCGTGAAGATCGCCTTGTACTCGATGGTGGCCCGGAAGCGCATGTTGGCGATCGTCATCGCCAGCACGCCGGTGGCCACCGAGGTGACGACCACGAAGATCGTCAGCTTGATCGCGGCGCTGGTCGTCCTCACCTGATCGTCACCACCGATCCGTCCGCGAGCAGCGGGCCGAACAGCAGCGCGGACAGGTCGGAGACCTCGCCGGCGGGGGTCCGCGTCATCGGCCCGAGCACGTTCTTGATCTTTTCCTTCTCGCTCATCGAGCCCGGGTCGACGAACACGTTGGACAGCGCCCGGCCCCGGCCGCCCGCGGCGGGGGCGTTCGGGTCATCGGGGTTCTTCCACCACAGGTCGTCCTGCGTGCCGTCGAGGGCCAGGTAGTCGGGGAAGGGGACCTTCGGGTTCGGGAGGCCGTAGCAGCGCGGGTTGCGCTGGTCCTTGGCCTCGGGCGAGTCCAGCGGGTACTTGTAGCCCGGCCGCGGCTTGACGATCTCGATGGTCAGGTTGAACGTCTTGGAACCGTTGCCGCCGCCCGCCTCCTCGGCGTCCGGCCTGATCTTGGTGAGCCCGGCGAACACGCACGGCAGCGAGGGCGAGTAGCGGGCGACCAGGCCCAGCGCCTCGCGGTTCGCGATGTTCACGCCGATGATCTTCGGGCCGTTGTGCCGCATGAAGGTGTCGGCGTCCTGCGCCAGCAGGGTCGTCGCCGGGATCAGCTGCTCGATCGTCGCCTTCTCGTCGGTGATCGTCCTGCTGGTCACGTTGAGGTTGCGGAGCGTCTTCAACAGGTCGGGCGCCGCGGCGTTGTAGACGTCGGACACGTCCGCGAGGCCGTTCAGGTCGTGCACCAGCGTGCCGAGCTGCGGGTTGATCTTCCTCAGCAGCTCGTCCGCCTGCTCCAGGTTGCGGCCGATCTGGTCGCCGCGTCCCTGCAGCGCCGTGGCGAGGGCGTTGAGCGTCGCGTTCAGCTGCGCCGGTTTCACCGCGCGCAGCAGCGGCAGCAGGTCGTTCAGCAGCTTGTCGATCTCCACGGCGGCCTGCGAGCGGTCCTGCTGGATGACCGCCCCCTCCGCCAGGCCCCGCGGGCCCGGCTGCGGCGGGATCTGCAGGTCGACGTACTTCTCGCCGAACAGCGTCTTCGGCAGCAGCCGCGCCTGGACGTTGGACGGGATCAGCTTCGCCTTGCCGGGATCGAGCGCGAGGTGCAGCGTCGCGCCCTTCCCGGTCGCGTCGATCTCGCGGACCTCGCCGACGATCAGGCCGCGCACCTTCACGTCCGAGTGCGGCAGCAGTTGCAGCCCGGCGCGCTCGGCGTCCACGGTCACCTCGGTCACCGGGGTGAACGCCTTGTTGTAGAAGGCGACGGTCAGCGCCAGCAGCAGCGCGATCACGACGAGCATCGCCGTGCCGAGCACCCGGTACCTGATCCGCTCACTCACAGCGCCGTCACCCGCCGATCCGTACGCCGGTGCCCGTGCCCCAGATCGCCATGCCGAGCAGCAGGTCGGTCACGTTGATCACGACGATGCTGGTGCGGACGGCGCGGCCCACCGCGACGCCGACGCCCGCCGGGCCGCCGCTCGCGTGGTAGCCGTAATAGCAGTGGATCAGCATCACCAGCACCGAGAAGACGATCACTTTCCCGAATGACCAGAGAATGTCGTCGGGCGGTAGGAATAGATGGAAATAGTGATCGTAGGTGCCCGTCGACTGCCCGTAGAACACGGTCACGATCACCCGCGTCGCGCCGTAGGACGCGAGCAGGCCCACGATGTAGAGCGGGACGACCGCGATCATCCCGGCCAGCATCCGGGTCGTGACGAGGAACGGCATCGACGGGACGGCCATGACCTCCAGCGCGTCGATCTCGTCGGAGATCCGCATCGCGCCGAGCTGCGCGGTGAACCCGCAGCCGACCGTCGCCGACAGCGCCAGCGCCGACACCAGCGGCGCGATCTCGCGGGTGTTGAAGTAGGACGCGACGAACCCGGTGAACGCGGCCGTGCCGATCTGGTTCAGCGACTCGTAGCCCTGCAGCCCGACCTGGCTGCCGGTGAAGAACGTCATGAAGCCGACGATCACCACCGAGCCGCCGATCACGGCGAGGCCGCCGGTGCCGAGGCTCACCTCGGCCAGCAGCCGCAGCACCTCGGCGCGGTAGCGGCGCAGGACCCGGAACGTCCACGCGAACGCGCGGACGTAGAAGGAGATCTGGTGGCCGAAGTCGTCGAGCCGCTGCAGCGGGGCGTTCACCGCCCGGGTGACCGCCTTCCCCGTCTTGCCAGGCGCCGCCATCACATGCCCTTCGACGGGACGAGCTGGAAGTACAGGCTGGAGATCAGGAAGTTCTCCACGAAGAGCAGCATGAACGTGATGACGACGGTCTGGTTGACCGCGTCGCCGACGCCCTTCGGGCCGCCCTTGGCGTTCAGGCCCTTGTAGGCGGCGACGAGCCCGGCGGTGATGCCGAACACGAACGCCTTGACCTCGGCCTGGAGCAGGTCGGGCAACTGCGCGATCGCGTTGAACGACGCCAGGTACGCGCCGGGCGTGCCGCCCTGCAGCATGACGTTGAAGAAGTAGCCGCCCATCAGGCCGACCACCGAGACCAGGCCGTTCAGGAACAGCGCGACGAACGCGCACGCGAGCATCCGCGGGACGACCAGGCGGTGCAGCGGGTTGATGCCCAGCACCTCCATCGCGTCGATCTCCTCGCGGATCTTGCGGGAGCCGATGTCGGCGCAGATCGCCGACCCGGCGGCGCCCGCGACCAGCAGCGAGGTGACCAGCGGGCTCGCCTCCCGGACGATCGCCGCCACGGCCGTCGCACCGGTGAAGGACTGCGCGCCGAACTGCCGGATCAGCCCGCCGACCTGCAACGACAGGATGCCGCCGAACGGGATCGCGACCAGCATCGTGGGGACGACGGTGACGCTGACGATGAACCACGCCTGCTGGATGAACTCGCGCCACTGGAACGGCATCTTGAACATCGCGCGGCCCGTGTCCAGGCACAGGGCGAAGAACCGTCCCGGCTCCTTGACCAGGACGTTGACCGCGCCGTCGCCGATCTTGCGGAACGTCACGGAAGAGCCTCCGCCCTTCCCACCCCTCCGCCGGCTCGCGCCGATACCGGTATCGGGATTGGACATCAGTACCCGGCACCCGTCCCCTGGCCGCCTGGCGGCGGGCTGCCCGGGAAGCGCCCGCCGGGACCACCGGGAGCGGCGGGACCGCCGGAGGCGCCGACCGGCGTCATGGACGCCACGTAACGCGGCCACTCCTCCACCCAGTTGCGGCCGAGGTCGTCGACGAACGAGCCGGGCGGCGGGACGACGCCGTGCGCCGCGCACCAGGCGCCGGGCGCGTGCATCCCGGCGCGGAGCATCCCGTTGCTCGGCATCTGCTGCGGCGGGATCGGCGGCAGCTTGCCGGGGTCGTGGCCGAGCTTCGCCTCGGCCTCCAGCTCGGACTCGTCCTTCTCCTCGGACATGCCGATCGGGCCGACCTTGCTGGCGTTGAGGAACTGCCGGACGACCGGCTCCTCGCTGGTCAGCAGCATCTCCCGCGGCCCGAACATCGCGAGGTGGCGCTGGTACAGCAGGCCGATGTTGTCGGGCAGCGTCCGGGCCGTGTTGATGTCGTGGGTGACGATGAGGAACGTCGCGCCGATCTGCGCGTTGAGGTCGATGAACACCTGGTTCAGGAACGCGGTGCGGACGGGGTCGAGGCCGGAGTCGGGCTCGTCCACCAGGAGGATCTCGGGGTCCAGCACCAGCGCGCGGGCGAGCCCGGCGCGCTTCTTCATCCCGCCGGAGATCTCGCCGGGCAGCTTGTGCTCGGCGCCGAGCAGGCCGACCATCTCCATCTTCTCGAGGACGATGTTCTTGATCTCCGACTCGCGCTTCTTGGTGTGCTCGCGCAGCGGGAAGGCGATGTTGTCGAAGAGGTTCATGGAGCCGAACAGGGCGCCGTCCTGGAACAGGACGCCGAACAGCTTCCGCGTCTCGTAGAGCTTGGCCTCGGGCAGGCGGGGCAGGTCACGGTCGCCGATCCAGATGTGGCCGCGGTCGGGCTTGAGCAGCCCGACGAGCGACTTGAGGAAGACCGACTTGCCGGTGCCGGACGGCCCCAGCAGCACGGAGATCTCACCAGCGGGGATGGTCAGCGACACGTCCTGCCAGATCACCTGGCGGCCGAAGGACTTGGTCAGGCCCTCGACTCTGATCTCGACGCCCACTCGTCACCTTTCGTCCAGGCCGGGGGAAAATCCCGAACCAATGAGCGAGTAGCACACAGGCTCTGTCTGTCACGCTCTGTCTGTCAGTCGCACGTCCTGTCGTCACACTCTGTGGCCACCGTATTGCTACCGTCCGGTAGCCGGGAGGGTTCCCCTACCGTAGCGGCACCCCGTCCAAATGGAAGGGGTTCCGGCCCAGATCAGCGGCTAAATGCGACGTCGTAAGACAATCGTTACTTAGAGCCCTATGAGACTAGCGGTCCAAGACCTGGACGGCCAGGTGTGGCCACGCATCACGCGAAGGAGGCGGCCGTCCCACCCGGTGG
>NZ_SMJX01000077.1 GCF_004348535.1 Actinomadura sp. KC216
GGGCTGGAGGACGGTCCGTCCGGCCAGGGGCGTCCGGGTCCGGGACGGGGACGGCCGACAGCAGCGCCTGCGTGTACGGATGGGTCGGGTGCTCGTAGATCTGTGTCTCGTCGCCGGTCTCGACGATCTTGCCGAGGTACATGACGGCGACGCGGTCGGAGACCTGCCGGACGGCGGCCAGGTCGTGCGCGATGAACACGTACGAAAGGCCCAGCTCCCGCTGCAGCTCGGCGAGCAGGTTCATCACCTGCGCCTGCACGGACACGTCCAGCGCGGACACCGGCTCGTCGCACACGACGACGTCGGGCCGCAGCGCGAGGGCGCGGGCGATCCCGACGCGCTGCCGCTGGCCGCCGGAGAACTGGTGCGGGTAGCGGCCGGCGTGGCCGGGGTCGAGGCCGACGAGCTCCAGCAGCTCCCGCACGCGCCCGCGCCGCTGCCCCTTCGGCACGACCTCCGGGTGGACGGCGAACGGCTCCCCGACGATGTCGCCGACGGTCATGCGCGGGTTGAGCGAGGAGTACGGGTCCTGCATCACCATCTGGACGCGGCGGCGCAGGGCCCGCAGCTCGGCTCTCGGCATCGCGAAGATGTCGCGGCCGTCGAAGCGGACCGTCCCGGCGGTGGGGCGTTCGGCGGCGAGCAGCAGCCTGGCGAGCGTCGACTTCCCGCAGCCGGACTCGCCGACGACGCCGAGCGTCTCGCCGCGGCGCAGCTCCAGGTCGACGCCGTCCACGGCCCTGACCCGGCCGGCCGTCCGCCTGAGCACGGCGCCGCGGGTCACCGGGTAGTGCTTGACGAGGCCGTCCACCTGGAGGATCGGCGCCTCGGGGCCGGGCCTGTCAGTCTCGTCCGGCACCGTGGACCTCCTCGGCGAAGTGGCAGGCCGCGCCGTGGCCGGGCGCGACGTCGACGAGCGGCGGCCGCTCCGCCGCGCAGACCGGCTCGGCGCGCGGGCAGCGCGGATGGAACGGGCAGCCGGGCGGCAGCGCGGCCGGGTCCGGCGGCGCGCCCGCGATCGGGACGAGCGGCCCGCGGCGCCGGTCGAGGCGCGGCACCGACGCCAGCAGCCCGCGCGTGTACGGGTGCGCGGGCCGCGCGTACAGGTCGCGGGCGGGCGCCTGCTCGGCGACCGATCCCGCGTACATGACGACGATCCGGTCCGCGACGCCCGCGACGACGCCGAGATCGTGGGTGATCAGCACCATGCCCATGGCCAGCTCGTCCTGGAGCGCGGCGAGCAGCCGCATGATCTGCGCCTGGACGGTCACGTCGAGCGCGGTGGTCGGCTCGTCGGCGATCAGCACGTCCGGTTCCAGCGCCAGCGCCATCGCGATCATGATGCGCTGGCGCATGCCGCCGGAGAACTGGTGCGGGTAGTCGCCGAGCCGTCGCGCCGCGGACGGGATCCGCACGCGCTCCATCAGCTCCACGGCCCTGTCGCGGGCGGCGCGGCGGCCGAGGCCGCGGTGCACCCGGAACATCTCGCGGAGCTGGTCGCCGACGGTGAACACCGGGTTCAGCGCGGTCAGCGCGTCCTGGAAGATCATCGAGATGCGGTCGGCGCGGTAGGCGCGGCGGCGCCGCTCCGGCAGGCCGAGCAGCTCCTCGCCGCGCAGCCTCACCGACCCGCGCTCGACGCGCGCGGGCGGCATGTCGAGGATGCCCATCACGGCCTGCGCCGCGACGCTCTTGCCCGACCCGGACTCGCCGAGGATCGCGACGGTCTCCCCCTCCGCGAGCGTGTACGACAGCCCGTTCACGGCACGGACGTCCTGCCCGCGCACGCGGAAGGCGACGTGCAGGTCGTCGACCTGGAGCAGCGGCGCGCCGTCCGGGCGCGGCGCGGGGACCAGGTCGCCCGTCGTCAGGTCGCCCGTGGTCGGATCGGCGGTCATGGGCGTCACCGCAGCTTCGGGTCGAGGGCGTCGCGGACGGCGTCGCCGAGCAGCAGGAAGCTCAGCACCGTCGCCGACAGGAACGCCGCGGGGAAGATCAGCAGGTGCGGCCGGTCGAGGAAGGAGTCCTTCGCCTGGCCGAGCTGCAGCCCCCACGACACCTGCGGGTACTGCAGCCCGACGCCGAGGAAGTCCAGCGTCGCCTCCCCCACGATCACGTTGCCGACGTTGAGGGTGGCGACCACGATCACCGGGGCGATCGCGTTCGGCAGGACGTGCCGCGCCATGATCCGCCGGTCGGGCGCGCCGAGCAGCCGCGCCGCCCGCACGTAGTCGGCGTCGCGGACGGCGATGACCTGCCCCCGCATGATGCGGATCATCGTCGTCCAGCCGAGCAGGACCAGCACCAGCGTCATCGCCCACACCCCGTGCCCGGGGAACGCGACGAGGATGACCGTCGCGCCGAGCACGAACGGCAGCCCGAAGAACACGTCGGTGAGCCGCGCGATGAACGCGTCCGCGAGGCCGCCGTAGTAGCCGGCGAGCATCCCGAGCAGCACCGCGATCAGCAGCGCGAACAGCGTGACGGCGACGCCGATCAGCAGCGTCGGGCGGGCGCCGTGCACGACGTGCGCGTAGTAGTCGCAGCCGGCGAGGTCGGTGCCGAACCAGCGGTCGCCGGACGGGCCGAGCCCGGACAGGTTCGGGTCGCAGCCCTCGTTGGCGGCGGTGCCGGTGAACAGGCCCGGCAGCGCGGCCATCGCCGCGACCACGGCGAGGACCGCCGCCGGGCCCCAGAAGATCCAGCGGCGCCGCAGGTCGCGCCACGCGTCGTCCCAGAGCGAGGCCCGGCCGATCTCGCCGCCGGCCGCCGCGACCGCCGTGCCCTCACTCATACCGGATCCTCGGGTCGAGGACCCCGTACAGCAGGTCCACGACCAGGTTGGCCAGCAGGAAGATCAGCACCAGCACGGTGACCGCGCCGACCACGACGGGCCCCTCCTTCAGCTGGATCGACTGGAACACCTGCTGCCCGATGCCGGGCAGGTTGAAGATGCCCTCGGTCACGATCGCGCCGCCCATCAGGTTCCCGAGGTCGACGCCGAGGTAGGTCACCACGGGGATCAGCGAGTTGCGGAGCGCGTGCCGCCCGACGACCCGCGCCCTCGACAGGCCCTTGGCGCGGGCGGTGCGGACGTAGTCGGCGCGCAGGTTCTCGGCCAGGCTCGTCCGGGTCAGCCGCGCCACGTAGGACAGGCCGAGCGAGCCGAGGACGATGCCGGGCAGCAGGTAGCTCAGCGGCCAGCCGTCGTCCGTCCCGGCGGTCGGGAAGATCCGCCAGTGCAGGCCGAACAGGATCTGCGCGACGTAGCCGATGACGAACACCGGGACCGCGATCACCAGCGTCGTCCCGCCGAGGACGAGCGTGTCGGCGAGCCTCCCGCGCCGCAGGCCCGCCCACACCCCGAGCGCGATCCCGATGAGCAGCTCGAAGATCCAGGCGGTGAGCGCGAGCCGCGCGGTGACGGCCCAGCGCCCGCTGAGCATCTCCGACACGCTCTGCCCGGTGTAGTTCTCGCCGAGGTCGCCCTGGACGAGCCCCCACATGTACTTCGCGTACTGCACGAGCAGCGGGTCGTCGAGGTTGTACTTGTCCCGGAGCGTCTGCAGGACGTTGTCCGGGACGGGCTTGTCCCCGGCGAGCGCCTGGATCGGGTCTCCGGGCAGCGCGAACACCATCGCGTAGATCAGCAGCGTGGTGCCGATGAAGACCGGGACCGCCTGAAGGAGCCGCCGGACGGTGTACTGCCACATCGCGGGCTACTTCACCGTCACGTCGGTCGCGATCAGGCCCGTCGAGTACGGGGTGATCGTGACGTTGTCGACGTTCTCCGAGCGGCCGCCCTGGCCCGCCCACGTCCACAGCGGGATGAGCGGCATCTCCCGGATGGCGATGTCCTCCGCCTGGTTGTAGTAGGCGACCGCCTGCCGCTGGTCGGCCGTCCGGTTGGCCTTGGCGATCAGGGCGTCGAACGCCCGGTTCGTCCAGCCCATCCGGTTGTCGGCCGACGCCCACATGTTCTCCAGGTAGTTCTGGGCGCTCGGGTAGTCGGCCTCCCAGTTCTGCCGGTACGGGCCCTTCTCCCCGCGCTCGCGCAGCATGGAGAAGTAGTCGGACGCGGGCACCTGCCGGAACCTCACGTCCTTGATGCCGAGGACATCGCGGAGGGAGTTCGCCACGATCCGCATCCACTGGGCGTAGGTCGGCTGCGCGTTGGAGAAGTACAGCTCCAGCGTCCCGCCGAACCCGCCGGCCTTGGCGAACAGCTGCCTGGCCTTGGCGGGGTTGTAGGTGCACAGCTCGCCGCACGCGCCCGGCCGGTGGCCCTCGATGATGGCGGGGAGCAGGGAGTCGGCGGGGACGTAGTCGCCGTTGAAGACGGCCTTGTTGATGCCCTGCCGGTCGATGGCCATCGAGATCGCCCTGCGCAGGTCGGCGCTGGCGAACCGCCTGTCCCACAGCGGGAACCCGAGGTAGTCGATCGTGCCCATCCTGCGGGTCAGGAACCGGTCGCCGAGGAGCCGCCTCGCCTCGGGGACCTTGGCGGACGGGATCGTCTGCAGCACGTCGATCCGCCCCGCCCGCAGGTCGGTGTACGCGGTCTCGGCGCTGGCGTAGCTCTTCCAGGTCACGCCCTTGTTCTTCGGCCTGCGCGGCCCGGTGTAGCCGGAGAACGCGATGAGCTTGATCTGCTTGTTGCGTTCCCAGTCCCCATCCATCCGGTACGGGCCGTTGCCGATCGGGTGGTCGTCGAACGCCTTGAGGTCCTTCAGCCCGGCCTTCGGCATCGGCGCGTACGCCGGATAGGTGAGCAGCATCGGGAACTGGCTGAACGGGTCGTTCAGCGTGACCTTCAAGGTGTTCTGGCCGACCACCTCGACGCCCGACAGGGTCTTGGCCTCCGGTTCGGCGTTCCCGTCGTCGGGGTTCAGTTCCTTGTGGCCCTTGATGTACGAGAAGTACTCGTTGGCGGCCATGGCGTTCGGCCCGTAGGCGGCGTTGTTCCACGCGTCCGCGAAGCTCTGCGCGGTCACCGGCTCGCCGTTGTGGAACCGCTGCCCGGGCCTCACCTTGATCGTCCAGACCCGCTGGTCGCGGGACGTGACGGACTCGGCGGCCAGCGGGACGGCCCTGCCGCCCACATCGAGGGTCATCGGATTGTCGAACAGTTCACCGATCACGTCGAAGGCGTAGCTGCTCGTGGTGTCGGCGGGCACCAGGTGGTCGGGCTCGGAGTGGCCCGCCGTGAACGTGCCGTCGCCCCTTCCGGCGCCGTCGCCGCCGCAGGCGGGCAGGCCGAGCGACGCGGCCAGCGCGACCGCGGCGAGTCCCGCGATCCGCGGCCGGACACCCCACTGCCTGGTCATGCTCCCCCTCAGCCCGTCGCCCCATCGACCCATCGGTCCGTCGGCCCGTCGGCCCTTCGCGCGGCCACCGTGCCCGGCCGCCCCCACCGCACCTAGATTGGTACCGGCGCCGTACGCACGGTGACCGTTCGGGCACGCCGCTGACGGAGTCGCAACCGGATCGAGACGTTCTTGATCATCCATTGACGCAGGTCAGCGGCACAGGAGAAGGAAGCTTCGCCGCGAAAGGGAGCCATGGGAGCAGCAGGGGTCCGCGACGACCGGCCCGGCGCGGCGGCGGTCCGGGAGGCCGCCGCCGAGCGGGCGGCGGCCGAGGCGGCGGCGATCTGCGCCGACCTCATCCGCTTCGACACCACGAACCGCGGCGAGGGCGTGGCCCACCCGGAACGGCCCGCCGCCGAGCACGTCGCCGGGCTGCTGGACGACGCGGGCGCCGCCCCCGAGATCGTCGAATCCGAGCCGGGCCGCGCGAGCGTGCTGGCCCGCGTCCCCGGCACCGACCCGTCCGCTCCGGCGTTCCTGATCCACGGGCATCTCGACGTGGTGCCCGCCGACCCGTCCGAGTGGACGGTGCCGCCGTTCTCGGGCGAGGTCCGCGACGGGTGCGTGTGGGGGCGCGGCGCGGTCGACATGAAGGGCAGCCTCGCGATGACGCTCGCGACCGTCCGGCGGCGGCTGCGGGAGGGCCGCCGCACCCGCGGCGACCTGGTGCTGGCGTTCCTGGCCGACGAGGAGTGCACCGGCGACCTCGGCTCCCGGTACGTGGCGCGCGAGCACCGCGCGTACTTCGAGGGCTGCACGGAGGCGATCAGCGAGTCCGGCGGCTTCAGCGTCACCGCGGCGGGCCCCGCCGCGACGCGGATCTACCCCATCGCGACGGGCGAGCGCGGCACCGCGTGGATGCGGCTGACGGCCCGCGGCACCGCGGGCCACGGCTCCAAGCCCGCCCCCGACAACGCGGTGGCCGAGATCGCGCACGCGGTGTCGCGGATCGCGTCGCACGAGTGGCCCGTCCGGCTGACCCCGGGCGTCCGGGCCCTGCTGGACGGCCTGGCGGACGCGCTCGGCACGACCATCGACCATGACCGCCTCGACGCGGAGGCGGCGCGCCTCGGCGGCGCCGGCCGCCTGTTCGCCGGGACGATCCGCAACTCCGCCAACCCGACCCGGCTCGACGCCGGCTACAAGGTCAACGTCGTGCCGGGCACGGCGTCGGCGGAGGTGGACGGGCGCTACCTGCCGGGCACGGGCGAGGAGTTCCTGGCCACGATCGACCGGCTCCTCGGCCCGAAGGTGACCCGCGAGTTCATCAACCACGAGCGGGCCCCCGCCGCGGACCCGGCGGGCGCCACCTTCGCGGCGCTCGCCGGTGCGCTCCGCGCCGAGGACCCGCTCGCCCGTCCCGTCCCGTACGTGATGTCGGGCGGCACCGACGCCAAGTCGTTCGACGCCATCGGCATCAAGAGCTTCGGCTTCGCCCCCCTCCTCCTCGAACCCGGCCTCGACTACTTCGGGATGTTCCACGGCGTGGACGAACGCGTCCCGCTAGACGGCCTGGCCTTCGGCACCCGCGTCCTGGACCGCTTCCTCGACACCCGCTGACCCCGGCCCGGACCGCCCGGCGGCTCACCGGGATCTCTGGTAGCTCCGGAACGAGAAGACGGCCAGGGCCACCGTCGCGGCGGTCAGGGCGAGGAGCGCGGCGCCGTGGACGGCGGCCGACCCCCAGTCGGGATCGTCGGCGAGGGCGGCGCGTCCGGTGTCCAGCGCCCAGCTCACCGGGTTGGCGGCGGCCACGTGCCGGATCCAGGACGGCATGAGGCCCTCGGCCATGAACGCCGACGACAGGAACGTCAGCGGCAGCAGCAGCATCACGTTCAGCCCGATGATCGTGTTGCGGTCGCGGACGAGGAGCGCGAGCGTGGTCGACAGCGCGGCGAGCACGACGCCGATCAGCACGGACGCGCCGACGAGCACGGCCACGCCGGCCGGGCCGCCCGGGTAGTGCGCGCCGGCCGCCCAGCCCAGCAGGATGATCACGATGGACTGGAACGCGGTGCTCAGCGCCTGCTCGATGACGCCCGCGTGCGCGATCGCGCCGCGCCGCACGGGCGTGACGAGGAACCGGTCGAGCGTGCCCCGCTCGATCTCGTCCATGGTCGCCATCCCGGCGAACGAGTTCAGCGACACCGCGTTCATGACCACGACGCCGGGCACGATGTAGTCCAGGTAGGACGTCGTCCCGAACCCGGGCAGCTCGACGACCTTCTTGAACAGCTCCCCGAAGAGGAACAGCCAGACCATCGGCTGGACCAGCGTCATCACGAGCACGGCCGGGTTGCGCAGCAGCGCGGACACCCGCCGGTGGGTCATCCACCAGGTCCCGGTCACCAGCGCGGTCATCGAACGGCCTCCTCGGCTCGGGCGGCCTCATCGGCTCGGACGGGGGCGTCGGCCTGGGTGAAGCGGCGGCCGGCGTAGCGGAGGTAGACGTCGTCCAGGGACGGGCGGGCGACGGTCGCCGCGGTGGCGGGCACGCCCGCGTGGTCGAGGGCGGCCAGGACCGCCGGGATGGCTGAGGCGCCGTCGTCCGCGCGGGCGCTCAGTCGCTGGCCGTCGAGGACGACCTCCCGGATGCCGGGCAGGCGGCCGAGCGCCTCCCGCACCGGCGGCTCCGGCGGCGGGTCGGCCCAGTCCACATGGACGGCGTCGCCGCGCAGCTCGCCCTTCAGCGCGTCGGGCGTCCCGGCGGCGACGACGCGGCCCCGGTCGACGATCGCGAGGCGCCGGGCGAGCCGGTCGGCCTCGTCCAGGTAGTGGGTGGTGAGCAGGATCGCGAGCGCGTCGTCCCCGGCGAGCCGGGCGATCTCGGCCCACATCGACGCGCGGGCCTCCGGGTCGAGTCCGGTGGTGGGCTCGTCCAGGAACAGCACCCGGGGGCGGTGGACGAGGCCGAGCGCGACGTCGAGCCGGCGCCGCATCCCGCCCGAGTAGGTCTTCACCGGCCTGGACGCCGCGTCATCCAGGCCGAACCGGGCGAGCAGCTCGGCCGCGCGGTGCCGGGCCCGCGGCCCGGCGAGCCCGTAGAGGCGGCCTTGCAGGACGAGGTTGTCGCGGCCGCTCGCCTCGGGGTCGGCGCCCGACTTCTGCGACACGACGCCGATGACGCGCCGCACCCGGTCGGGGTGGCGCAGGACGTCGTGCCCGGCCACGGACGCGGTGCCCGCGTCCGGGCGGATCAGCGTGGTGAGGATCTTGACGGTGGTGGACTTGCCGGCCCCGTTCGGGCCGAGCAGGCCGAGGATCTCGCCCCGGCCGACGGTGATGGACAGCCCGTCCAGGGCCCGGACGTCGCCGGGATAGGTCTTCACGAGGCCGTCTGCCTCGATGGCCTGCGCCGTGTCGGCGGCATGCGCCATGGGTCTCCTCCGTAATGCGGGCATGCCGCGCGGAGGGCCCCTGGATAGGCTGGTATCGCGTGCTCGCCGCCAGGGCCCGCTCCGCGCGGGTTTCTCGGTGGTGGGTTCTCCGGCCCGGCGGCGGTGTTGCAGCACCACCGCCGGGCCTCGCTGTCATTACCTCTGCGCCGTCGCTACCCCTGCGCGGCTCCTCTCTCCGCCAGCTCGGCGATCTCCGGCGGGACGCTGCCGGTCTCGTGGAACGCCCGCCACAGGTCGAGGCCGGGCAGCGAGCCGTCCTCGATCTCGGCGAGGAATCCGCGCACCCACTCGGCCTCCGCGCTCCGGAGCGCGAGGTCGTACTCGGCCTCGATGAGGAAGATGCGCGGGACCTCGGTCTCGGCGGCGAGCGCGGCGCGGCCGGCCTCGATCTCGCGCTCCAGCGCGGCGAGCCGCTCGGTGAGGAGGCGTGCCGTCTCGTCGGGGCTCAGCGCGCCGAGGACGGAGAGGCCCGCCTCGAACCTGGGCCGCTCCCGCTCGGGCACCGCGATCAGTTCCCGGACCCAGTCGGCGAGTTCCTCGCGGCCCGCGTCGGTGATGCGGTAGACGGTCCGTTCCGGGCGCGCCCCCTCGCGGGCGCTGCCCTCCACGGCGAGGTAACCGTGCTTCTCCAGGTTGGCCACGACGGTGTAGAGCGAGCCCCACTTGATGTCCATGTCGCGGTCCTTGCCGCGGGCGCGCATCAGCGACGCCATCTCGTACGGATGCATCGGCCTGGCGGAGACCGTCGACAGCACGGCGAGCCCGAGCAGGTTGCTCACCTTGCGCCGCTTGGCCATCGCACCTCCTCGCCCGCGAATACTCGTTTGCGAGTATAGCTCTCTTCTGTCCGGGCGGGTAGAGATCAGTCGTGGACTTCTCCAGTGCGGCCGATGAGCTCTACGGCGTCCGGCCCGCCGACTTCGTGGCGACGCGCAAGCGGCTGGCCCAGGAGGCGAAGGACGCGGGCGACGGGCCGCTCGCCAAGCGGATCGGGGCGCTGCGGCGCCCGACGCTGTCGGCATGGGCGGTGAACCTCCTGTCCCGGTCGGCCGCCGACGACCTGGACCGGCTGCTGGACGTCGGCGCCGAGATGCGCGAGGCGTGGGGCTCGGGCGGCGGGCTCGGCGATCTGGAGCAGCGCCGGGCCCGGCTGGTGGGGTCGCTGGTGCGCACCGCGGGCGAGCTCGCGTCGGACGCGGGCAACCCGCTCCGCGACCAGGCCGGGCGGGAGGTGGAGGACACGCTCCAGGCCGCCACCGTCGACCCCGGCATCGCCGCCGAGGTGCGCGAGGGGCGGCTGACGCAGCCGCGCAGCCACACCGGCTTCGTCCCGGCCGGCTTCCCCATGGCCCCGGAGGAGGAGGAAAAGGAGCAGGAGGAGCCGGCGAAACCCGAACCCGAGAAGAAGAAGCCCGAACCCGAGAAAAAGAAGAAGGCGAAACCCGCCCCGGAGAAGTCGAACGTCACGCGGACGAGCGCGGCGCGGGCGCGGAGGGCGGAGACGCTGCGCAAGCGGGCCGAGGAGGCCGACCGGAAGCTGGCCGAGCGGGAGGAGCGGGCCGAGGCCGCGCGGCGGGAGGTCGAGGAGGCGTCCGCGGCGGTGGGACGGCTTCGCCACGAGCTGGAACGCGCCGTCGCCGAGCGGGACGCGGCGTCCCGCCGGGCCGAGCGCGCCGAGCAGAACCGCGCCCGCGCGCAGGAGGCGGCGCGGGAGGCCCGCGAGGCCGCCCGGGACGCGCGCCGGGCCGCCGACCGCGACGCCCGCCACGGCTGAACCGCGCGGATCACCGGGCGCCGGGGCGATGAGTTTTCGGCGGCCCGCGAGTCTGCACCATCGCACCGCCGCGTTCTTCCCCAGGGTCTCCGCCCCGGCGGGAGGCCCGGCGCGGCGGTCCGGTGATCGTGTCGTGGCCTTGACGGGGGGACGCCACGGCACGGTCACCGGCGCGCCTTCCGGCGGCCCGGCCGTCAGCAGCCCGGCGTGCAGACGCGCCTGGACATGGCCTCCAGCAGTAGCCGCTTGCTCTCCGCCGGGGTCCGCGCGACCTGGACGATCCCGTGCGTGGCCTCGGCGAGCTCCGTCAGCTCCGTCACGTTCACGTCGTCGCCGAAGCCCTGCAAAATGACCTGGACGGGCTGCGCCGCGTCGTACTCGGCGCGCAGGTCGGCGAGGGTCCGGTCGAAGCCCGGCCCGCCCGGATGGTCGTTGCGGCCGTCGGTGAACACCAGGACGGTGTTGACCATCTCCGGCTTGTAGGTGAGCTTCACCTCCCGGAACGCCGCGAGCAGCGACTCGAACAGCGCGGTGTCGCCGCTCTCCTTCACCTTCAGGCGGCCGAGGTCGTCCAGGATGCGCTGGCGCTGCGTGCCTGACCCGGCGCGGGCGCCGAGTGTCTCGATCGGCACGCGTTCCGCCCAGTCCTGGGAGCCGCGCAGGTCGGTGGAGAACTCCCAGACGCCGATCTCGCTGTCGTCGGCGAGCAGGTGCAGCCCGATCCGCCCGACCTGGGCGGTGGCCTGGAGCCGGTCGAGCCCCGGCGAGACCTCCTCCCCCATCGAGCCGGAGATGTCGAACAGGACGAGCAGCCGGGTCGGCAGCGACAGCCGGGCGTAGGCCTGCGCGATGCGCTGCACGTCGTCGGCCTTGGGCGTCCAGGACGGCTCGGCGGTCCCGATGCCGAACCCGTGCCCGCTGAGGTCGGCGCGGGTCCGCTCGCCGCGCAGCTCGCGTTCGAGCTTCTCCGCGGCGCTGACCCGGTCGCCCTCGCGGACGACGATCATGAACGGGTAGTCGAGCGAGAGCGTGCCCTCCCTCGGGACCGCGCCGTAGGCGCGCACGCCGGGCCGCGTCCGGTTGTGCCGGAAGACCGACTGCTCGGACGCGACGACGACCGCCCCGTCCCGCGCCGCGCCCGAGGTGGCGAACGCCTGCTCCACGGTCGGCGCGCTGGTCTCCCTGATCGCGCGGACGAGCCCGGTGAAGACGGCCCTGCCGTCGGGGACGCCCGCGACGAGGCGGTCGGCCATCAGCAGCGCGGCCAGCCCGGCGGCGCTGCGCGAGGGGTCGGGGACCTGGGCGCCCGGGCCGCGGGCGGCGGACTCCGGCCGCCCTTCGGCGGTGGCGGCGGCCGGTCCGAGCAGCAGGTTCCAGGTGGGCTCCGCCGGGGCCGCGGTCGCCAGGACGACCGGCGTGTTGGCGATCGAGGGCCGCACGTCGCCGGGCTTGGCGAAAGCCGTCCAGAGGGTCGAGTCGGGGATCCACACGTCCGGGCGGTCGCCGCCGCCGCGCCCCGACAGCAGCGTGCTCACCGCGGCCGGGTCGGCGGGGCGCAGGCGGGCCCGCGCGCACGTGCCGGTGTGGCCGTCGAAGCGCCGGACGGCGGCGGCCAGCGCGGGCACGATCTCCGGCGCCGCGGCGACGTCGAGGGTGATGCGGTCCTCGGCCGCGCACCCGGCGATCTGCGCGAACGCGTACCCGCCGATCCCGGTGAGCGCCAGGACGCCCGCGACCGCGGCGGCGAACGTGACCATGGGCCGGCCACGGGTGCGTCCGCTCATCGATGCCCTCGTTCCGCCGGGTCGCCGGGCTGGCAGGGACCGCCCCCGAAAGCCCGCGGGTTCGCGGCCGGCGCCGCCGCGACGCGGGCCTCTGCATTAGATGAAAGCGGTGAGAAAGCTGTCAAGATTCATCGATCCATTGCGCCGATCGGGCGGCAGCCTTCATTTCGCTGCGACAGGGGCGACAGCGGACGGGGACGGCGGAAAAGTTAGGCTGAGCGTCCGATTTCCCCGGCGGAAGGAGCGGCGATGACGGTCGCGTCCGAGTTCACTGCGATCACGTCCGCGGAGGAGCTGCGCGAGCTGCTCGGCGCGCCGATGAAGCGGGCGGTCGAGAAGGAGCGCGCCGCGCTGCACGCGCGGGACCGCGACTGGCTCGCCCGGTCCCCGTTCTGCCTCATCGCGACCAGCGACGCCGAGGGGAATTGCGACGTCTCGCCCAAGGGCGACCCGCCGGGATTCGTCCACGTCATCGACGACACGACGATCGCGATCCCGGACCGGCCGGGCAACCGCCGCGCGGACGGCTTCCTGAACGTCCTCGGCAACCCGCACGTCGGGCTGATCTTCCTCATCCCGGGACGCGGCGAGACGCTGCGGATCAACGGCCGGGCCGTGCTCGTCCGGGACGCGCCGTTCTTCGACCGGATGGTCGTCAAGGGGCACCGCCCGGCGCTCGCCCTGGTCGTCGAGATCGAGCAGATCTTCTTCCACTGCGCGAAGGCGCTGATGCGCTCGAAGCTGTGGAAGCCGGAGACCTGGGAGCCGGACGCGCTGCCGTCGCACGCCCGCATCGTCAAGGACGTCCAGCGCACCGACGAGACCATCGAGCGGCTTGAGCGGTACTACTCCGAGGCGAGCTACTCCAAGAAGCTGTACAACGCCTGACCCCGGCCGCGCGCGGCGCCCGCAGAAGGGTCGACCCCCGCGCCTTCCGCGCGGGGGCCAGGGTCGGGCGGCCTTCCGGTTCCCCGGTCAGCCGCTCTTGCGGCGGAACTGCCGCTGATGGTCGGCACGGTCGTGCTTGCCGCGCACCTTCGAGCCGCCCCTCCCGGCACCGCCGGTGTTCTTGCCCGCCGCTCCGCGCTTGCGTTCCAGGGCCTCCCGGAACCTGCGCTTCACGTCGTCCTCTCCGTCTGCGGGTTCTCCTGACGAGTCGGTCATGCGGACCTCCAGCTCTATAGGGGCACTCCTAGCCTCACATACCCAGCGGAACGTGGCCATCTGTACACGCCGAGCAGATCATCTCGGCAGATTCCGCCATAAACCGACCAACCTGGAACGATCTCTCCTAGGGTTCGTACCCGTGGATTCGCAGAGATCGCAGGCCGAGCCGGGCCACCCGCCGCTGGCGGCGCTCGCCGTCCAGCCGCTGCTGAACCGCGACTACGAGTCCCGTCCCGCGGCATTCTACGAGCGGCTCCGCGCGGAGTACGGGCCGGTCGCGCCGGTGGACGTGCTCGGCGTCCCGGCGTGGCTCGTCATCGGCTACTCGCAGACCCTCGACATCCTCCGCGACACGCGCGGGATCTGGAGCAGGCGGGTGGACGCGTGGCGCGCGTACCGGGAGGGCGCGGTCCCGGCGGACTGGCCGATGCTGCCGGTGGTCGAGTCCGGCAACTCGGGGTTCCAGGACGGCGCCGACTCCACCCGGCTGCGCGGCGCCTGGGGCGAGGGCCTGCGGCCCTTCCAGGACCGCTCCAGGACGGAGGCGAAGGCCCTGGAGCTGGCCGTCCGGCGGTACGCCGACGAGCTGATCACCGTGCTGGCGGAGAGCGGCGGCCGCACCGGCTGGGCGGACCTGTCGGCGCAGTACGCGCGGCCGCTGCCGCTGATGGTCATCGGGCGGCTGCTCGGCGAGGGCGCGGACGGCGACGACGAGCTGATCATCGACCTGTGGCGGGTGATGGACGCGGGCCCGGACGCGCGGGAGGCGTCCGAGCGGCTGACCGCGCGCGTCGCGGGCGTCTGCGAGGCGCGGGCGAAGAACCCGGGCGCGGACCTCCCCTCCTACATGCTGGCCGCCGTGCCCGACCTGACCACCGACGAGCTGACCCGCGAGATGGCGATGATGACGGGCCTGGTCGGCGACGTGACCGGGACGCTGATCTGCAACACCATCACCGAGGTGCTGATCGGCGAGACCGGCACCCGCGACAGCCTGTCCGCCGGGATGATCCAGGAGGCGATCAACCGGGCCTCGGCCGCCAACCCGCCGATGGCCAACCTGGCGTTCCGGTGGGCGAAGGCGGACGTCCGCGTCGGCCGGTTCCAGATCGCGGCCGGCGACCCGGTCCTGGTGTCGCCCGCCGCCGCCCACCTGGACCCGGCGTTCACCCGGACCTCCTCGCCCGACTCGATCTACAGCTCCCGCGCGCATCTGGCCTGGGGCGCGGGCCCGCACGCCTGCCTCGGCCGCGATCTCGCGACCACCGTCACCACGATCGCGGTGGAGCGGCTGTTCGAGCGGTTCTCCGCGCTGCGGCTCGCGCTGCCCGCCGACCAGCTGCCGTGGCGCTCGTCCCCGCTCATGCGGGGCCTGCGGTCGCTGCCGGTCACCTACGAGCTGGCCGACGGCCCGCCCGAGCCGCCCGCGCGACCGCCCGCGGCGGACGAGGAGCCGGAGCCGCCGTCCGACGGCGGGCCGAACTCGCTCGCGCGGCGCGTCCTGCGGATGATGCGCCTCTCGCAGCCCTGACGGCCGCCCCGCCGGCCCCGCATGTTTGGACACGCCCGCCCGGGAACGTTCCCGCGATGGGAGGTCGACGAATGCCTGACAAGAGCGACAAGCACGGCCCGAAGCTGGACGACGAGATCGGCCGCGAGACGCAGGGCATGGTCAGCGGCGGTCACGCCACGCATGCCGAGGAGTTCAAGGAGACCGAGCCGTTCTCCGACGACCATCCCGCGGATCCGCCCACGTCGTCCGGCAGCGAGCGCGAGGGCTCCCCGCCCGGGATGAGCGCGCAGGACGTCGAGGGCCGCAGCGCGCTCGCCCGGCTGCTCAGCGGCGTCCGGTATCCGGCGCGGCCGAACGAGCTGGTCCGGCACGCGGCCGAGGCCGGCGGGACCGACGCGGCGGTCGAGGAGCTGCGGACCCTGCCCAAACGCGAGTACGAGAACGTCGCCGACGTGGCCGAAGAGCTCGGCTACGGCCGCGAGGAGCGGCGCTACTAACCTCCGCACTAAACCTCCGCACTAGCCTCCGCGACGTTCGCGCAGGAGCGGGATCTGGCCGCCGGCGGCGACCAGGTCCCGCTGGCGCGGTGACAGGCGGTGGCGGGCCCGGTAGGTCTCGTCCCTGGTCGTGTTGCGGACGTCGATCGCGGTCCCGGCCTTCAGCGCGTCGCGGACGTTCTCGACGCGGAGCACGTCCCCCTGCGCGACGCGGTCGTAGTCGGCGCCGTCGGCGAATTCGAGCGGCAGGATCCCGAAGTTGACGAGGTTCTGCCAGTGGATGCGCGCGTACCCGCGGGCGAGGACGACGCGGAGCCCGAGGTGGCGGGGCGCGATGGCGGCGTGCTCGCGCGACGAGCCCTGCCCGTAGTTGCGGCCGCCGACGACGGCGTGCGTCCCGGCCCGCCGCGCCCGCTCCGGGTAGCCCTCGTCGAGCCGGGTGAACGCGAAGTCCGCCAGCCGGGCGATGTCGCTGCGGAACGGCAGGGCCCGCGCGCCCGCCTGGAGGATCTCGTCGGTCGACACGTCGTCGCCGACCTTTATGACGACGGGCACCTCCAGCTCGTCCGGGAGCGGGTCCAGCTCGGGCAGGACGCCGATACTCGGGGCCTTCTCCAGCGCGACGCCGCGCGCCTCGTCCTCGGGCGGCGGCGCTTCGAGCATCTGCCGGTTGACGCTCGACCTGCGGGGCAGCCGCACGGCGGGCGGGTCCATGCCGAGGTCGCGCGGGTCGGTGATGCGGCCGGTCAGCGCCGAGGCGGCGGCGGTCTCCGGTGAGCAGAGCCAGACGAGGTCGTCGGTGGTGCCGGAGCGTCCGGGGAAGTTGCGCGGGAACGTCCGCAGGCTGTTGCGTCCGGCGGCCGGGGCCTGGCCCATGCCGATACAGCCGAGGCATCCCGCCTGGTGGATGCGGGCGCCCGCCTGGAGGAGGTCGGCCGCCGCGCCCATCCGGGTCAGGTCGAGGAGGATCTGCCGGGACGTCGGGTTCACGTCCAGCGACACCGCCGGGTGCACCTGGCGGCCCCTGACGATCGCCGCGACGGACGCGAAGTCCCGCAGCCCGGGGTTCGCCGACGACCCGACGACCACCTGGTGGACGTCCTCGCCCGCCGCGTCCCGCACCCGGACGACGTCGCCCGGCGACCCGGGCCGGGCGATCAGCGGCTCCAGCGACGACAGGTCGATCTCCTCGGTGACGTCGTAGGACGCGTCCGGGTCGGCGGTGATCTCGGTGAAGTCGTCCTCGCGGCCCTCGCCGCGCAGGAACTCCAGCACCCGCGCGTCGGACGGGAACACCGTCGTCGTCGCGCCGAGCTCGGCGCCCATGTTCGCGATGACGTGCCGGTCCATCGCGGTCAGCGACGCGAGGCCGGGACCGTGGTACTCGATGATCCGGTTGACGCCGCCGCGCACGCCGTGCCGCCGCAGCATCTCCAGGATCACGTCCTTGGCGCTCAGCCAGGGCGGCAGTTCCCCCGCCAGCCGGACGCCCCAGACCTCCGGCATCGTCACGTGCAGCGGCTCCCCGGCCATCGCCATCGCGGTCTCAAGACCGCCGACGCCGATCGCGAGCATGCCGAGCGACCCGGCCGCGCAGGTGTGGGAGTCGGACCCGGCCAGGGTGGCGCCGGGCACGCCGAACCGCTGCATGTGCGTCGGATGCGAGACGCCGTTGCCCGGCCTGGAGTACCACAGCCCGTACCGGCGGCACGCGGACCGCAGGAAGATGTGGTCGGCCATGTTGCGCTCGTCGGCCTGGAGCAGGTTGTGGTCGACGTACTGGACGGACACGTCGGTCCGGACGCGGTCGAGGTCGAGGGCCTCCAGCTCCAGCATGACCATCGTGCCGGTCGCGTCCTGGGTGAGGGTCTGGTCGACGCGGATCCCGATCTCGGCGCCGGGCGTCATCTCCCCGCTGACCAGGTGCGAGGCGATCAGCTTGCGCGCGACACCGCGTCCCCCGCCCGGGGTTGCCCCGGCGCTCATCGCTAGGTCCCCTCGTCGCCGGGGACGCGCTCGACCGGATGCGGTTCGGAGGTGTCCCGTGTCGAGGGCTGGCCGCACCATTGGCTGAGGGCGTCGCGGATCGCGGCGGCGCGCCGGTCGGGCGCGGTCTCGTCGGTCGCCCACGCGATGTAGCCGTCGGGGCGGACCAGCGCGGTCGTCCGCGTCGCCGCGCCCGCGAGCGCGCAGTGCACGCGTCCGGCCCACCGTTTGGTCGCCAGGTAGGTGACCGCCGGGTCGTTCGCCGCGACGACCAGCACGAACTGCCCGTCGCCGAGCAGGCGGTACAGCCGGCCGGGGCCGCTCGGGCCGCCGGCGGCTCCGGGGCCGTCCGCGAGCGGGACGTCCGGCGCGCGCCGCCCGGTGAGGCGGTGGGAGCCGCGCGGCGCCGGGTAGGCGATGTCGATGCCGGAGACGGCGCCCGCGAGCCGCCGCGCGACCGGCCGGGCGTGGGTCGCCGCCCACAGGCCCGCGGTCCGCGCCCTGCGCAGCCACAGCGGTTCGGCGAGGGCGCCGCGCAGGATCGCGCCGCTGCCGCGCAGGACGAGCCGCCCGACCGGATGCCGCTCCTCGTGGTAGCTGTCGAGCAGCCACGACGGCGCCCAGCCCCGCAGTTCGGCGGCGAGTTTCCAGCCGAGGTTCGCGGCGTCCTGGATCCCGGTGTTCATGCCCTGTCCGCCCGCCGGGGAGTGGACGTGCGCGGCGTCGCCCGCGAGGAACACGCGGCCGACCCGGTACTCCGGCACCTGCCGCTCGTCGCTGTGGAACCGGGACGTCCAGCGCGGGTCGTGCATGCCGTGGTCGGTGCCGAGGACACGGCGGGTGACCTCGCGCAGCTCGTCGAAGTCGACGGGCTCGGAGTCGGGCGCCTGGTGGCGGCGGTTCCACGCGATGACCCGGTACCAGCCGTCCCCGAACGGCGCGAGGAACGCGAACGCGTCACCGGTCGAGTCGACGGTGAGCACGTCGGGGGGCGCGTCCCGGAGCCGGACGTCGGCGAGCATCACTGACCGGACGGCCGCGTGGCCGGGGAACGGCAGCCCGAGCGCGCGCCGTACGGTGCTGCGGACCCCGTCGGTCCCGACGACGTAGGACGCGCGGCGCGTTTCCGTCGCGCCGCCGGAGGTCCGCACGTCGACGTCGACGCCCGCCGCGTCCTGCCGCAGCGCGACGGCCTCCGCCCCGAACACGATCTCCGCGCCCGCGCCGGCGGCCCGTTCCCGGAGGACGCGTTCCGTCTCGTACTGCGGCGTGACCAGCAGGAACGGGAACCGTCCCGGCAGCCGCGACAGGTCGAGGCTGGTCCTGCCCAGCAGCCGCACGGCGCCGACACGCTCGCCGGTGGCGACGAGGTCGTCGGCGACGCCGCGCACGTCCAGCATCTCCAGCGTCCGCGCGTGCACGGCGAACGCCCGCGTCAGGTTGCTCGCCTCCGCGTCGCGCCGCTCCAGCACGGTGCAGCGGATCCCGGCGGCCGCGAGGTCGCCGGCCAGCAGGAGCCCGGTCGGGCCCGCCCCCACGATCAGCACGTTCCCTGTCTGCTCGCCGGTGGGCGACATCCCGCTCCCCTCTCGGCTCGACGGCGGGCGCGATCCCTCGCCCGGGACACTTCCCAGGAACCGCCGCTCCTCACAGGATCCGGCGCTCGCGTCCCGCCCATTCCCGCTCGCGGAGCTGGAACTTCTGGATCTTACCGGTGGAGGTCTTCGGCAGCTCGGTCATGAACTCCACCGCGTCGGGCGCCTTGAACCGCGCGAGACCCGCCCTGACGTGCTCGATCAGCTCGGCACCGGTCGCGGTGTGCCCGTCGCGCAGCACCACGAACGCCTTCGGGCGCTCGCCCCACTTGTCGTCCGGGATCGCGACGACGGCGACCTCCAGCACGGCCGGATGCGAGTCGATCGCGCGCTCGACCTCCACCGTGGAGATGTTCTCGCCGCCGGAGATGATGATGTCCTTGGACCGGTCGCGCAGCTCGACGTACCCGTCCGGGTGGCGGACGCCGAGGTCGCCGGAGTGGAACCAGCCGCCGCGGAACGCGTTCGCGGTGGCCTCCTCGTCCTCGTGGTAGCACTTCATGACGTTGTTGCCGCGCATGACGATCTCGCCGAGCGTCTCGCCGTCCGCCGGGACGTCGTTCATGTCGTCGTCGACGACGCGGAGGCCGTCGGTCTGGACCATGCCGACGCCCTGCCGGGCCAGCAGCCGGGCCCGGTCGGGCGGGGCCAGCTCCGGCCAGCCGGGCTGCGGCTCGCACACCGAGTACGGCCCGTAGGTCTCGGTCAGCCCGTACACGTGCACGATGTCCGCGCCGAGCCCCTCCATCTGCGCGATGATCGTCGGGCTGGGCGGGGCGCCCGCCGTCGTGACGGTCAGCGGCCGGTCGAGGGGGTGCGCCTCCGGCGCGTTCGCGATCGTCACCAGGACGGTCGGCGCGCCGTTGAGGTGCGTGACGCCCTCGGTGTCGATGAGCCGCCACACCTCCGCGGCGACGACGGCGCGCAGGCACACCTGCGTCCCGCCGATGGCGGCGAGCGCCCACGGCGTGCACCAGCCGTTGCAGTGGAACATCGGCAGCGTCCACAGGTAGACGCTGGCGGGCGTGTGCCGCGAGTGGACGATCTCGCCGAGCGCGTTCAGGTACGCGCCGCGATGCGTGTAGACGACGCCCTTGGGACGTCCCGTGGTCCCGGACGTGTAGTTGATGGAGATGGCGGCGTTCTCGTCGTCGACGTCCCGGGGCAGCGGGTCGTCCGAGCCGCGCGCCAGCAGCTCCGCGTAGGTGATGCCGCCGACCGCCGGGTCGGGCTCCGCACCGGCCGCCGGAACCGTGACGGTCTCCGGCAGCCCGCCCGCGAGCGGCGCCACGGACGGATGCAGCCCCGCGTCCACGACCAGCGCCTTCGCTCCCGAATGGGCGAGGATGTAGCGGATCTCGTCCGGCGCGAGCCGCGTGTTGATCGCGACGAGGACCGCCCCGGCGAGCGGCACCGCGAAATGCGCGACCAGCAGCTCCGGGACGTTCGGCGCCAGGTACGCGACCCGGTCCCCCGGCCCGATCCCCGAGGCGCGCAGGGCGTTCGCGAGCCGGGTCGTCTCGGCGGCGAACTCCGCGTACGTGGCCCGGCGGTCCCCGTACGCGTAGGCCGTCTTGCCGGGGAACACCTCCGCGGACCGGCTGAGGAACGCGAGCGGCGTCAGCGCCGTATAGCCCGAACCGTTGTGCATCGGGAGCCTCCGCAGCCGTCGTCCGAGGACGGTGCACCGGCGCCCTCGGCATGGATGTGACCTGCGTCTCAAGGATCGCACGCGGGCCGGGCGGCCGCCGCTGTCTAGGGCGCGGCGTGGCGCGGGGTCTCCAGGCCGAGATGGATGCGGTACCGGTCGGCCCGGTACGTGGCGAACGCGACCTCGGCGCAGACCCCGCGGCTGAACGTCCGCTGCCGCATGACGAACACGGTGCCGCCCGGCCGGATGCCCAGCAGCCCGGCCTCGCGGGCGTCCGCGGGGCCCGCGTCGATCGTCTGCTCCCCCGCGTCCATGAAGATCCCGAACTCGCGCTCCAGCACGGCGAACAGCGACGACTCCTGCGCACGGCGCTCGAACAGGTCGGGCGCGAGGGACGCGGGGATGTGCGAGCGCTCCACCGCCATGGGTTCGCCGTCCGCCAGCCGCAGCCGCTCCAGGACGTGCACGGCGATCCCCGGGGAGGCGCCGAAGTACCCGGCGAGGCGCGCGTCCGCCGGGATCGTCCGGGCGTCGAGGTCGCGGCTGCCCGGCTCCATCCCGCGGGCGCGCATGTCCGCGGTGAAGGACACCAGCTCCCTCGGCATCTGCACCTTGGGGCGGGCCACGAACATGCCCTTGCCGGGGATGCGGCGGAGCCGGTCCTCGGCGACGAGCAGGTCGACGGCCTGCCGGACGGTCATCCGCGACACCCCGAACCGCCGGGACAGCTCGCGCTCGGAGGGGACGGGCGCGTCCACCGCCAGCCGCTCCTGTTCGATCATGTCCAGGAGGATGGCGCGGAGCTGCATGTACTTGGGCAGGGGCGCGGAGGGATCGATCACCCTTCATGCATATCCGATCGCCGCTCGGAACCGCCCGGATTCGCGGGTCAGACCGGGCCCTTGCGGGTCAGATCGGAGCCTCGCGGGTCAGGATCGCCACGGCGCCGACGGTCGCGTAGCCGCGCCATTCCAGCTCGGCGGCGGGCGAGTAGCTCGCGAAGTCGACCCGCCAGCCGCCGTCGTCCTGCTGCCGCTCGTCGAGCCGCCGCAGCTCGGCGGCCACGACATCGGGGGCGAACAGCGCGCGGGCGGGCCGGTCCGGGTACGGCGCGAAGTCGAGCGGCCGCATCATCTCGTCCTCCAGGCCGCCCTGGACGTGCAGGAGCCCGCTCTCCGGAATGTGCCTCCCGAGCATCTCGACGACCTCGGTGTCGCGGGCGGCGTCGGCCAGCCACAGCGCGAACGCGAGCTCCAGCGCCTGCGGCTCCTCCCCCGCCTCCTCCTTCGCCCGGACGGTGTCGAGGCAGTAGCGGGTGGCACGGTCGAGCCACGGATGCGCGGCGACCGCCTTGTCGTGGACGGCGACCCGCTGCGCCATCGCCGCGACGACGGCCGTGATCTGCAGCGAGGACGTCTCCGGGTCTGCGCCCGCCCAGAACGGCGCGCAGCCCGCGGGGTCGGGGACGTGCAGCCCGAACGGCACGCCGCCGTCCGGCAGCGTCACCGATTCCAGCCAGTCGCAGAGCGCGACCGCCTCCGGGGCCGTGTCCGGGGCGAGTTCCGCGAAGACCTCGAACGCGTGCAGCGCGGGGCCGGGCTGGCTCGTCCGCGACCGCAGGTCGGGTTCGAGGCCGTGCCCGTAGCCGCCGTCCGGGTTCCGGTAGGCGTTCAGCGCGGCCAGCAGCGCGTCGCGGTCGCCGCCGCCCGTCAGCAGCTCGAACCGGCGGCGGTCGAGCGTGCGCGCGTGCGTGGCCATGAAGTCGGTTGCCTTGTCCAGGTCCATGACTCCAGCGTGGCCGCCGATTCCCCGTCCGTCTTGTAGTTTTCGGCCATCACCAGGTAAGGAACAGCTCCCGGGGCGAGCGGTGGATCAGGCTGGGCACCATCTCCACCGGCCCGTCCAGCCTGAGCCCGGGCAGCTCCCTGACCAACGTCTCCAGTGTGATCCGGACCTGCTCGCGGGCGAGGTGCGCGCCGGGGCAGGCGTGGGCGCCGTGCCCGAACGACAGGTGCCGGGCGGGCTCCCGGGTGATGTCGAACGTGTCGGGACGGTCATGGGCGTCCGGGTCGCGTCCGGCCGCGCCGAAGGCGACGAAGACCTCGGCGCCCTCGGGCAGCTCCGTCCCGGCGACCGTGACGGGACGGGTCGTGACCCGCCGGAAACCCTGGACCGGCGGTTCGTACCGGGCCGCCTCCTCCACCGCGGCCGGGATCAGCTCGGGCCGCGCGCACAGCAGCTCCCACTGGTCCCGGTCGCGCAGCAGGTGCAGGACGGCCGTGCCGATGAGGGCCGTCGTCGTGAGGTGCCCGGCGAGCACGAGGTTCTGCAGGTTCGAGATGAGCGTGCCGTGCGGCTCGATCGAGCGGATCATCTCACCGCACAGATCGTCCCCGGCGCGTTCCCCGCGGGCCCGCACGTGGGCGTCCAGGACCCGCTTCATGCCCGCGACGTCATGGGCGGCCGCGACCTGCTCCTGCGCGCTCATCGGCCGGAACACCAGGTCGTCGGCCCGGTAGCTGCCCGCCACCAGGCCGGGCATGTCGGCGGGGTCGAGGCCGAGCAGGTGGCCGAGCACCTCGCCGGGCAGGACGCGCGCGTACCGTCCCATCAGCTCGACCCGGTGCTCGGCGGCGAACGAGGCGACGAGCTCCCGCGCCCGTCCGGCAATGAACGGGACGGCCGTCGCGACGTGTCTCGGGGACAGCCCGCGCGACAGCGGCTCCCGCACCCGCCGGTGCTCGGCGCCGTCGGCGGTGAGCACGACGGGCGCGCCGCCCGGCACCGACCGCAGCACCGCCACCGCCTCCGGGGCGGGCACCACGTCCGGACGCAGCGCGTTCGCGGACGAGAACGTCTCCGCGTCGCGCAGGACGGCCCGCGCGTCGGTGTCGCGGACGACGAGCCAGGCGTCCAGCTCGGGGACGAACGTCAGCCCGTCCGCCTCCCTGGCCCGGCTGTAGGCGGGATAGGGGTCGCGCCGGTCGAACTCCACCACGATCGATCGTCCCTCCCTGCCGATGATCAACCACCGTAGCCGCCGGGCCGGAAAACGGAATGCGCCCGGCGTACCGCGCGGCCTAGCCTGGCGGCATGGAGGTCGCTTTCGAACGCACAGGTCAGCGCCGGTACGCGACCGTGGTCACGCTGCCCGGACGGCCGCCGCGCCGGATGGACCCCGCGCCCGGTTACGACGACGACATCCCGCACGACCTCGTCCACTATCTGGCCGAGGCCGAGCTCGGGCTGTCGTCCGGCGTCTTCGGGCGCGCCGCGGCGGGCGGCGGGGACGGCTTCGTCGAGACGGCCGAGACGCCGGGCGACCCGCGCCGCCAGGCCCGGGAGCGGCGCAGGATGAAGAAGCGCGAGGCGTCGCTGGGCAGGGCCGACCGCGGTGACATGGCCAGGTCCGAGTACTTCGCGGGCATGTGCGACATCGCCTGGCGCCGCCGCGCCGGTGCCGCCACGCCCGCGTGGGCCGAACGCCGGACGATCCCGCCCGAGGACGCCCCCGCCGTCGACCGGATCCTGACCCGCCTGGACGAGCTGGCCGCACTCTGGCGCGGCCTCCCGGTCGGCGGCGCGCTCACCTTCACCTGGCCGAACCCGACCGCGAAGGTCAGGCTCCCATCCGACGCCTAGCCGCCGAAGCCACGCCTACGCCTAGCCGTCGGCGCGCAGCGCGAGGCCGAGCGCCCGGAACTGCTCCACCGGCCGGTGGTAGCCGCGCTCGATGTGGTGCACGCCCCGCAGCGTGGACGGGCCCTCCGCGACCGCCGCCGCGAGGACCGCCGAGAACCCGGCCCGGATGTCGGGCATGGTCACGTCGCCGCCCCGGAGCTTGGTGACCCCGCGCACGACGGCCGAATGCAGCGCCGCCGTGTCGTGGTACCGGCACGCGGGACCGCCCAGGCACGTGTCGTAGACCTCGATCTCGGCGCCCATGCCCTGCAGCGCGGGAACGTACGCCAGCCGGTTCTCGTAGACGGTCTCATGCAGCACCGACATCCCGTCCGCCTGGGTGAACAGCACCATGAGGGGCGTCTGCCAGTCCGTCGCGAACCCGGGGTGGGTGTCGGTCTGCACGGCGGCGGGGCGCAGCCCGTCCGGCGCGGACGCCATGATCCACTCGTCCGTGATCTCGAACTCGGCGCCCATCCTGGTCAGCGTCGTGATCGCCGTGACGAGCCGGTCCTGGGGGCAGCCGTGCACCCGCACCTCTCCCCTGGTCACCAGGCCCGCCACCAGGTAGGAGAACGCCTCGATCCGGTCGCCCGCGAGCCGTGTCTGCGCTCCGGTCAGCCGCTCGACGCCCTCGACCACGATCCGCCGGTCGGGCGCGAACGAGATCCGCGCCCCCATCCGCTGCAGGAACAGCGCCAGCTCGATGATCTCCGGCTCGGTCGCCGCGTTCCGGATGACGGTCTTCCCCTCGGCCCGGACGGCCGCCAGGAGCACCGTCTCCGTCGCGCCGACGCTCGGATACGGCAGCTCGATCCGCGTTCCCACCAGCCGGGACGCCCGCGCGTGGATACCGTCGGGCTCGATCGTCACCTCCGCGCCGAACGCCCGCAGCGCGTCCACGTGGAAGTCGACCGGCCGCCGCCCGATCGGGTCGCCGCCGACCAGCGGCACGAACGCCTCGCCCGCCCGGTGCAGCAGCGGCCCCAGCATCAGGATCGGAATGCGGTTCAGACCGGTGAACGCCTTCCCGACGCTCGGGTCCGTCACCGGCCCCGGCACGACGGCGACGTCGCCGCCGGAGCGCTCCACGGCCATCCCGACGTGCTCCAGCATCCCCGCCGTGATCCCGACCTCGCCGACGTCCGGCGCGTTGCCGATCGTGCTCGGCCCGTCCGCCAGCATCGCCGCGACCATGTGCTTGCTGACCGCGTTCTTGGCGCCCCGCACGGTGACGTCCCCGCGCAGCGGCCCGGACGGCTCGATCCGCCACAACTTCTCAGCCATCCGTGCAGCCTACGACGTCCGGCGACCACCTTGCGGATTCACGCTGAGAGCCTCCTGGGTCAGCGGATTCGCGCCTCCGTGCCCGCCGCGCGCATCATGGGATGGATGATCGAGTCGTCCCCGCCCATCGAAGCGCTCACATGGGCCGCGCGGGCCGCGGGTGAACCCGTGCGGGTCGTCCGCCGCCTCCCGGGCGGAACGCATGCCGCCACGCACCTGCTCGCGACCGCCGAGTCCCGGCGGGAGCTGGTGCTGCGCCGCTTCCCGCCCGGCGACACGGCCGCGGCGGACGAGGCGCGCGTGCTGGGCGTCCTCGACGGGCTGGGCGGCCGGGCCCCGCGGCTGCTCGGCGCCGACCCGGACGGCCGCCGGTGCGGCGAGCCCGCCGTCCTGACCACCCGGCTTCCCGGTCGCGCCGATATCACGTCCGTCGACCCCGGCACCGCGGCCGTCCACCTCGGCCGGGTCCTCGCCCGCCTCCACGCCACACCGCCGGCTCTGCTCCCCGGTCTCCGCGACGGCATGGCCGCCGCGCTCGCGTCACCCGCGCGCGGACACGCCGACGCACCCGGCGCCCAGAAGCTGGCGGCCCACGTCCACCGGCTCACCGAGGCCGAGGAGGTCCTCACCCACTACGACTTCTGGTCCGGCAACGTCCTGTGGGAGGGCGGCGCCCTCACCGGCGTCGTCGACTGGTCGGGCGCCTCCCGCGCACCGCGCGGCTTCGACGTCGCCTGGTGCCGCCTCGACTGGTCCTGCTCCACGGCCCGCAAGCGGCCGAGACGTTCACGAACGCCTACCAGGACGCGGCGGGACGGCCCATCGCCGACCTCCCGCTCTGGGACGTGTTCGCCCTCACCAACTCCCATCACGCCGTCGAGAGCTGGCTGCCCAACTACCACGACCTCGGCCGGACGGACCTGACCGCCGAAGACCTCCGCGAACGCCACACCGCCTGGACCGGCGAACGCCTACCCCTCTGCCCCTAGCCGAGCTCGCCCACCGGAGCCACGAAGACGAGTTCGCGCCCTCGCTCGGCCACCTGCACGAAGCCGAAGCCGTCGATGGTCGCGAGCGAAGCGAGGTTCTCCCGGTCGATGGTCGCCGCCGATGGGCCGGGTCCACGGAATGGCCGACCTCCACCGTCCCGGCATCGTCCGGCCGCCCGTGAAGTCCGCCGTGCCCGACGGCCACGCACCGGCCACGGCCACGGCCACGTGGATGCTCCACGGCACGCTCGCGGGGTCGGACGTCAATTGGCCGAGACGCAGCCGCCAGACATTCCTGAACTCGGGACCGGCGAAGTATCCGGGCAGCTCAAACCCAAGGAGAGACCCGGCGCCCGCCAGGCCACCCCGCGAAAGCACCGCAAGCACGGGCGCCGGCACCCCTACGAGACGCACGCACACAGCATGCCGCACACGCGCTTCTAGCCCCTCCGGGCGACGTCCTCCGTCCAGGAGTCTGCGAGGCGGCACAGCTCATCGAGCGCGGCTTCGACACGCTCCCGGTCGCCCGTGGTGAGGATGTCGGTCTGGAGCCCGGAGTAGGCGCTGTTGAGGTAGGTGGCCTTGACGCGGGCCTGCCCGGGGTCGAGGCCACGGGCGATCAGCGCGCGGGCGACGAACTCGGCCCGTTCCGTCAGGAACTTCGGAACCCGGTCGCCGAGCCGCCCCGCCGCCGCGAGCCCCTCGATCTCCCGGACGAGCCGGGTATGGGCGAGGTTCTCGGGCGCGAGATGGCGACGCCAGGAGTCGCGGACGATGGCGCCGATCCCCCGCCCCGTGTCGTCCCAGCCCTCGGTGGCGCGAAGCTGCTCGTGCTGGACGTCGTCCAGCCGTTGCAGCAGCGCGGCGAGAAGGTCGTCCTTGTCTGCGAAGTGGTGGGTGAGGACGCGCGTGCTCTGCCCGAGCGCCTGGGCGATCGGACGCATCGACAGCCCGGACATCCCGTGCTCGGCGAGATGGTCGAGGACCGCGTCGAGGATCTCGGTGCGGCGATGCGGATCGCGCGGCCTGGCCACGGCAGGTCTCCTTCGTCCCGGGGCCCGTCCATCCTATAGGGAAACAAGTGTTACCTTAATGGGCATGCCCCTCTTTCGACGCCACCCGCGCGGCGGACTCCGGCTCGCCGCACTCGCCCTGACCGCCTTCACCCTCCAGACCGACGACTTCGTGATCGTGGGCGTGCTGCCCGCCATCGCCCGCGGCCTCGCGGTCACCGAGGCCGCCGCCGGACAGCTCGTCACCGCCTTCTCCGTCATCTGCGCCGTGGTCGCGCCCGTCGCGGCGGTCGCCACCGCGTCCTGGCCGCGGCGCCGCCTGCTCGCAGGCGGGATGCTGCTCTTCTGCGCGGCGAACCTCGCCGTCCCGCTCGCCGCGTCGTATCCGGCACTGATGGCGCTGCGCGTGCTGGCCGCGCTCGCCGCCGCCGTCGTCCTCCCGACGGTGTTCGCGGTCACCGCCGCGCTCGCCCCACCCGGACGCCAGGGCCGCGACCTGGCCACAGTCATGGCGGGACTGACCGGCGCGGTCGTCGCCGGCGTACCGGCCGGGACATGGATCGGCGCCGCGTTCGGCTGGCAGGCGACCTTCGTCGCGAACGGCCTCCTCGGCGTCGCCGCCCTGGCCTTCCTGCTCACCGCACTGCCGGACGTCGCTCCCCCACCCGCCGCCGCGATGGCGGAACGGCTCCGCCCGCTCGCACGCCCCGCCCTGGTGTTCGTGCTGCTCGCCGCCATCGTCGCCGTCCTGGGCAACCTGCTGTTCCAGACCTACCTGGGCCCGTTCCTCACGGACGTGGCAGGCGTGAAACCGGCCGGGCTCGGCTGGCTCCTGCTGCTGGCGGGCGCCTCCGGCATCGCGGGAGCGCGTCTCAGCGGCACCCTGGTCGACCGCATCGGCCCCGGGCGGACGTTCGCGCTCGCCGTCACCCTCTTCACCGCGGCGATGGCGGCCCTGGCGTTGTCGTGGACGCTGCGTCCGGCGCATGTGGCGATGGTCGTCCTACCCCTGATCGTGTGGTCGGCGGCGGCGTGGGCGGTCCCGCCGCCGGTGCAGGCACGCGCCCTGGCCTTCGCCGGAGCCCAGGCGGGTCCCCAGGCACTGGCACTCGTCAGCAGCGCCGTGTACCTCGGCGCGTCCCTGGGCGCCGGCCTCGGCGGCTGGCTACTAGGCGCCCTCGGCTCCGGGACGCTGCCCGTCGCGGCCGGAACCTGCGCCATCGCCGCCCTGGCACTGTTCACCCTGGCCGGACGCTCCACACCGGCAACCGCCCCTGCTTCCAAACAGACGCAGCACACTACGATCTGAACGTTCCAAGAACCGCGGCCGCGCCGGTGCAGATGTGTGGGTTGGCACCGGCGCGGCCGTGGGCTCGACATCAGTCGAACGGTCCAATTCTCCCCCATCACACACCGCACAGGCGTCGCACCCCCCACCTAACGACGATCTTGCAGGTAGGCGCCATCGCCACGCTCGTCCCACCCGACGGACGCACCACGACGATCACCCGTCGTATTCCCGAGACCATTCGGCACGCCCCACCACCGCCAATGCGGAAGGCCCCCAGAGACGCAATAGCGTCGCCCCGCCCAGATCGGCCGGCGGCACCGCCCACCAAACGCGCGCCTCGCTGCGTCAGACCCCGACCTCGATGCCGACAACAAGCACACGGGCCAGAAAGGCGCTGCCTGCGGGGCCTCCTGAACACGACCACGGCAACGCCGCCAGGCACTCTGACGGCAGCCCCGACATAGCAGTCTGTTAGACGGACGGCCGCCGCTATCTCCAATCCCAGACAGCCGCATCAAGCCGCACGCACCACCGACCTCGCCAATGCCCGCATTCAAGAAGGCCCAAGCATGCGCCCACATCCCCGCGATCGTGGTGAAGAACTTGTCCTCGCCCACCCGACGAACTGCCGCGCCGCGAACAGCTCCGCCAGCTCACCGTGGACCACACGGGCAGAGCCTCCCACCACTATTCGCCGCAGCCCCGAACAGGAACTGCTGATTCCGGCGATCGACCACACCAACCGGGCCCCGACACCTCCGGGGCACCCCGACCATGACCGTCATCCGCCGATCGTCCGAACCCTGGCTCGGGCTCCCACCTGCTGACATGTGATCGGTCGGCGGCCGACACTCGTCGCTCCCGCCCTATCCTGGACCAATGATCAACACCGGGCCGGACTGGGAACGGCGGATCGCCGATCTGTGGGCCACTTTCGACGACCACGAGCCCGAGGACTTCCTCGCAAAGGTCAAGGAGCTGACCGCAGAACGTCCGCCCGGCGACGCCATCGCCCACTACGAACTGGCATCGGCGCACGACTCGATCGGCAACGAGGCCGAGGCAGCGACGCATTACCGGGAAGCCTTCGCGGCCGGTCTCGAAGGATCGCGACGGCGTCAGGCGACGATCCAGTACGCCAGCACCCTCCGCAACCTCGGCCAAGCCGAAGAAAGCGTCGCGCTTCTCACCGCGGAACGCGACGCCCTCTCTGACGAGCTCGACGACGCCATCACCGCATTCCTGGCCCTCGCCCTCACCGACCTCGGACGAGACCGAGAGGCGGTTTCACTCGCCCTCGGGGCGCTGTCACGCCACCTTCCCCAATACAGCCGTTCGGTTTCCAACTACGCGCAGGCACTGATGGAAGATTAACTAACGCAGAAATAGAGAAGGCCCCGCCGTTGTCGGCGGGGCCTTCCCCATAAGAAATGTCCGGCGGTGTCCTACTCTCCCACACAGTCTCCCATGCAGTACCATCGGCGCTGAAGAGCTTAACTTCCGGGTTCGGGATGGGACCGGGTGTTTCCCCTTCGCCAAAACCACC
>NZ_SMJX01000667.1 GCF_004348535.1 Actinomadura sp. KC216
TCCGCCCTTCCCGTGCGCCTCGAACCAGCCACACGCACCCGACAACCCGCCAGGGCCCGACAGCCGACGAACACCGACCTACCGACGACGGCAAAACCCCCAGCACGCACCACAACCTCCGCAGAGATCGAGGCATCAGCGGACGCCGGGCCTTCAACTGATCCCCACAAGCCCAGGGCATCCGCCCTTCCCGTGCGCCTCGAACCAGCCACACGCACCCGACAACCCGCCAGGGCCCGACAGCCGACGAACACCGACCTACCGACGACGGCAAAACCCCCAGCACGCACCACAACCTCCGCAGAGA
>NZ_SMJX01000078.1 GCF_004348535.1 Actinomadura sp. KC216
CCCCCGCTCCGGCCGCGGCCCCCGCCGCCGCACCGCAGGCACCGGCCGGCAGGCACGCCGCCCCGGCGCCCGCCGGCGCACCCGCCGAGCAGCTCGCGCTGCGCGGCCGGACCGAGAAGATGTCCCGGATGCGGCAGACGATCGCCCGCCGCATGGTGGAGTCGCTGCAGGTGTCCGCGCAGCTCACCACCGTCGTCGAGGTGGACATCACCAAGATCGCGCGGCTGCGGGAGCAGGCCAAGGCCGACTTCCAGTCCCGCGAGGGCGTCAAGCTGTCGTTCCTGCCGTTCTTCGCGCTGGCGACGGTCGAGGCGCTCAAGGCGCACCCGAAGCTGAACGCGGTCATCAACGGCGAGACCAACGAGGTCACCTACCACGAGGTGGAGAACCTCTCCATCGCGGTGGACGTCCCCGAGCGCGGCCTGATGGTCCCGGTCGTGCACAACGCGGGCCAGCTCAACCTGGGCGGCCTCGCGCAGCGGATCGCCGACCTCGCCGAGCGCACCCGCACCAACAAGGTGAGCCCGGACGAGCTGGCCGGCGGCACGTTCACGCTGACCAACACCGGCAGCCGCGGCGCGCTGTTCGACACCCCGATCCTGAACCAGCCGCAGGTCGGCATGCTCGGGACGGGCGCGGTCGTGAAGCGTCCCGCCGTCATCGACGACCCGGACCTCGGCGAGGTCATCGCGGTGCGGTCGATGGTGTACCTGGCGCTGACCTACGACCACCGCCTGATCGACGGCGCGGACGCCGCCCGCTTCCTCGCCACGATCAAGCACCGCCTGGAGGAGGGCAACTTCGAGTCCGAGCTCGGGCTCTGACCCCCTCCGCCTGACCACCCGGGGACCCCGCTGCGGCGGGGTCCCCGCTTTCGTCGGTCAGCGGGAACTGGCCCAGGGACGAAGGCCACTGATCGGAAAACGCACCCCAGAGCGTGAGAATCTCAACGTATGGTGGCGGGCTTCCGCCTAGGGTGGTGCCATGAGGGTCACCATCACGGGCTCGTCGGGCCTGATCGGCTCGGCGCTGGTGCGGTCGCTGCGGGGGGACGGTCACGAGGTCACCAGGCTGATCAGGCGGGAACCGTCCCGGGCCGACGAGGCGCGGTGGTCCCCCGCCGACGGCTGTGTCGAGGCGGGGTCGCTGGAGGGCGCGGACGCGGTCGTCCACCTGGCCGGGGCCGGCATCGGCGACCGGCCCTGGACGAAGGCGTACAAGCGCAAGATCAGGGACAGCCGCGTGCACGGCACCCGGACGATCGCCGAGGCCATCGCCGCCGCCGACCGGAGGCCGCCCGTGCTGGTCTGCGGGTCGGCGATCGGGTACTACGGCGACACCGGCGGCCAGGAGGCCGACGAGAAGAGCCCGGCGGGCCGCGGGTTCCTGGCGGCGCTCGTCCGCGACTGGGAGGCCGCCGCCGCGCCCGCCGGGGAGGCCGGCGTCCGCGTCGTCCACCCGCGGAGCGGGATCGTCCTGGCCCGCGAGGGCGGCATGCTGGGCACCACGCTCCCGCTGTTCAGGCTCGGCCTGGGCGGCAGGCTCGGCGACGGCGTCCAGTGGACGAGCTGGATCTCCATCCGCGACCACGTCGCCGCGCTGCGCTTCCTCATCGACCACGAGATCGCCGGGCCGGTCAACCTGACCGCGCCGAACCCGGTGACCAACGACGCCTACACGCGGGCGCTCGGCCGCGCGCTGCACCGGCCGACGCGGCTGACCGTCCCGAAGGCCGCGCTGCGGGCGGCGCTGCGCGGCTTCGCCGACGAGGGGCCGCTGATCAGCCAGCGGGTCCTGCCGCGGCGGCTGCAGGAGGCCGGGTTCCGGTTCGCGCACGAGGACGTCGACGCGGCCCTACGGGACCTCCTGTGATCGCCAAGAAACGTCAAAGTCGGAGCCGTTTCCGCAGGGCGGCCATACGGTGACGTAGTCAAACCGTGACATTGGGCAAGCGTGGTCCATCAGGAGGGTGAATTGAGCACCGACGGACAGCCGCACATCCTCGCGATCGGCGGGGGCAGCTTCGTCCCGGACGGGCGGTACGGCCTCGAACCGAGCCCGCTGCTGCGCTACGCGTTCGACCTGACGGGCCAGGACCGTCCCAGGGTCTGCTTCCTGACCACCGCGCTCGGCGACGGCGCCGAGTACACCTCCCGCTTCTACGCCGCGTTCTCCGCGATGGACGCCGAGGTCAGCCATCTGTCGCTGTTCCCGATGCCGAACGTCCCCGACGTCCGGTCGCACCTGCTGAACCAGGACCTGGTGTACGTGGCGGGCGGCAGCGTCGCGAACCTGCTGGCCCTGTGGCGGCTGCACGGCCTGGACGGCGCCCTGCGGGAGGCGTGGCAGGAGGGCGTGGTGCTGTCCGGGCAGAGCGCGGGCGCGCTGTGCTGGCACGTCGGCGGCACCACCGACTCGTTCGGCCCGCAGCTGCGGCCGCTGACCGACGGCCTCGGGTTCCTGCCGTACTCGTGCGGCGTGCACTACGACAGCGAGCCGCAGCGCCGCCCGCTGCTGCAGCAGCTCGTCGGCGAGGGGACGCTCCCCGGCGGGTACGCGGCCGACGAGGGCGTGGCGCTGCATTACGTCGGCACCGAGTTCGTCCAGGCCGTCTCCTACCTGAAGGACGCGGGCGCCTACCGCGTCGAGCCGGACGGCCCTGGCACGGCGAAGGAGTTCCGCCTGGAGCCCCGCCTGCTCGCCTCCCTGTAGAACCCGGGGATTTCCCGGGATTTCCTGGGCTTTAAGCTGGCTCGTGTGAGCGATGTGGACGTACGCGAGCTGGTGGTGGTGCACGCGGGGTTCGGCACGGCGGCCGTCCCCTACGTCGAGGGCTGGGAACTGCAGAGACGCATGCATGCCCTGCGCGTGGACGACGCGATCCCCGACACCGTCCTGCTGCTGGAGCACGAGCCGGTCTACACGGCGGGCAAGCGCACCGGCAGGCTCGACCGGCCGGTCGGCGACCCGGGCGCGCCGGTCGTGGACGTGGACCGCGGCGGCAAGATCACCTGGCATGGCCCCGGGCAGCTCACCGGCTACCCGATCATCAAGCTGCCCGACCCGGTCGACGTCGTCGGCTACGTGCGGCTGCTGGAGCAGATGATGATGGACGTCTGCGCCGACCTCGGCCTGGAGACGATCACCGTCGAGGGCCGCAGCGGGCTGTGGGTCGCCGGCACGCCCGACCGCAAGATCGGCTCGATCGGGGTCCGGGTGTCGCGGGAGGTCTCGATGCACGGGTTCATGCTGAACTGCGACAACGACATGGGCTGGTTCGACAGGATCGTCCCGTGCGGGATCCGGGACGCGGGCTCCACGAACCTCCGCCGGGAGCTCGGCCGGGACGTCACGGTCGCCGAGATCGTCCCGCTGGTGGAGCGGCATCTGGCCGCCGCGCTCGGCGCGGCGGGCACGCTGCACCGCACGGCGGCGCAGCTCGAGGCCCTGGCGGGGCGTCAGGATCCGGCGGCCATCACCTTGTAGACGGCCTGACCCTCGGTGGCGGCGGCCGTGAAGAACTCCCCGAGCCCCTTGTAGGCGGGCTTGAGGAGCTTGTCGCGGGCGGTCGCGTCGAGCCGGTTCGCGTCCTGGACGCCGGCCTTGCCCATCGCCGCCGGGTCGAACCGCCCGGCGAGCTCGCCGAACGGTGTCGCCGTAAGGTGGTCGGCGGCGGGCTTCACCCGGTCCGGCGCGAGGTAGATCACGTCCATGCCCAGCTCGTCGGCGCCGTCCTCGGTGAGCAGCCGCCCGCCGCACACGACGTCGGCCTCGGGCTGGCGCCCGTCCCACGCGTCGCCGGTGCAGAGGTAGTGCATCGCCTGCCACGCCCAGCCGAGCTCGAACAGGACGGACGCGCCGCGCCGGCGCCATTGCGGGTCGCCGAAGACATGGCGGGCGATCCGTCCCGGATCCTGCTCACCTTCCAGCACCGGCGGCACCCTGAGGTACGACATTGCCAGACCCACGGCGGTCCTCCTGCTGACGCTTTTGCGTGACGACAGGGAGTCACCCTAGAGAGATCCACTGTTGGGCATGGGGGAAACACACCGAATCGGCGGATGGGACGGGCCACTGTCATCCGTTCGATACCGCTCCGAGATGCCTTTGAGCCCCACCCGGTCGGAAACCGCCCGTCGGGCCGCGTCGGCGGTGGGGCGGCGGGCGGTGTGCCGGGACCGGAGATCGCGACGTACGCTGGGTGCCGTGACGACGGTGACCCCAGAGGGGCGCAAGCTGCTGCGCGTCGAGGCGCGCAACAGCCAGACCCCCATCGAGCGCAAGCCCGACTGGATCAAGACGCGGCTGAAGATGGGCCCCCAGTACCGCGAACTCAGCGGGCTGGTGAAGTCCGAGGGCCTGCACACGGTCTGCCAGGAGGCGGGCTGTCCCAACATCTTCGAGTGCTGGGAGGACCGGGAGGCGACGTTCCTGATCGGTGGTGACCAGTGCACCCGGCGCTGTGACTTCTGCCAGATCGACACCGGCAGGCCCGCCGCCCTGGACCGCGACGAGCCGCGCCGCGTCGCCGAGTCCGTCGCCACGATGGGCCTGCGCTACGCCACCATCACCGGCGTCGCCCGCGACGACCTGGACGACGGCGGCGCCTGGCTGTACGCCGAGACCGTCCGGCAGATCCACGCCGCCGTCCCCGGCTGCGGTGTCGAGCTGCTCATCCCCGACTTCAACGCCGTCCCCGAGCAGCTCGCCGAGGTGTTCTCCGCCCGGCCCGAGGTGCTGGCGCACAACGTGGAGACCGTGCCGCGGATCTTCAAGCGGATCCGCCCCGGCTTCCGCTACGAGCGCTCCCTGGAGGTGATCACCCGCGCCCGCGAGGACGGCCTGGTCACCAAGTCCAACCTGATCCTGGGCATGGGCGAGACCCGCGACGAGGTCTCCCAGGCTCTGCGCGACCTGCACGCCGCCGGGTGCGAGCTGATCACCATCACCCAGTACCTGCGCCCCAGCGCCCGCCACCACCCGGTGGAGCGGTGGGTGAAGCCCGAGGAGTTCGTCGAGCTGTCGGCCGAGGCCGAACAGATCGGCTTCGCAGGCGTCATGTCAGGCCCACTGGTCCGCTCCAGCTACCGCGCCGGACGCCTCTACAAGCAGGCCATCGAAGCCCGCGCGTAGATCCGGGGGCTGTCGGGACGGGCGTCCGACCCGACTATCCTTGTAACCATGTCGAAAACGCCCACGGACGGGGCCCAGGAGCGTCCGGGCCGCCTCAAGCAGATCCGCATGGTCGCCCAGGTGCTCCGGCAGGCCGACCCGAAGGCCCTGCCGATCGTGTTCGCGTCGGCGATCGGGACGCTGGCCGTCGTCATCCTGATCGGGCTGCTCTTCGGCCAGCTGTGGTTCTTCATCCCGCTGGGCGTCCTCGCCGCCGTCGCCGTCGGCATGATCGTGTTCGGTCAGATGGCGCAGCGCGCGCAGTACAAGGTGATCGCCGGGCAGCCGGGCGCGGCCGCCGCGATCCTGAAGAACATGCGCGGCAACTGGACGATCACCGAGGCCGTCAGCGGCAACCGCAACCTCGACATGGTGCACCGCGCGGTGGGCCGCCCCGGGGTGGTGCTGGTGTCGGAGGGCCCGCGCAACCGGGTCGGGCAGCTCCTCGGCGCCGAGAAGAAGCGCCTCTCCCGCGCCGCGCAGCAGGTGCCGATCTATGACGTCCAGGTCGGGTCCGACGAGGGCCAGATCCCGGTGGACAAGCTCCAGCGGCACCTGATGAAGCTGCCCCGCAACCTCACCAAGGGCCAGGTGGCCGAGCTGAACGACCGGCTCCAGGCGCTCCCCAGGTCGATGCAGATGCCGAAGGGCCCGATCCCGAAGGGCGCGAAGATGCCCAAGGGCCCGAAGCCCAAGATGCGCTGACGAAAGCGCCCTCCACCCGAGGGCGCTTTTCCATGCTCAGATATTGACGACAGCGGTGTTGCTGGCGCGGTCGTGCAACCCGCGATAGTCCCGGTCCCAGATCAACGCCGGGACGACGAGGACCAGCAGCACCGTCCGGGCCAGCGCCCAGCCGAGCCCCACCGGGCGCCCGTCCAGCCGGGCGACGTGGATCCCGCACAGCCGCTTCCCGATCGTCACGCCCACGAACGCGATCGACAGCCACGCGTAGACCGCGAAGATGACCGTCGTCCACATGCTGCGCTCCGCCGGCTCCCAGCCGAACGACCGCGCGAGGAGGCTCGCCACCAGCAGCGCCAGAACCCAGTCGAGGAACAGCGCCACCAGCCGCCGGGAGTAGGACGCGACGGAGCCGCTGCCGCTCTTCGGAAGGCCGAGCCGCTCCCCCGGCTCTCCCAGATCGACCCCGGCCGAGGGCGCCCCGCCGAGCCACGTCTGCGTCCAGCGCGGCCCGCTCTTGCCACTGCTCATGGCGTCTACGCTATCCGGTCCCCTGCTGCCCGGCGCGGGCGGCCACCCCGACGACACGGTACGGAGCGGTGCGCCACGGCGGCGACCAGCCCCGCTCGGGGACTTCGGCGACCGGCGCCTGGTGGACGGTCAGCTGCCGGGAGTCGGCGTCGTCGCCGTACCGCAGGGTGAGGACGTGGGTCCCCGACGGCGGCCGGACGACCCGGAGGTGCGGCCCGGTACCGACGGGCTCATCGTCGAGCAGCCAGGTCAGCGATCCGGGATCCCCGTCGCCGCCGAGCCGGCCGTCGAGGCCCAGCCAGCCGTCGTCGAACATCTCCAGCCCCGTGGCGGGCGCCTCGATCACCGGGTTCGGGGGCCGCGCGGGGACGGTGACCGGCTCGCTGAGCGCGGTGACCGTGCGGATCCCGTCGCTGTAGTCGACGCGCAGCCGGTACTCGCGGCCGCCGGGCAGCTCGCCGGGATCCATGGACAGCGCCGAGCGTGCGCCCGCGCCGACGTCCACGATGTCGCCCGCGGGCACCGGCGGGCGCCGGCCGCCGGACTCCCAGCGCGCCACGAGGTGGGCGCCGGGCGGGGGCCGGGGCCCGTCGACGTGGACCAGGGCCTCGCCGTCCCGTTGCTCGACGCGGATCCCGGCGGGCGGCGCGGGGACCGGTCTGCGGAACACCTCGCGCCCGCCGTCCAGGACGGTGACGGCGGCCGCCGACTCCGGGAGGTCGAGGACCGCTTCGAGTTGACGGTACGGCTCGCCGGGGCAGACGGGCACGGTCACGATGGCCGCGCCCACGCGCGCGACGGCCCGGCCGGTCTCGTCGAGCGCCACGACGGTCCATCCCGAGCCGGCCCCGTCGGGGCGGATCGCGCCGGGCGGCGCGCCGCCCCACCAGCCGGGGGTGAACCCGCCTTCGGCGTCGACGGTTCCGGTGACATGCACGGGATTCATGTCCGTCCTCCTCGCCTAACCGGGCCCTAGTTTCAGGAAAACGCGGCGCCACCGCTCCGGACTGGGCCAGGTGGGCTCGGGGCAGTACGTGCGGACCATGAGGTCGCGGGCGCCGCGCACGTCGTGATCGCCGTAGACGTCCCAGCCGATGACCCGCACGTCGCCCGAGTCGGGGAAGTACGCGGGGTCGTCGCTGCCGGGGTCCATGCTGAGGCTGCAGAGCCGCAGGTGGTTCTGGTCGAAGAGGTGGCCGATCTCGTGCGCGGTGGTGAGCGCGGTGGCGTCGGTGGCCGCCGTCCACTGCCCAGGGGCGTAGCCGCCGACCCCGGCGGGTCCGACGACCAGCCAGATCTCCTCGCGCCATTGCGGGGTCTCGGTGCCTCCGCGCAGCTCCCGCAGGTCCTCGATGAGGTGGCCGGCGGCCGTGTCGGCCTCGCCGGGGATCCTGATGATCTCCGGGTCCGGGATGGGCAGCATCGTGGCGGCGTCCCGCAGGACGGCCATGCACTCCTCGTCGTCCGGTGCCGGGATGTACGCGTGCGTCACACCGTCGGAATCGGTGTACGCGGGCCGGTCGTGCGGCCGGTAGCGGATCTTGACGTGCCGCCGGGGATGGAACTTCACCACCGTGCCGGCCTGCGACGTCCAGACCTCGCCCTCGGGGTTCCAGGCCCGCAGGGTCACCTGGAGGGCGACGTCTCCCACGCAGAGCCCGGGTGGGACGACGAAGTCGAACGTCTCCGGGCTGCCACCGGCCGCGACCCACTGCTCGAACTCGGTGGTGGAGGCGAACGGCCGCTGGGAGGTGAGCTGCAGCTTCGCCGGCGGCTGCGGATCGGCGGTGTTGAGGCTCGGCCGCAGCACGACGCTGGACTGCCCGACCCCGAGCGGGCCGGTCACCTCCAGCTGGGCCTCGGCGGTGATCGGCTCGCCGGCGGGGACCTGCCGGATCGCCGTCCACCATTCGACCCGGACGACGGTGCGCTTCTGCCCCACCAGCGGTATCGAGGGCCCGTGGCCGGGACTCACCAGCTCGACGCCGCTGAAGGGGATGACGTCGACGTTCCCGCCGGGCAGCGACTGGAGCACGGTGAGGTCCGGCGACCGCAGCGGCGGCCCTGTGATCACCGTCTCGAGAGTCGCCCGGACGGTGCCGCACGCGTTGCCCGCCTCCAGGGTGAACCCGGCGAGGGCGGGCTCACTGGACGCGGGAGCGGCAGATGCCCTTCCGCGCCGACGGCCGCGGGGGCGGCCTGCCCCGCGGCGGCGAGGATCGCGCCGGCTTCCCCGGTCGCGCGGAGCGTGACGGTGTCCGCGTTGACGGCCTTCCAGCCCAGCGTGAACGCCTGCCCGATGCCCAGGTGGAGCTGGTCGTCGCTCCACATCTCCCGGGCGCCGGACGGGGTGAGTTCGGCGCTCAGGTGCGGAGGCCCTGCCGCGTACGTGTTGGCCGCGGTCACCGGCGGCTTCCCCGACCACTCGCCCCAGATCTGCGCGTGGGCGGAGGGGCCGTAGCCGGGGCAGCCTGCCTGGTGCATCTTCCGGGCGACGCGCCTGTTGCGGTCCTTCACGGCTTGGTTGTACGCGGAGATCCAGCCCACGTCCGCGAACGCGAGGCCGCCGCCGACCGCGTCGGCGCCGAGCCTCACGGTGACCGCGGTGTCCGTCCAGCCGACGACCTGCACCGGCCTGTACTCGACCGTGAGCTCCGCCTCGTTCCAGCGGGGGGCGATCACGCTGACCCCCGGCGGGGCGGCCGCACCGAATCCGTGGCCGTGGACCACCAGGGTCGGCGTGCTGTCGCACGGGCCGATGACCTCGACGGACTCGATGCCGGTCGTCCAGCTGACGGGGCCGTCCGGGACGGGCAGCGGGAAGTTGTAGTCCTCGAACTCGATCAGGTTGTCCAGGAGCTTCACGCACTTGGCCGCCGTGGCGGCCCCGCCGCGCGCGGCCCTGCGGGGCGCGCCGCCGCTTCCACCGCCGCCGAGGAACGCGCGGTCGGTCAGGTAGCCGTCTCCGAGGATCTCCGCCTCGGCGGTGAGCGCGGCGAGCGTCAGCCGGAGCACGAGCGCGGAGCCGTCCGGTCCGGCGAGCCGGGCGGCGGCGACGTGCAGGGCGTTCAGGCCGGTGTGGTCGATGAGCGTTGGCACGCCGCCCCGGTACGCCGGCCCGGTCGGCCCGGGATCGCGGGTCGGCCACGAGGCCGTGGCGAGGTCCCGTACGGTCTCGCGGAAGGCGTCGGCTCCGTCCGTGGCGCCGCCGTCCGCCGCGTGCGCCAGCGCCGCCAGACGGTCCAGCATCCGATGGGCCGCCAGCCTTGGCTCGGACGGCAGATTCTCGAGGCTGATGTCCAGGCGTCCGGCCGACGTCCAATCGACGGGCCAGATCGGGTTCGGACGGGTATCGCGCATGTCGGCCGCCTCCAACGGCGCCCGCCGCATCCCTCCTCCAGAATCTCACAGGTCACGCGTGTGGGGCACCCCCCGGGCGCGTTCTCCCGCCGGACGCGTAACACACCGGAAACATATGAGACACGGCCGGGAAACGGCGCCGTCCTAGCCTGCCAGGACCGAGAAGCGCTCAAGGAGGCCGGATGTTCAGCAGCGCCGAAGAGGTCCTGAGCTACATCAGGAACGAGGGTGTGCGATTCGTCGACTGCCGGTTCGTGGACCTGCCGGGCAAGATGCAGCACTTCACGTTCCCCGTCGAGAGCTTCGGCGAGAGCGTCTTCACCGAGGGGCTGATGTTCGACGGCAGCTCGGTCCGCGGCTTCCAGGAGATCCACGAGTCGGACATGCTCCTGCTGCCGGACCCGTCCACCGCCGTCGTCGACCCGTTCCGCCAGCACAAGACCCTGAACCTGAACTTCTTCGTCCACGACCCGCTGACCGGCGAGCCGTACAGCCGCGACCCGCGCAACGTGGCGAAGAAGGCGCAGGACTACCTGCGCGGCACCGGCATCGCCGACACCTGCTACTTCGGTCCCGAGGCCGAGTTCTACATCTTCGACGACGTCCGGTTCGAGACGAAGGCGAACGCCGGCTACTACTACCTCGACTCGGTCGAGGGCGCGTGGAACACCGGCCGCGAGGAGCCCGGCGGCAACCTCGGCGCGAAGCCCCCGTACAAGGGCGGCTACTTCCCCGTCCCGCCGATGGACCACTACACCGACCTGCGCTCGGAGATGGTCTCCCAGCTCCTGGCCTGCGGCATCCACGTCGAGATGCAGCACCACGAGGTCGGCACCGCCGGCCAGGCCGAGATCGACTTCCGGTTCGACACGCTCCTGAAGACCGCCGACCAGCTCCTCCTCTACAAGTACATCGTCAAGAACGTCGCGCGCGCCGCGGGCAAGACCGTCACGTTCATGCCGAAGCCGATCTTCGGTGACAACGGCTCAGGCATGCACTGCCACCAGTCCCTCTGGAAGGACGGCGCCCCCCTCTTCTACGACGAGGTCGGCTACGCGGGCCTGTCCGACAACGCCCGCTACTACATCGGCGGCCTGCTCAAGCACGCGCCGTCCCTCCTGGCGTTCACGAACCCGACCGTGAACAGCTACCACCGGCTCGTCCCGGGCTACGAGGCCCCGGTCAACCTGGTCTACTCCCAGCGCAACCGCTCGGCCTGCATCCGCATCCCGATCACCGGCTCGAACCCGAAGGCCAAGCGCGTCGAGTTCCGCGTGCCGGACCCGTCCTGCAACCCGTACCTGGCCTTCTCCGCCATGCTCATGGCGGGCCTGGACGGCATCAAGAACAAGATCGAGCCCGCCGAGCCCGTGGACAAGGACCTCTACGAGCTCCCGCCGGAGGAGGCCCGCGCGATCCCGCAGGTCCCCGGCTCGCTGCAGGAGGTCCTGGAGGCCCTGGAGGCCGACCACGACTATCTCCTCGAAGGCGGCGTCTTCACGCCCGACCTCATCGAGACCTGGATCACGATGAAGAACGAGTTCGAGATCGACCCCATCCGCCTCCGCCCCCACCCCCACGAGTTCGAGCTCTACTACGACATCTGAGCACTGGGCCGGGTCTTCGCCGGCGACAAGAGCCTCCTGGGACCGCTCTCAGGGGGCTCTTTCGCGTCCGCACCCTGATTACCGAGGACCTCCATGCCCTGTCGGCGGGCGCTGGCATCATGTGGGCGGAGTGTGTGGGTTAGGAGCGCGATGACGGACGAGGCCAAGGGCGTCCTGCGGGACGCTCACTCGCTGCTGGGCGCCGCGCGGGACCTGCTGGCCGACCATCGGCGGGCCGTGTCCGAGGTGCAGGGGGCGCTGAAGCCGCTGCGGGTGGAGGCGGCGCGGGAGCAGTTGCGGTCGATTCCGCTGGCCCGGCTGAAGGACGTCACGGACGGGCGGCTCCGGCTCGGGCCCTTGGAGGAGGCCGGGTTCACGAGCGTCGCCGATGTGCTGGAGGCGACGCGGTACCGGCTCCAGCTGCTGCCGGGGATCGGGCCGCAGACCGCGCAGCAGCTGCATGCGGCGGCGGGCGGGCTGGCGGAGGCGGCCGAGCAGTCGGCGGGCGTGCGGATCGATGTGGAGCGGCGGGACGAGGTGACGACGCCGCTGGTCGTCGCGCTGCACCGGCTGGTGAACGCCGGGCCGGAGCTGCCGCGTGCGCGGGCCGCGGCCCAGGACGTGGAGCAGCGGTTCGGGCCGCTGGTGCGGGACGCGCGGCCCCTGGGGTCGTGGTGGCGGAAGATCTTCGCGCGGCCCGCGCGGCGGGAGCGGGCCCGGGAAGCGGTCGGTCGGCTGGCGGAGGCGTTGAGGGGGGCGGAGGGCGCCCGGCTGCTGATGTCGCAGGGGTCGGTTGATCTACTGCGGCCCCATGTCTCCGGTGATGAGGCCTGGATCGACTTCGAGTTGCGGGCCTCTGACTACCAGACCTTGCTGGCGGATCTCGCGGCGCTGGTGCCGGAGCGGGAGGCGGCCGAAGGGTTCCTGCCGGGTGATCTCGCGGCGCGGGTCAAGCATCAGCCGCTGGACGACGGGTTCCGGCGGGTTTCCCTGCGCGGGTACCAGTCCTTCGGGGCGCGGTTCGCGCTCGTCCAGCGGCGGGTCATCCTGGGCGACGAGATGGGGCTGGGGAAGACCATCCAGGCGATCGCGGCGATGGCGCATCTGCGGGCTCAGGGCGCTACGCATTTCCTCGTCGCGTGCCCGGCGAGCGTGTTGATCAACTGGGTGCGGGAGATCGAGTCGCGCTGCAAGCTGGCGGCGCATCCCCTGCACGGGGCGGGGCGGCAGACCGCGCTGGAGAAGTGGGTCGGGGATGGTGGAATCGCCGTCACGACCCTCGCCACACTCCATTCGCTGGATGTGCCGGAGCATGTGGAACTCGGGATGTTCGTGGTGGACGAGGCCCATTACGCGAAGAATCACGAGACGCGGCGTGCTCAAGCGGTCGCCTATTGGTGCAAGCGGACGGAGAACGTTCTCTTTCTGACCGGTACGCCGATGGAGAACCGGGTCGAGGAGTTCCGGAGCCTGGTCGCGCATCTGCGGCCGGAGGTGGCGAAGCAGATCCGGCCGCATGACGCGGCGGTGGGGGCGCGGGCGTTCCGGTCGGCGGTCGCGCCGGTCTACCTGCGGCGCAACCAGCGGGACGTGCTCGTCGAACTGCCCGAGGTCGTGCACGTGGACGAGCTGGAGGAGTTCAGCAGGGCCGATGCCAGGGCCTATCGGCGGGCCGTGGCCGACGGCAACTTCATGGCGATGCGCCGGGCCGCGTACGCCGTCCCGAAGAAGTCGGCGAAGCTCGACCGGCTGGTGGAGCTGGTCGAGGAGGCGGCGGCCAACGAGCTGAAGGTCGTGATCTTCTCCTATTTCCGGGACGTGCTCGCCACCGTCCGGGACGCGCTGCCGAACGCGCGGGGGCCGATCTCGGGCGATGTCGCGCCGGTGCGGCGCCAGGAGCTGGTCGACGCGTTCACCGAGGCGCCCGGGCATGCCGTGCTTCTCGCGCAGATCCAGGCGGGTGGCGTGGGGCTGAACCTGCAGGCCGCGTCCGTTGTGATCATTTGTGAGCCGCAGGTGAAGCCGACGATGGAGACGCAGGCCGTCGCGCGCGCTCACCGGATGGGGCAGGTGCGGACGGTGCAGGTCCACCGGCTGCTGACCCCGGGCAGCGTGGACGAGCGGATGCTGGAGATCCTCCAGCTCAAGGCCAGGCTGTTCGACGAGTACGCGCGCCGCAGCGATCTCGCCGAGCGGACGCCGGACGCGGTCGACATCTCCGAGCAGGCCCTCGCGCGGCAGATCGTCCAGGAGGAGCAGGAGCGGCTCGCCGCGTCCTGAGCGGCATGTGCCCTGTGGGGAAGAACCCGGGCGGGGTCGCTGTTCAGGCGGGCGGAAGCACGCGATCAGAGGGGATGGCACATGGCCGAGGTCAGGGTGGAGCGCACCGAGGACGGGTTCCAGGCGGTCAACGACCGGGGCGCGCGGGTCGCCATCGGCGGCGCGGACGACGAGGGCGCCTTCACGCCGGGCGAGCTGCTGCTGGCGGCGCTCGGCGGCTGCGAGCTGGTGACCGTGGAGCCGCTGACCGCGCAGCGCGGGCACCGGATGGCGCGGCTCGCCGCGACCGTCCACGCGGACAAGGTCGCGACGAGCACGTACGGCACGATCACGGTCACCTATGACGTCGAGCTCCCCGAGGGCGACGACAAGGCCGCGGACGTGCTGAAGGCCGTCGCCCAGCGCGTGCACGAGAAGTACTGCACGGTCGGCAACGCCCTCAAGGAGCCCATGAGGGTGGAGCAGATCGTCTAGGAAGGGCCCGGGTGCGCCGATCGGGGGAGGCGGCGCACCCGGGCGGTCCAGCGGAGCCGGTGGGTGGCTGGAGGACGGTCAGTACCGCAGGCCGTGGCCGTAGGGGTACAGGTCCTTGATCGTGACCGGCAGGCGCCCGCCGGGCTGCTCGCCGAAGACGACGCGCGCGGCGGCCTTGTGCATGGTCAGGTCGATCCGCTGGGTGCGGGCCGTGGTGCCGTAGGTCGCGATGTAGGCCTTGACGTCCGGGTAGGACGTCAGGTCGTACGGCAGCCCGATCGCGAGCGCCGCGACCGGCTTGCCCGTCGCCTGGAGGGCCTTGACGAGCTTCGCCTGGCCCGCGGGGAGCGGTCCGGACGAGAACGTCGCGACGAGGATCCGGTCGGCGGACGCGGCGCGCTTGACGGCGTCGGCGATCTCCGCGTCGGTCGGGTTCGTCGTCGCGGACTGCCAGGTCTCCACGGGGCCGTCGGCGACGGCGGCGACCTGGTCGGCGAACACCTGGGTCTGGACGGCGCCCGCGACGAGCGTCCTGTCGTCGGATTCGGCGTCGAACGGGAGGACGCCGCCTTCGTTGCGCACCAGGGTGGTGGCGGCGAGTCCCATGTTCAGGGCGCGCCGCTGGAACATTTTGTTGCCGGAGACCTTCTCGGCCGTCTTCGGGTCGGCGTAGCGGTGGTCGCCCACCTTGTACTTGCACTTGAGCCCGAGGACGCGCCGGACGGACTCGTCCACCCGTTCCCGGCTCAGCGAGCCGTCGGCCAGCGCGTCGGCGAGCGCGTCGACCGCCTCGGCGTGGGTCGCGTAGTCGCCGGTGGACATGACGATGTCCGCGCCCGCCTCGATCGCCATCACCGTGGCCTGGCGGGTGCCCCAGTTCTTGTCGATGGCGTCCATGTCCATCGCGTCGGTGACGATCAGCCCGTCGAAGCCCATCTCCTCGCGGAGCAGGCCGGTCAGGACCTTCGGCGACAGGGTGGCGGGCAGGTCGGGGTCGATGGCCTCCACCACGACGTGCGCCGTCATGATCGAGTCGGCGCCGGCCTCGATGGCGGCGCGGAACGGCGGCAGGTGCACCTTTTCGAGGGTGGCGCGGTCGTACTTGACGGCCGGGAGCTGCAGGTGGCTGTCGAACTCGGTGTCGCCGTGCCCGGGGAAGTGCTTGGGCGTCGCGATCAGGCCGGCCCTGTTGTAGGTGCGCACCTGCGCCTCGACGAGGTCGCTGACCAGCTCGGTGCGCTCGCCGAAGGACCGGACGCCGATGATCGGGTTGGCGGGGTTGGTGTTGACGTCGGCGACCGGCGCGTAGCCCCAGTGGAAGCCCATCGCGCGGGCCTCCGCCGCGGTGATCACGGCGGCCTCGCGGGCGAGGCGGGGGTCGCGGGCGGCGCCCATGCCCATCGCGTTGGGCAGCGGCGTCGTGCCCTCGCGGACGTTGTGGGTCGTGCCGAACTCGAAGTCGCCGGAGACGAGGAGCGGCAGGCCGAGGCGGGTGTCCTGCGCCCAGCGCTGCATCTGGTTGGCGTAGCGGGCGGCGATCGCGGGGGTCTGCGGCTCGTGGGTGAGGGTCGAGCCGATCTTCAGTTCCTGGATCGCGCGGCGGGTCTCATCGTCGGGCATGCCGTCCGGTTTCTCCCCGGTGGACACCATGACCATCTGCCCGACCTTCTCGGCGTCGGTCATCCTGGCCAATTGGGCGTCGACGTCGCAGGCCCGGCCGCCCTTGCCCGGCGGGGCCTGCGCGTGGGCGGGCGGGGCCAGCGCCAGCCCGAGCGCCGCGACCGCGGCGATGGACACGAGGGTTCGGCCGCCAGTCTTCATAATGATCATCCTCCTCCGCTCATTGGTCTAGACCAGTCCATACCGGCGGCCGGAATCAATGGTGAATGTTGCCAAAAAGGCGGCGGACCGGTCAGGCGCAGGTCGTTCCGGTGGGCGGGACGGCGCCGGTCAGGAGGTAGGCGTTCACCCGCGTGCGGACGCAGAGGTCGCCGGTGTCGTAGGCGCCGTGCCCCTCCCCCTCGAAGGTGAGGAGCGCCGCCCGTCCGCCGAGGGCGCGGGTCAGCGCGGGCGCCCACGCGTACGGTGTGGCCGGGTCGCCGGTGTTGCCGACGACGAGGATCGGCGCGGCGGACGGGGCGGACACCGTGCGGGCCGCGGCGTCGCCCTTCACCGGCCAGCCGGTGCACTGCAGCAGGCCCCACGCCATGGACGTCCCGAAGATCGGCGAGGCCTTCCGGAAGGCGGGAAGGAGGCGCCGGACGTCGGCCGGGGTGTAGCGGTCGGTGCCGTCCGCGCAGGTGATCGCGGTGTTGGCGGCGGTCAGGTTGCTGTAGGTCCCGTCCTTCTTCCGGCCGTTCAGGGCGTCGGCGAGCGCGAGCAGCAGCGAGCCGTCGCGGCGTTTCACGGCGTCGACGAGGCCCTGCGCGAGGTAGGGCCACACGTCGCGGGAGTACAGCGCGGCGGCGACCCCGGTCGTGCCGAGGCTCTGGGTCAGTTCGCGGCCGCCGGACGTTCTGAGCGGCCTGCGGTCGAGCCCGGCGAGGATCCGCGCCGTGGACTTCACGACGGACGGGCCGTCCTTGCCCAGCGGGCACGCCTTCCGGCCGAGCCGGACGCAGGCGGCCCCGAAGGCGCCGAGGGCGCGCTGGAACCCGGCCGCCTGCTGGAGCGAGAGGTCCTTGGTGGCGAGCCCGGTGTCGACGGCGGCGTCGAGGACGGCCCGTCCGACCCGGCCGGGGAACCGGTGCGCGTACGCGCCGCCGAGCCAGGTGCCGTAGGAGATCCCGAAGTAGTGCAGCTTCTGGTCGCCGAGCGCGGCGCGGATCAGGTCCAGGTCGCGGGCGGCGTTCGGGGTGCCGACATGGGGCAGCAGCCTGCCCGACCGCGCCTGGCATTGCTTGACATAGGCGGCGCGCCCGCCGATGTACGCCTTCTCCTCGGCGGGGGTGTCGGGGGTGTCGTCCCGGGCGGCGATCTCGTCCATCTGCCGTGGCCCGGCGCACGTGACCGGGGTGCTGCGGCCGACGCCGCGCGGGTCGAACCCGACCAGGTCGTAGCGGGCGCCGAGCTCGGAGTACCGGTCCGCGGCCTGCGCGAGCGCGCCGACGCCCTCGCCGCCGGGGCCGCCGAAGTTGAACACCAGCGACCCGATGCGGCGCCCCCCGCCGGTGGCCGGGACCTTGATCAGCGCGATGCCGATCTTCTCGCCGGACGGCCTGGCGTGGTCGAGCGGCACCTGCAGCGTCGCGCAGCGGAACCCGGTGGGGGGCGGTGCCGTTCCCGGGGGCGGCGACGGCAGCCCGGTGCACCGCGTCCATCGCGGCGGGCGGACGCCCGCCCCCGAGGCGCTCCCACCCGGGACGCTCGCACCCGATATGCTCGTCAGCGCGGCCTGGCCCTCGTGTGTACTTCCGGCGGCGTAGTAGGTCCGCCCGGAAGCGGCGTTCAGACCGGAAGCGGCCAACGCGGTGGCGCCGAGTACCGCAATGCCAGGTATCGCCCAAAAGTGGGCCATTCGTCCCCCCGTTCGTGTCGCGGGGGGCGACTTTGATCTACCCAGGGCCTCCTATGCTGACTCCTGATCAACTCCAGCAGGCTCCACGGGGGAGCCGGAGGGGGAGGCGTCCCCGAGGGCCATCCCCCGAAAGTCCGGATACCGCATCAGGGTCGTACTACTCAAGTCTGAGATGAAGACCATTCGTCGCGGTGATCTCTTTTAGGGGGCCGTGCGGCAAAGATGGAAACCATGGCTCAACCGCCCCCCACAGCAGCGGCCGCGACGAAGCGGCGACGGGTGCTCACCGCGCCTCCGGTGTGGCGTGAGCTTCTTCTGGTGGTGCTCTTCTACACCGCCTATACGCTGACGCGCATCATCCTGGTTCAGGACGGAACCGGGCCCGCGTTCGCGCACGCCGACCAGATCCTCGGCGTGGAGCGCTACCTGGGGCTGGACGTTGAGCTTCATCTGAATCAGACCCTGCTGTCGGTGCCCTGGCTGGCGCGCGGCGCGAACATCTTCTACGCCACGGCGCACTTCATCGTGACGCTCGGGGTCGTCGTCTGGCTGTACCGCTACCGGCCGGAGCACTACCGGTGGCTCCGCACGTCGATCATGACGGCCACCGGCGTGGCGCTGCTCGGCTTCTGGCTGTACCCGCTGGCCCCGCCGCGCTTCCTGCACAGCGAGGGCTTCGTCGACCCGGTGACCGCGCTGCACTCGCTCGGCCTGTACGCCAGCGACGCGTCCGGGACGCTCACCAACCAGTACGCGGCGATGCCGTCCATGCACGCCGGATGGTCGCTGTGGTGCGGGATCGTCCTGGTCAGGCTGGCGACGCAGAAGTGGGCCAAGGCGCTCGGCGCGCTGTACCCGGTCACGACCGTGTACGTGATCCTCTCCACCGCCAACCACTACGTGCTGGACGCGGTGGCCGGGTTCGCGCTGGTCGGCGGCGCGGCGTGGCTGTCGTGGGTCCTCTACGTGCGGCATCCCGAACCGGTCATCGTCGCGCGGGCCCGCATCGCCCACGCCATCACGAGCCGCGTCCGCCGCGACGCCGGAAAGCCGGCCCCCGGCCCCGCCGCCGCGGCCACCGGAGGCGCCGCCACGCGCTCCACGTACAACTCTGGTCGTACATCGCAGCCCGCCTAGGGCACGACACCCGTTCCGCCGCGCCTAGTCCGCGCCGTAGAAGACCCGGTCGACGACGGCTCGGGCGCGGCGGGCGTAACGGCGGTAGTCCTCCAGGAGGTCGCCCGCCGCCGGATAGCCGAGAACGCGGGCGACCGCGCTGCGCTCCCGGTGGTGATCGTTGGGCAGCAGGTCCGACGCGCGGCCCCGCACCAGCATGATCGAGCCGCGGATCCGGGTGGCGAGGCACCACGCCTCGGCGAGGACGGCGGCGTCCTCCGCGTCCAGCAGGCGGGCCTCGACGGCCGCGTCGAGCGCGTCCAGGGTGCGGGTCGTGCGCAGGCCCGGGACCTCGTGGGCGTGCTGGAGCTGGAGGAGCTGCGCGACCCATTCCACGTCCGCGAGGCCGCCGGGGCCGAGCTTGGTGTGCAGCCGCCGGTCGACGCCGCGCGGGAGCCGTTCGGACTCCATCCGCGCCTTCAGCCGCCGGATCTGCCGGACGGCGTCGTCGTCGATCCCGCCGTCCGGCCAGCGGACCGGGTCGATCAGCGCGCGGAACCGGTCGCGGAGCCCCTCGTCGCCGATCAGCGGGTCGGCGCGCAGCAGCGCCTGCGCCTCCCAGGGCTCCGACCAGCGGGCGTAGTAGGCGGCGTAGGACGCCAGCGTCCGCACGAGCGGCCCCTGCCGCCCCTCGGGACGCAGGTTCGGGTCGATCACCAGCGGCGGGTCGGGCGCGGGCAGCGAGAGCAGGCGGCGCAGCTCCTCGGCGACGGCGTGCGCGGCGCGTCCGGCGGCCCGCTCGTCCGCGCCCGGCTCCGGGTTGTGGACGAACATGACGTCGGCGTCGCTGCCGTAGCCGAGCTCGTGCCCGCCGAACCGGCCCATCGCCACGACCGCCAGCCGCGTCGGCAGCGGCTTCCGCGTCTCGGTCTCGATCTTGCCGGTGGCGGCCTGGAGCGCGGCCTCGACGGTGACGGTGGCGATGCCGGTGAGGGCGTCCCCGACCGTCCGGACGTCGGCGAGGCCGAGCAGGTCGGCGACCGCCACGCGGAACAGCTCCCGGCGGCGCTGCGCCCGCACCGCCGCGGCCGCCTCCTCGGCGGGCCCGCGCCCCTCGGCGTACCGGCGGACCGCCGCCTGCGCCTCCGTGCGCAGCGCCTCGATCGGGCGCGGGGCGAGGCCGGAGTCGCTGCCGAGCAGCGCGACCGCCTCGGGCGCGCGCAGCAGCAGGTCGGTGGCGTAGCGGCTGGAGCCGAGGATCCACGCCATCCGCTCGGCGACGGTCACCTCGTCCCGCAGCAGCCGCAGGTACCAGGGGGTGGTGCCGAGCGCGTCGCTGACCTGCCGGAACCCGAGCAGCCCTGCGTCGGGGTCGGGGGCGTCGGCGAACCAGCCGAGCATGACCGGCAGCAGCGTCCGCTGGATCGCGGCGCGCCGGGACACGCCGGAGGTGAGCGCCTCGATATGGCGGAGCGCGCCCGCCGGGTCGGCGAAGCCGAGCGCCTCCAGCCGCGCGCCCGCCGCCGCCGGGGTGAGCCGCGCCTCCTCACCGGGCAGCCGCGCCACCGCCAGCAGCAGCGGCCGGTAGAACAGCTTCTCGTGGATGCGGCGGACCTCCCGCGCGTGCCGCCGCCACTGCTCGGTGAACGCCCTGACCGGGTCGGGACGCAGGCCGAGGGCGCGGCCGAGGCGGCGCAGGCCGTCCTCGTCGTCCGGGACGAGATGCGTCCGCCGCAGCCGGTGCAGCTGGACGAGATGCTCCACGCGCCGCAGGAACCGGTACGCCGACGACAGCGCCGCCGCGTCGTCGCGCCCCACATAGCCGCCCCGCGACAGGTCGTCGAGCGCGTCGAGGGTGGCGCGGGCGCGGAGCGTCTCGTCGGACCGGCCGTGGACGAGCTGCAGCAGCTGCACCGCGAACTCCACGTCCCGGAGCCCGCCCGGGCCGAGCTTGAGCTGCCGTTCGGAGTCGGCGGTGCGCTCGTTCAGGTCGGCCTCGACGCGGCGGCGCATCGCCTGGACGTCCTCGACGAAGCTCTCCCCCTCCGCCGCGTCCCACACGATCGGGGTGATCATGTCGAGGTAGCGGGCGCCGAGTTCGGCGTCGCCCGCGACGGGACGGGCCTTCAGCAGCGCCTGGAACTCCCAGGTCTTGGCCCAGCGCTCGTAGTAGGCGCGGTGGCTGGCGAGGGTCCGCACGAGCGGGCCCGCCTTGCCCTCCGGGCGCAGCGCCGCGTCCACCTCCCAGAGCGCGCCCTCCTCGGTGCTGGCCGAGCAGGCCCGCATCATCGCCGACGCCAGCCGCGTCGCCGTGCGCAGGGCCCGGTCCTCGCTCTCGCCCTCCCGGGCCTCGGCCACGAAGATCACGTCGACGTCGCTGACGTAGTTCAGCTCCCGCCCGCCGCACTTGCCCATGCCGATCACGGCGAGGCGGCACGTGCCGTGCCCGGGGACGTCGGCGCGCGCGATCGCGAGGCCCGCCTCCAGCGCCGCGGCGGCGAGGTCGGCCAGCTCGGCGGCGACGTCGGCGACGTCCGCGCGGCCGGTGAGGTCGCGTCCCGCCAGCGCGAGGAGCCGCCTGCGGTACGCGACGCGCAGCGCGAGGAGGGTCTCGCGGCCGGACCCGGACGCCACCGGCTCCCCCGCGCCCGGATCGGCGCCGACGGCGGCCAGCAGATCATCGCGGGGGCTCCCGTCCGGGGTCTCCTCGTCGCGCAGGACCCGCCAGTGCTCCGGATGCCGGACGAGCTGGTCGCCGAGCGCGGCGCTCACCCCGAGGACGGCGATGATCCGCTCCCGCGTCCCCGGCTCCCCGGCCAACGCCTCGCGCAGCTCGTCCCCGACGCCCTTCCCGTCGGCGGACGGGAGCAGCCGGAGCAGCCCGTCCAGCGCGAGGTCGGGGTCGGCGGTGCCGCCGAGGGCGTCGAGAAGATCGTCGCCGGGACGGGCGGCCGAGCCCTGCTCGGCGTCCAGGAGGAGCCGCTCGGCGCGGGCGGCGTCGGTGAAGCCGAGCCGCGCCAGGCGTCCCGCGAGGGACGAGCGGCGCTCGGGAGTGCGGGACTCGGTCACGGACTCCACCGTAATCCGGGACCCCGCCTAGAGGACGGCCAGGAGCCGCTTCCGCTCGAACTCGGTCACCTGGCGCCGGTAGTCCTCCCATTCCTGCCGCTTGTTCCGCAGGAAGAAGTCGAAGACGTGCTCGCCCAGGATGTCGGCCACCAGCTCGCTGCGCTCCATCGCGTGGATCGCCTCGTCCAGGTCCTGCGGGAGCGGTTCGATGCCGAGAGCCCGCCGCTCGGCGACGGTGAGCGCCCACACGTCGTCCTCAGCGCCCGGCGGCAGCTCGTAGCCCTCCTCGATGCCCTTCAGCCCGGCGCCGAGGATCGCCGCGAACGCCAGGTACGGGTTCGCCGCCGTGTCCAGCGACCGGAACTCGATGCGCGTCGAGTGGCCCTTGTGCGGCTTGTACATCGGGACGCGGACGAGCGCCGACCGGTTGTTGTGCCCCCAGCAGATGTAGGACGGCGCCTCTCCCCCGGCCCCGGCGGCGGACCCGACGTTGCCCCACAGCCGCTTGTAGGAGTTGACGAACTGGTTGCACACCGCCGTGATCTCCGACGAGTGACGCAGGAGCCCGGCGATGAACGCCCGCCCGACCTTGGACAGCTTGTACTCCGCGCCCGGCTCGTAGAACGCGTTGCGGTCGCCCTCGAACAGCGACATGTGCGTGTGCATGCCGGACCCGGGATGCTCGGTGAACGGCTTCGGCATGAAGGACGCGTGCACCCCCTGCTCCAGCGCGACCTCCTTCATCACCAGCCGGAACGTCATGATGTTGTCGGCGGTGGTGAGCGCGTCGGCGTAGCGCAGGTCGATCTCCTGCTGGCCGGGGGCGCCCTCGTGGTGGCTGAACTCCACCGAGATGCCCATCGCCTCCAGCATCGTGATCGCGTTGCGGCGGAAGTCGTGCGCGGCGCTGTGCGGGGTGTGGTCGAAGTAGCCGCCCGCGTCGGCCGGCTCGGGCGCGCGGCCGTCCTCCGGCTTGTCGTTGAGCAGGAAGAATTCGATCTCGGGATGGGTGTAGAAGGTGAAGCCGAGGTCGGCGGCGCGGGCGAGGGCCCGCTTGAGGACGTAGCGGGGGTCGGCGAAGCTCGGCGTCCCGTCCGGCATGAGGATGTCGCAGAACATGCGGCCCACGCCCGGCGACTCCGACCGCCAGGGCAGCACCTGGAACGTGGACGGGTCCGGCTTGGCGATCATGTCGGCCTCGTATACCCGGGCGAAGCCCTCGATCGCCGACCCGTCGAAGCCGATCCCCTCGCCGAAGGCGCCCTCCAGCTCGGCCGGGGCGACGGCCACCGACTTCAGGAACCCGAGCACGTCGGTGAACCACAGCCGGATGAAGCGGATGTCGCGCTCCTCCAGCGTGCGCAGCACGAACTCCTGCTGACGGTCCAAGTCCCACTCCCCTCGGTACTGCCTGCCGCTACGTCCTACGTGGAAGTATGCCGCGCCGCTGTTACCGCGACGTTACGCGCGCGGGTTCCATCGAAACGTTCCCGCTGAGCGGAACATATCCGACTTATTCGGCCTCTCCGACCCGTGCCGCCGCCGGATCGAGGACGCGGGACAGGAACGTCCGGGTCCGCTCGTGGGACGGGTCGTCGATCACCCGCGCGGGCGGGCCCTCCTCGACGACCGCGCCGGCGTCCATGAACACGACCCGGTCGGCGACCTCGCGCGCGAAGCTCATCTCGTGGGTGACGACGAGCATGGTCATCCCCTGCTCCGCCAGCCCGCGCATGACGCCGAGGACGTCGCCGACCAGCTCCGGGTCCAGGGCGGACGTCGGCTCGTCGAACAGCATCACCTCGGGCCCCATGGCGAGGGCCCGGGCGATCGCGACGCGCTGCTGCTGCCCGCCCGACAGCTGCGCCGGATAGGAGCCGACCTTGTCGGCGAGCCCGACGCGCTCCAGGTTCTCCCTGGCGATCCGCTCGGCCTCCGCCCTGTCCCGCTTCAGCACCTTCCGCTGCGCGATCATGACGTTGCCGAGGGCGGTGAGGTGCGGGAACAGGTTGAACGACTGGAACACCATGCCGATCCGGCGGCGGACGGCGTCGATGTCGGCGTCGGGGTCGGTGACGTCCACGCCGGCGACCTCGACCGTCCCGGCCGTCGGCTCCTCCAGCAGGTTCACGCAGCGCAGCAGCGTCGACTTGCCCGACCCGGACGGGCCGATCACGCAGACGACCTCGCCCGGCTCGACGCGGAAGTCGATGCCGCGCAGCACCTCGTTCGCCCCGAACGACTTGCGCAGCCCGCGGATCTCGATCGCGCCGCGCCCTTCCGGCGCCTTCTCCGTACCCGTCACCGCTGCCCCCTGGCCTGCCGTGCCTCCAGCCGCCGGGCCAGCAGGCTCAGCGGGATCGTGATGAGCAGATAGCAGATGCCGGCCACGATGATCGGGGTCGTGTTGCCGACCTGCCCCGCCAGGTCGCGGCCGAACTTGGTGAGCTCCCGCTCCTCCAGCGTGATGCCGAGGAACAGCACGAGCGAGGAGTCCTTGCAGAGCAGCACCAGCTGGTTGGTGAGCGGCGGGATGATGATCCGGAACGCCTGCGGGATGATGATCGACCACATCGCGCGCGGATACGACATGCCGAGCGACCGCGCCGCCTCCATCTGCCCCTTCGGGACCGCGACGATCCCGGCCCGGATCGTCTCGGCCATGTACGCGGCGGCGGCGAGGCCGAGCGAGAGGCCCGCCTGCCCCACCGCGCCGCCGGGGATGTTCGTGCCGGGGAACGCCAGCGGCACGCCCACGCCCACGAAGATGAAGATCAGCAGCAGCGGCAGGCCGCGGAAGACCTCGATGTAGGCGGTGGCGAACGCCCGGTACGGCGGGACGGACGACAGCCGCATCAGCGCGATGAGGAGCCCGCCGCCGAGGCCGAGCCCGAACCCGACCGCCGTGTAGACGGCCGTGTTGCGGAGCCCGACCGTGATCACCTCGGGGAACAGGCCCTTGGCGATGTCCCAGTTCGCGAAGTTGTGCTGCAGCGTGCTCCAGTCGGCCAGCACGATCACCAGTACGACGACCACGATGACCAGCCCGTACTGGCCGCCGAGCGAGAGCTGCCGGCGGCGGCGCCGGGACATCCCGCCCGGCGCCGCCGCCTTCGCCGGCTCGGCCGTCACGATCCGCTGCCGCCCGCCGCCGGGGGCATGGGGCCGATCCACTTCTCGTAGATCCGTTTGTAGGTGCCGTCCGCCTTCGCCTGCGCGATCACCTCGTTGGTCATCTTGACCAGCTCGGGGTTGTGGCCCTTGCGCATCCACATGCCGTACTGCTCGCCCGTGTTCAGGTTCGCGACGAGCTCGTACGCGGCGTTCGCCGGGTCCTTCAGCCAGCCCCGGACGACCGGGTCGTCCTGGACGATCACGTCGACCTGGCCGGTGCGCAGCCCGTCCAGCTCGGCGGTGGAGTTGTCGAACGAGCGCGGGTCGAGGCCCTTGCCGCGGACGAAGTCCTCGCCGGTGGTGCCCGCCTGGGAGCCGAGCTTGAGTTTCTTGGCCTTGACGTCGTCCAGCGAGGTGATCCCGCTGCCCTTCTTCGCCATCAGCGACTGCGTCGCGTCGAAATAGGGGGCGGAGACGTCCATGAACTTCACGCGGTCCGGCTTGATGGTCATCCCGCCCATCTGGATGTCGCATTTGCCGGCGTTCAGGGCCGAGCCCGTCTTCATGGTCTCGAACGGCGTGTCCACGATTTTCTGGGTGACGCCGAGCTTCTTCGCGACGAGGTCGATGATGTCGACGTCGAAGCCGACGACCTTGCCGCTCTTCTTGTCCTCGAACTGGAACGGCGGGTACGGCAGGTGCGTGCAGGACGTCAGCGCCCCCTTCTCGATGAGCTTCACACCCTGCACGGTGGCGCCCTCCTCACCGCCGCACGCCGTCGCCGTCAATGCCAGGGCGGCCGCGAGCCCGGCGCCCAGTGCCCAACGCGTTGTTCGTCTGGACACGTTTCCTCCTGTGGGAGCGATTGGGAGCGTTTTGCTCGACGGTCGAACTATCCCACGCCGTGCGGCGGGTCCGCCCATGACCGTCCCCGCATATCCGTTTCCCGAAAATTGACGTGGCGCTGAGGCCGGTCCGGCGAAGTGATCATTAGCGTGGGCCGGGTCGTGGACATCTCACTTCTGCTCTCGATGACCGACCGGGTGCCCGCGCTGGCGACCCCGTCGGCGATGCATCCTGAGTCGTGGCGGCTGGGCGCGCAGGTGGAGACCTGGGCGCGCGGCCGCGGGCTGGTGCTCGGAGATCCGGACACCTCGCCGCTCGGCCGGGCCCGCTGCGAGCGGCTCGCCGCCCGCGTGTTCCCGGCCGCCGACCTCGCCGCGGTCGAGCTGTTCGCCCGCTGGCTGACCTGGACGCTCGCGCTGGACGACACGCTGGACCAGCCGCCGCTCGCCGACAGCGGCAGCGCCGTCCACGCGATGTACGACGACCTGCTGCGCGCGATGCGGCGCGGCCACGCCCGGCCGGGCGCCCGCCCGCTGGAGGCGGCGCTGGTGGAGCTGTGGCAGGCCACGTCCGGCGCCATGAGCCGCGAATGGCGCCGCCGGTTCATGCTGCAGCTGGAGGCGCACCGCGACGGCTGCGCCGAGGAGTCGGTCAACCGCCGGATCAGGCACGTCCCGGACGAGGCGCAGTACGCGCCGCTGCGCCGCCGCGCGTGCGGGCCGTTCCTGTACGACCTGGTCGAGCCGGTCCTCGGTGTCGAGCTCCCGGCGCGGCTGCTGCGGACGCCGCGGTGGAAGACGCTCGCGCACAGCGTCGCCGACGTCGTGGCCTGGTCGAACGACGTGGCGTCGCACGAGCTGGAGTCGGCGCGCGGGGACGTCCACTGCCTGCCCGCCGTGCTCGCCCGCGCGCACGGCCTCGACCCGGTGCGGTCCGCCGGGCTGATCGCCGACATGGTCGCCGAGAAGATCGCCGACCGGATTGGCGACGCCTGGCGCGCCGCCCGCGCCCTGCCCGAGATGCTCGACCGGCTGGAGCTCACCGTGGCGCAGCGCTCCGCCGCCGCGCGGGTCGTCAAGGTCCTGCTGGCCACGCCGCGCGCGCACATGGACTGGCTCGCCGAGTCGGGGCGCTACATCGAGTTCCGCTCCTCATCGAGCGCCGCGGCGCCCCCGCCGCCGGGGATCGCGATCCGCTCGCTGCACCGCTCCCTCTCGCACTGACGCCTCGCCGGGCGCCGGTCAGCTCTGCGCGAGGGCGTCGCCGGCCGGGGTGCGGACGTAGAGGACGCGGCGGCCCATCCGGTGCCCGGTGACGAGGCCGCAGGCGCGCAGGACGCCGAGGTGCTGGCTGACCGCCCCGGCCGTCACGTCCATCCGCCGCGCCAGCTCCGTCGTCGAGGCGGGCGTCGCGAGGGCGGTGAGCAGCTCGGCGCGGCGGCGGCCGATGAGCGCGGCGAGCGCGTCCTTGCGGTCCCCGGCCGCGGGTCCCGTCTCCCAGAGGGTCGCCACGCCGTTCGGCGGGTAGCTGAGCATGGCCTGGTAGGGCGGCACCATCACCGACACGTTCGGCCACACGAACACGCTCGGGACGAGCATGAGGCCGCGCCCGGCGAGGCCGCCGCGGAAACTCCAGCGCCGGTCGACGTGGAGCGTTCCCGACCGCCAGGACACCGCGTCGTGCAGGTCGCCGAACACGCCGGCGGCGCCCTCGACGGCGAGCGCGTTCGTGCGGCGCAGGACGTCGCCCTCCAGCAGGTCCCGGATGCGCGGCCAGAACGGCTCCACGGCCACGGCCCAGTAGCGTTCGAGCAGGTCGACGAGCGTTTGCAGGGTGCGCTCCGGGTCGGCGGCCATCAGCAGGCGCGTCCGCGAGGGCGGGGCGCCGCCTTCGGTGAAGAGCAGCTCGGCGGCGACGGCCTCGGGCGGCGTGGCCCGGACGATGTCGAGCTCGGCGTCCAGATCGGGCAGCGGGCCGACCGGCGGCGGGGTGAGGAAGTCGGGGTAGTACCCGGCGGGCGGGACGACCTCGCGCAGCGGCTCGATGCCGAGCCCGCGCAGCCGCGGCCGGACGGCGTGCACCCAGGGCAGGTGCAGCGCGTGCCCGGACGGGTCGGCGAGCACCCGCAGGCTGCGGACCATCTCGCAGAGCGGGGAGAACGCGAACCTGACCCGCGCCACGTCGTCCGGCGTGAACACGAACTCGATCATTTAGTCGAGGCTAAAGGATTACCGGGCCGGACGCGGAGCCGCCACCATCGTGAAAGTGACGACACTGGAAGACACTCCTGTCGCCCCTTCATCGGGCAGGCTCGCGGCCTTCTTCGGCCCCCGGGTCGGCGGGCTCCCCCGCGTGTTCTGGGCGCTCTGGACTGGAACGCTCCTGAACCGTCTCGGCACCATGGTCCAGCCGTTCCTGGGCCTCTACCTGACGACCGTCCGCGGGCTGTCGCTCGGGGAGGCGGGCCTGGTCATGGCGACCCTCGGCGCGGGCTCGCTCGGCGGGACGCTCGCGGGCGGCGCGCTCGCCGACCGGATCGGCCGCCGCGCCACGCTGACGCTCGCCACCGTCGGCAGCGGCGTGAGCCTCCTCGCGCTCGGCTATGCCCAGGGAATCCTCGCGATCGTCGCGGCGGCGCTGCTGGTCGGCATGCTGCTGGACATGCACCGGCCCGCCGCGCAGGCGATGATCGCCGACATCATCTCCCCGCGGGACCGCCCGCGCGCGTTCGGGCTGCTGTTCTGGGCGATCAACCTCGGCTGGGCCATCGCGATGGTGGTCGGCGGGGCGCTCGCGCAGCAGGGCTTCCTGTGGCTGTTCTGGATCGACGCGCTGACCTGCACCGGGTTCGGGCTGCTGGTGTGGCGGATGATCCCGGAGACCCGCGCCCGCGAGCACGGCGGCGCGGGCGTGCTCACGGGGTTCGGCGAGGTGCTGCGCGACCGGGTGATGGTCGGCTACTCGCTGATCTGCCTCGCCTACATCTTCGTGATCATGCAGGGCATGACGACGATGCCGCTGGCGATGAAGGAGGACGGCCTCGGCCCGCGCGACTACGGCCTCGCCATCGCCGCCAACGGGGTGCTGATCATCATCGTCCAGCCGCTGGTGAACGCGTGGCTCGCCCGGCGGGACCACAGCCTGGTCATGGTGGCGGGCTTCGTCCTGGTCGGCATCGGGTACGGGCTCACCTCCCTCGCCTCGTCGCTCGCCACCTACACCGCGACGATCCTGGTGTGGACGCTCGGAGAGATCACCGCGGCGGCCGTGCTGCAGGCCGTCGTCGCCGACCTCGCCCCGGCCCACCTGCGCGGCCGCTACGGCGGCCTCTACGGAATGGCGTGGTCCGGAGGCTTCCTCCTGGCGCCGCTCGGCGGGACGCAACTGCTCGCCATCGGCGGAGGCCCCACGCTGTGGCTGACCTGCATGGGCCTGACCTTCGCCGCCGCGGCCGCGCTGCTCGCGCTCGCGCCCGCGATCCGCCGCCGCCACGACGCTGTGCTGAACGCCACCTTTTCGTCAGAGTGACGAAACTAGCCCGGCGGACTTATCCTTGACGGGTGGCACAGCTCAGGATCGCGCTCGCGCAGGTGAACTCGACCGTCGGCGACCTCGACGGCAACGCCGGCACAGTCGTGGAATGGGCCCGGCGCGCCGCCGACGCGGGCGCGCACCTGGTCGCCTTCCCCGAGATGATGCTGACCGGCTACCCGGTGGAGGACCTCGCGCTCCGCGCGTCCTTCGTCGGGGCGTCCCAGGCGGCCCTCGAACGCCTCGCCCGGCGGCTCGCCGACGAGGGCCTCGGCGACCTGCCCGTCATCGTCGGCTACCTCGACCGGCGGACGGTCGGGCTCGTCCGCCCCGGCCAGCCCCCGGGCGCGCCGCTGGACGCCGCCGCGTGGCTGCACGGCGGCGAGGTGCTGGTCCGCTCGGCCAAGCACCACCTCCCGAACTACGGCGTCTTCGACGAGTACCGGATCTTCGTGCGCGGCGACCGGCTGCCCGTCGTCCGCGTCCACGGCGTCGACGTCGCCACCGCCATCTGCGAGGACCTCTGGCAGGACGGCGGCCCGGTCAGCGTCGCTGGGGCCGCCGGCGCCGGGCTGCTCCTGTCCATCAACGCCTCCCCCTACGAGCGCGACAAGGACGACACCCGCCTCGACCTGTGCGCCCGCCGCGCCCGCGAGGCCGGCTGCGCACTCGCCTACGTCAACCTCGTCGGCGGCCAGGACGAGCTGGTCTTCGACGGCGACTCGGTCATCGTCGGCCCCGACGGGTCGCTCCTCGCCCGCGCCCCCCAGTTCACCGAGCACCTCCTCGTCGCCGACCTCGCGC
>NZ_SMJX01000079.1 GCF_004348535.1 Actinomadura sp. KC216
CCGTATACGAGTACCTCCCGAACGGGACACCCGTCCGCACCCCGACCCACTCCGCCGCATACCCCACCGCCACCGCCGCGCCGACGGCCCCGGCCGCACGGCCGAGTCCCCGCCGTGCCGCGACGAAGCACCCGGCTCCCGCCGCCAGGAGACCCACCACCGGACCGGTCAGCCGCACCGGATCCGAACCCACGCCCGACGCCACCTGGGCCGCGACCATTCCCGCCAGGCACCCGGCACCCGCGACCACCAGCCCGTTCGGGCCCGCCCTCGCCCCGCGGCGCGGCTCCTGCTCATCGATCCCACACTTCTACCTTCGGAACGCACCCACGCCCCGGTTGCCCGTCCTGAATATCGACGGCGGTCGTCTTGGGCGACATCGCCGCGCGGGTCACGACCGTGGGGCCGCGGTCCCGCTGGTGCTCCGATGGGCGCGGCGTGGTCGAGTCGCCGAGGCGGCCGCCATGGCGATCGAAGTGCAGTAGTCCTTGGCCGGGATGGACTGTGCGGCGTTCAAGGACGACCTCGCCCGACCGGAAGTACGACGGGCCCAACGGGGTCAGCAAGGAGCCGCACTACCGGGCTCCGGCGGTCGAGGTGTCGAACTCGTTCGATCGGCGTGCGGTCGGCCACCATCCACCCCGGCGCACACCGCTGGATACGGACATCGATCTTGGGTCCCCATCCTCACGGTTCCATGGCCACACCGGGATCGCAGCACACTCACCGAGGTGGAAGACGCACAGCCGATTACGCCCCGACCGGGATTGGATACGGTTCACCGATCGGGCACCCGCAGGACCATGTGCTGTCAGAGCGTGTCGCCCCTCGGACACAGAATCACCCCATGAGGCTCAATCCTCAGGCCGTTGGCGAGGAAGAGCACGCTATCGACCGGTCCAGCGTCCTCCAGGCTGCGGTCGAGGCTGGCGAGAACGGCGAGCAGCCGGTCCTCACGCACGCATCCGTTCTCGGCTGATCCAGCTGCGGAGCTCGACGCTGGCGTGACCATGGCGGCACTCATGCGTGTTGCCCCATCCCGCGCTACCGGGGGCATGTACCGCACGCGCAGGTCGGCGCAGAGCACGTTGACGACGGTCTGCTGGAGACCAGAGTGGTTCGGGCCGAACTGCCCCAGTGCGTACAAGCCGCCCAGCCGGACGGCTGCCCGCCCTCTGCCGAGCTGTTCGAGGGCCTGGACGTACAGGGTGTGACGGCGCTCCAGGGCATCGTGCTCAGTGGCGGATGCTCCGCGTTCTGCGTGGGTCCGTCACGACGATGCCGCCTGGACGAGGGCGAGCCGGGATTCCAGATCCGGCAAGTCCGCCAGCGCATCGGTGACCTCCCGCTCCACCAGTGACGCCACCGGCACGACCGTGCCGTACCCAAGTCACAACAAGAAGCTGACGACGCCGTCGCCACTACGCGCGGCGGCCGTCAGGAAAGGACGAAACTTGGTGTAGTTCACCCTCGAGCCAGGAGAAGGCTACATCTTCGGACTCTCTATCCCAAATTCCTGGATATATCGCGTTCAGCCAGATCGTCGGCAGAATAAAAGGAGACGAGGCGCTCGAAGGGAGGTTTCTTGCAGCAGAGCCAGCGGATTCCTGACCGCATCCACGGTCAGATAGAAGAGATGGCCATCATCGAACTCGGCAATGGATCCTCCGCTGAGGACGAGCGCCATACCTGAAACGCCTGCCTTACCGGAAAGGTAGTCGATGGCCGCCGAGCTCTTCTCCATATTTACTCAGCCACCAGTCGACGAGTTGTTACGCCGACCGCTCGATGGCTCCTCCACCATGCCGTTGACTCGCTGCAGGATATCCAGCATGTTTGCAGATTGCGTACGCATCATACGCAGGCGATGTACATACTTCTCCTACCACGGCGCTGATCACGGGTGGTCCAGACTGCGGGAAGTAGGGAGCAATCTTCCGATCGAGCCAGTTCTTCAGCCGCCCGAAGTTCGTTGAACGTTCACCGGCCGATTCCTCAATCGGCGGTGGAAGCGGATCAAAAATGCCAGGCGAGAGCTTCTCCGCGTATCTATCCGAAGGAAAAGAACCCTAGTGCAGGGTTCTCGGGCGTGCCCACCAGCAATGCACGATCGAGCAGGGTGTTGAATTCCTCGCAACTGGTTTCAGGTAGAAGGACACATGAGTGGCAAGCGGCTCGGTTCAGGTTGTCGACGCCGCCGGCGTCCGACTCGATGCACAGTGGGTCGGCGGAGCACCAGGACACTCGCTCGATGGCTCTGCGCACGGAAGCTGCGAGGGTTCCCGACTCGACCTGGGCGACAAGGCCACCCAGGCTGCCGGCGGAATCGCTCGTGGCCGTGTACACCAGGAGACCTGACATCCCATCGGACAGGTACAGGCGTTCGCGCAGGGAAGCTGCCGGGTACCCCGAGTCCAGACTCCACTCGTTGATGATGGCGTGAGCGAGAGTATGGACCATGACAAGCCGCGGCGTGATGTCTCGGTCCGGGATCAGGTCGAACCGTGTGAAGCGCTCCTGGTACGCGGAGTCGATCGGAGCCAGCCGAGTCTGAACCTCGGGGCGTGATTCCCACTCTGCAAGTCGTGTGGTGTCCAACCGAAGAAAGACGCCCTCTCCGATGACCTCGATCGCCGGCAGCCAATCGGGTCGGTTCTCACTGGCGTAGAGCAGCGCCTGCTGTTTGGAGGCCGACCGGCTGGGCGTGGCCAGACGGGTGAAACCCGTGAGGACGCGCACCTCGCGCAACCGTTTGACCCGCATCACCTTGTCGATGGCCAGCTCTGCCGAGATGGTGTCGTCCAACCAGGGCACACATACGAAGTCCTGTTTGCCTGGCTTCTCTTCGGTGGTCCTGGTCAACGCTTGATACTCATCGAGCCGCAAGGCCGTCTTGGAGGTGTCCATGTGACCTGCGTCCTCCTGACGGCGTCGCTCCACCGCCTGGATGATCTCTTCGACGCTGAAGAGGCGATGATCGTCGAGTTCCAGCTCTTCTAGACGGTCGCGAAGGTCCGGGGCCTTCTTAAGGGATTTCCAATGACGGTCCACCAGCCTCCGGACGCGTTCCGACCACGGCGGGATCGAGAGTGCGGACTCCACTTCGGAGAACCAGACGGCGGACGCCCCTCGTTGCATCGCCCGTGGTGGCTCTTCACAATGTTCCGCCGGCACGTCACCAAGCCAAGGACGCCGTCCCGTGCAGTCACTGATGCCTTTCAAGGCCCACTTTCCAAGGGCGCCCTCCATGGTGACAGGCCGAACTCCGCATGAACAGGAGATCTCGATGTCGCCGAGCGAGGCACTCCGGCCCGTGGCCTTCAGCCGCAGTTCATGCCGTCGAGCGTCCTCTGCGGTTGAGTTGCCGCCCTTGTGAAGCCAGCGGAAGTAGGGGAAGTCGTCAATGTGTCCTGCGGTGCAGCATACGACGAACCGGGATGGCACCAGCTCACGATCACACTCCCTGCACTTGGCGGGGCTCCGGGTCGCGCCGAAGAACCTCGCCTTCGCCAGTCGGTTGCACCCCGGGCAGGACTGGATCTCTGGGAAGCGAATGACCGGGATGTCTCCGTACTTGTCGCTGTCGGACGCCGGGGGGAGTCGGAAACACTCCACCCCGAACCTCCTTTCCAGTCTGCGCTCGCGAAGGATCTGGTCGTAGGGACCGAGTTCGGGCCAGCGGTCGAGCCCGGCGACCATGAACGACTCGCTGCCGACCGCGATAAGGGAGCCGACCCCATAGGTCGTGATGAGTTGGGCCCGTCGCACGCCCCCTATGGGCTTCCCCTTCACCGCATTCCCCTGTCCAGGTAGATGGTCGACTCGACGTCGACATCTCGCAGGCTCCACAGCGTCGCGAACGAGGATGCGGTCGCATCGTCCGATTCGTCCCAACGGCCGGCGTCGATCAGAAGGCCGGGTTGTCGGTAGGTGCCGTAGACGAGTGTCGGGTTCTCATTCGCGGCGTCGCGCCACTGGGCGATGATCTCTTTGATCTGCTGAGCCGTCATATCCCGCTCGCCCCTACCGGCGACCCGCTCCACACGGGCCAGGATGCGATCACAGATGGCGTTGAGTTCATCCTCGAAATCAGCGATATGCGCGGCCGCCTCCTTGGGACGGGCCGCCGGGATCATCAACCGGGCCAGACCCACGATCGCGGCGTGCAGACCACGGTCGCGGGCGCGTGCCGAGAACGGCGTCACGCTGGTGGCCTCGACCTGGCGATACAAAGCGGAGTGATAGGAAGTGAAGTTCTCGTAATGCGAGCGGTCCCTAGACCGTGCCCCGTTGAACAGGGTGACCACGAGTCCAGGCCACTTCCGGCCCACTCGGCTGGTCGCCTGAATGTACTCGGAGGTCGACTGAGGTTGTCCCATCACGACCATCAGGCCGAGGCGGTCGACGTCGACGCCTACGGAGATCATGTTGGTGGCGAGGATCACGCCGAGGGCGTCCGGGTAAGGCGTGGCCATGTCCTGAAGGTGGCCGGGGATGGCGCTTGAGGGCTCGCGGCTGGTCAACTCGATGTCACGACCGATGTCCCGTCGCTTCTGGCCAAGGCTTTCGCTGAGGAGATCGAGACGGTCGTTGACGTCGTCCTGGACCTGAAGCTTGGCGCCGCCGAGGAGGCGGAGGCTGTTGAAGTATCCCAGCAGCGTCCAGTACGTGTCCCGAACCTCGTCGTCACCTTCGATGGCCTGGGCGTTATGGAGCAGAGCCGCGTACGTTCGCACCATCAGGCTGGTCTGGCTGGTGGCCGGTGCCATGAGGCCTACATAGAGCCTGCTGGCCTTGCGCGAAGGCGGTGTTTCAACCGCGAAGTAGGAGTCTCGGGCATCCAGCCCGGGCGGAGGGAACTGCTCTACTCGGCGATCGAACAGTGCGAGCCCCTGGTCCATGGCACGTCGAATCGTGGCCGTCGAGGCAACGATCTTGGGGCGGTCACCGATCAGATCGACGGCCGTCTCGTAGAGGCCGGCCAGAGTGCCCAGTGGGCCCGAGATGAGGTGCAGCTCGTCCTGAATGATCAGTTCGGGTGGGGGCTCGGAGCTGAAGTGATTGAAAAGATCACCGATCTCCGGCTTCCAGGGGAACCCGGCGAACTTGTCCGCCGTGGCGATGATCAGAGTGGGGCGCGCGGTATAGATCGTCTCGTCGACCACGTGGACCGGTAGGCCGTCGGCGAAGTCACAGCCCGCCGTGCCGCAGGCGATCACCAAACGATCGTCGGAAATCTTGTAGTTGTGGTGGTCGATGGCCGTACCGCACCAGCAACAGGACCGAATCTGGACCGGATTCTCCTCCTGCACCACGTCGCCCTTGGCGAGTTTCCGGAGGGAGCGCTTGGCCTCGTCCAACGTGTTGGGCGTGGACCCACGACCCACCCACATCCCGATGGAGATCTCGCTCTGGCCGAGACGGCCGCCCATCTTCCTTCGCAGCCGTTCCATACAGCACATGAGAAGGGCGGCACGCTCGAACTGTTGGACCGTCAACAGGCGAAGCGTGTAACGCATCAGGACTGTGACTCCGCCGCCGTTGCGTGGGTCACGGAACCGCCTGAGGAATGTGGCGAAGGCGATCAGCCCGAGATACGCCTCGGTCTTGCCGCCACCGGTCGGGAACCACAGGACGTCGGCGATGCCACGGTCATCCGACTCACGATTCGCGATTCCCCGAAGCGAGAGGAGCATGAAAGCGATCTGGAATGGGCGCCAGGTCGCGACCGTTTCGTCCGGCGATGTGTTCCCTCGGTCCGAGACGCCCAACCAGTCCGTACGAGCACGCTGCATGGCCATGGCCCGGTTCGCGAGTCGGAACGCTTCCATGGGGAGTGTGTCCGTGGGATCTGCCAGGAGCTCGATCCCCGCGTCCATACGTTCGCAGACTTCGGTGCACCGCTTCAGATGTTCGACGGCCGTCTTGCGCAAGTCATCGAGCGGGATGCTCTGGACCTGATCGCTCCTGCACTTGATCCAGGCACGATAGCCCGATGTCAAAGCCCGGAGGGCGGCGATGACCTCGGCGTCGGATGCGGTCGCGAGCCGATGCATGCGGAGTCGAGCCACATCGATTTCGAGGTTGGAGTCGGCCAATCGCAGATCGTAGGTGGGTACGAACGTCGTCCGGATCCAGCGGGTGCTCGGAGCGGTGGCCATATCGTTAACGGTGAGCTGAACGGGCTCCCACTCCACCGCGCAACCGTGACCGGTGGCGAAGTTCGGCGCGTGGCGGTAGAGCAGTCTGTAGGCGTTGAGTTCCTCGTCGGTGTCCGCGGAGCCGAGCGATGGACGCTCCACGAAGGGAGATGTCCCATCCACGGACCGCACCGTGATGCGCGGCTGGAAGAAGGCCATCCCGTCCCGGCCGCCGCTGCCCGATGACTCGAACCGGTTGAGCAAAGCCAGCGTGACGGCCGAGACTCCTTCCGAGTTCGCCGGGCGTACTCGAACGAACAGTACGAGCTTGTCGGCCAGTTCAATTCGCTGCTGGCCGGCCTCTGAGACCTTGATGCTTCGAGGCTCGATCGCGAGACTCTTGCGCCGCCATGATTCCCCCGTCACGGAGCTGGTGCGACTCCGACGGCCTTCTCGGGGGGCGTCCGCCACGTAGCGCGCGGCCTCCACTTCGACCCGGATCGACTCTGCGACCTTGACGTCGACGGAGAAGGTCATCCCCATTGAGGACGGGTAACGCACGTTGGCCATGGTCACGGCCGGGTCGGGAACGTCGCTCGGATGCCTGTTCTCCGGCTCCTCGTCCAAGGCGTTCGCATCGATCACGCTGTCCTGGGATCGCGGAAAGAGGATTCCGGCGGCGTACTTCGTGATGGGGGGGTCGGTGATCGTCTCTTCGAACGCATCGGTAGGGCCGATCAGGTCTCGCTCCAGTCGAGTGACCAACTCGTCACGGAACGCATAGTGCTCGTCGAAACTCACGACCGCCCTCCACCCCAGTCGAAGCGGCCCAGCCCCACGATCCGTGGTCGAAGCCACACGCCTGACCAACCGAGACCGGCGTTGATACCGGCTGCCTCACGACCTATCACGGTCTCCACGGTGTCCACTCGAAGATCCTTGATCCCGGAGGACAATCTGCGGTCACGACCGGGCAGAAGAGTCCTCAACGCCTTGGCGAATGACTCCGAGGTAACGCCGATGCGCTGACCTTCGTGTACTACGGCATATGCGATGAAGTCCTCTGAGGAGACGGCCGGAAGCCGAACGAGCGCAACGAGATCGCCATCTCGTACGGAGGTCGCCAAGTAATTCTGGATCTTTTGTGGGTCTTCCTCGAAGCCGACCGTACCCGGCGGCTCCTCCCGGTTCACGTCCTCCGCTCGGACTTCCAAACCGAGATGACGCCCTGCCTTGAAGCCCAGTTCAGCCCACCGTCCATCCCACTGCCGACGCAAGCGCCCCGGGGTGAGCTCGGCGATCGGATCGACGTGGATCAGGAGATCGCGAGGGCGGGTCATGGCCACGTACAACAGTCGAGCGCGCTCCGCCTGCTCGATGGGATCGTCCTCAGGCGCATCGCCCGGATCGAGGACGATGACCTGTTCGAATTCGAGGCCCTTCGCTCTATGAATGGTGGAGACGATCAGTCCTGCCGAGTCTTGCTTCATGAGCTCATCGGGGAGGTCTCCACGGATCATTCGTGTCCGTATCGCAGAAAGATCGAGCGTCTCACGGCTGTGGCTGGGAGCCATGCGTCGAAGAAGTTCCCAGGATGCCTCCGGATCGGAGACGGTGCCGCCGAGCAGCTCCAGGACCTCCTCCTTCTTCGGCTGCTTGGTCTTGAGTTCGCGATAGAGCGAGCCGACCCACGAAGGTATGGATCGCTCTTGAGCGGAGCGCTGGAGGTGGTGCCGGACACCGAGTTCGTGCAACCGTCGCGAGATCAGGAGAACTTCATCGTTCGATCGACACAACACGGCGGTCGTGCCCTCCATACGGGCAATGACGGGAGCCGCCTGGTCGATGGTCCCCAAGGAATCCCCTGCCATCAGTACGCTGCGCAGGCCTCGCTGGATTTCACCGAAGGAAGCGTCAACCGGCCCCAACGCGTCGCCGAATCTGAGCGCCGCCTTGGTCTCCGGCTCACGAGCACGGAAGTTGCCCGTGAGTCGGATTTCGACAAGATCGTCGTTGAAGCGCTCACGCACCTCTGCGTACAACCGGGCGGCGCCCTGCATGCGCTCCCGTTGATCGTCCAACTGGAAACCATAGATGCCCTGGGCTGGATCACCCAGCAGCGTGAAGCCCTTGAGGTCGGTGCCCAGGAGCGCCAGCACGAGTTCGGCGCGGTCACCCACGAGATCCTGGACTTCATCGACGACGAGATGACGAAGCTCACCGACCAGCTCTCCGGCGTCCGAGTCCGCTTTGAGTAGACGAGTCGCCTCACGAATACGCGGTTCGAACCCCTGGCGCTCCCATGAGCCGTCGGGCTCGACCTCGGACAGCAGCCAGGTCGCGAAGGAGTCGAACGTCCGAACATCGACATGCGCGGCGGCCGTTCCGAAAGTGGCCAGACGCTTCTTGACCTCGCTGACCGCTGCGCGCGAGAAGCTCAAAACCAGAATCTCGGACGGCTCGAGTTCTTCCTCCTCGATGAGATGGGCGAGACGATGGACAAGAGACAACGTCTTGCCAGAGCCCGCTGGAGCCGTCACGAGGAGACGAGCATCGGCAGGTTCCCCGATGAGCCGCCGCTGTTGGTCCGTCAGTTGTACGTGGGTAGTCATCGGCTTTTCCAGAGGTACTCGAACTGTCGGAAGGCGAGCTCTTCGCCGTACTGGGCGATGTTGTCTGCGACGTTGACGATGAGGCACTCTTCTTTGCCGCCGTTCAGCGGACCGCGGATGCCTCGGCCGATCATCTGCTGGTAGACGTTCGGACTGTACGTCGGCCGAGCGACGATCACGGCCCGGGTCGCCGGCGCATCAAAGCCCTGAGACAGGACGTTGTAGTTCGCCAAGACGCGGATCTTGCCTTGCCGGAACTGCTCGATCGCGAACCTGCGCTGACCGAGATCGGTATCGCTCGACACGGCTGCGGCCGATACCCCCTTCAGCGTGAGAAGCGCCGCCATGGTCTGGGCATGGTCGACGGACGTGGCGAACAGCAGGATCGGCCAGTCGTCCGGCAGATCGAGGATCTTGTCGATCAGAATTCGGTTTCGAATCGTGTCGTGGCCGAGTCGCTTCTCGGCGGACGACGGCAAACGACGCAGTTGCTCGAGTGAGTGCCGCTCCCCCGCGCTCAGATCGAGCTGGGCGCCCGGCAGTTCCTCATGTTTGACCCGGGCCAGCACACCGAGTTTCTGCAGAGTGACATACGGCTCGGCGCCTAGGATCTCCGTACCGTCCCGGTGATGATCCAGTCGGTTGCGGCCATAACGAGCGACCAGCCGGTCGGTCTGTTCGGTGTTCGTCCCCCGGAAGGGTGTCGCGGTCAAGCCCACCAGTGGGCATCGCGACCGATGCGGCGTCAACCCCAGCGCGGCCAAGACCTGCGTGTACCGAGGGCTGATCGACATATGCGCCTCGTCCACGATCACGGCTTGTGCTTCGCGTAGCCACGCGTACGCCTCGGCGTCGATGACTCTCTCCAGCTTGGCGTCCGTTGCTATGACGAGGTGGTAGCCCTCCTCCACGGGGTCCGCTTCGTTCGTACTCCATAGCCTGCTGACCGTCAGTTGCTGGGCCGGACCGGTGGCCCGCCATACCGTTCGCCATGTTTGGACCGCCTGTTCGCACAACTCTTCCGTCTGTGCCACCCACAACACAGGAACAGAGACGGCTTCGCCCGAAAGCGATCGCAGGCGACGGATGATCGCCTCAACGGCGACTCGAGTCTTGCCCGCCCCTGTGGGCAGGCTCAGCATGCCCCGCAGCGCCGGTCGGCTCTCGAGCACGTCCATGATGCGGCCGACCATGAGTTCCTGGTAGTCGTGCAGGGCAGGAAAGTCCACGGGACCTTGTACGGTGAGCACCGGGTCGAGGCTAGGCTGCCGGAACCCGGCGTACTCCGCAGGGAATCCCAGATTCGCGACGAACGCCTTCGCCTGATGGCTGCCGGCCATCTGAGTCGGAACGGGGAACCCGCGATCCTCCAGTTCCTGGCGGAACTCACGTAGGACACTCGGTCCGTACACGGCGAGCGCCAACTCCGCGACGGTGCGGTCGTCGATCGGCCCTTCCTCGGCTGCGACTGCGTCGACCAGACCGAACGGCAGCCGCTCCCTGAGGACGTCGCCGCCGAGCATGGCGACCAGCTTGTCCCTGAGGTCCGGCAGTTCGCGAACCTCGACGATCTGCCGGTTTCGCTTCGTGTTCTCACGATGCTGTAGGACCTCCCGGCATCGTTCTTCGGAGAGTCCAAGCCTGAGCAGCGCGTTCAGTTCTCTGAGGAGTGCCAGGTCATCGCCGCGTTCGAGCCAGTAGATCGTCTCATCACGCCGGCCGATGTCGATCGGTTCCGAGGTCTGGCCCGATGGTGTGCGGACGAGTTGCTCCAATGCCTCACAACGCAGCAGACCAAGGCCCCGCAACGGACGCCCGGGCTCGAACTTCAGCTGTGGGAACACGTCTTCCAAGGGAGCCGGCTCCCCGGAGCTCGTCGCACGGATCTCAGTGATGTAGACCTCGTCGAAGGTCCTCATCCCCCATTGATCCACGAGTTGGGCGACGTCGTCCGCAGCGGGAACGATCAGAGCCGGGATCTCGCCCGACATGAGGCGCCGATACTGGTCGTCGTCCGCAGTCGCGACGGCCTCCGCGGGAGGGCAGGCGACCCAGGTGTCGCCCCGTTGACAGCGAATCTTGGCGGGAGAGCTGAGCTGCGTGGCGGCGAGCGCATAGAGCGCACCGAGCTCCACATGCCTCTCACTCTCAAGAGCCTGGTTGAGGAGCGATAGCCACAGGGCCCCCTTGATCTCCTCCAAAGTGTTGGCGAGGCCGAGAGCACGTGCCAGACCGAGATCGATGTCGGCGACCGGCAGGACTCGTGCATGGTCCATCAAGCCAGGGCCGACACAGTCCGCGATACGACGGATGCCCATCGACGTGGCGACCCTGCCGCTCTTCCTGATAGCCCATACCAGGGGCGATGGAATGATCAGCGGATCATCGTCGGGACGCGTGAGCGCGTAGACGGACCAGGTGGTGATCAACCCCTCGGGCGGTAGGTTCTGGATGTACCGGGATCGGGCCGCCGGCGTGAGCTCGAACAGAAGCCCGAGATGCCCGGCAAGGGGGGCACCCTCCACTTGGATCTTGCCCTGCTGTGGCCTGCGGACCCCTGCCGGCAGAGCTCGGTAGTAGCTATCGATCATGCTCGACTTGTACTCGTCGAACCACGCCTCCGATGAAGGGTCCACGTTGGGCGCCGGAATGTCGGACATACCCAACAGGCGCAACATCTGCATGTCATCGTGGTGGAAGTCCTCGTCCACCACGAACTCCGAATCGTCGGGGCTCCCCGAAGAAATGACGGCACCGGGAAGGAGGCAGCGGCCCAGCGGTTCGTAGGTGCCAGCACGTGTCCGGACCTTGAGTTCTGCGACCGCATCTCGACTGATCAGATGATCGACGGCCCGCTCGGTCTCGGTCTGTCGAGCGAGCAGCCAGAGCCTGTCCCAGTCCGCCCCACGGTAGATGGTGAAGTTCCCGGAGACGGCCGCGGCGAAGCGGCCGAAAGCGTCCGCCTGTTTGATGCCAAGAATCTCGAGAAATCGAGAAGTGGCGGGGTCGTCCTCCAGCTCAGGGTCTACATAGACGGTGTCCTTTTTGGAGGGGTCCATCGCAGTGCGTCGGAAGACCGTTCCCTCCAACGGGGGGACCAGCCGTCCGTCCGCCGTGCGCAGGACCGCGGACCTGCGTGCCTGATCCCCGTACGGGTGTTTCTCCGCGATCATCTCTGCCACGATCGACAGCGCGACGGCCGATGCAGCGGCCGAACCATCGGAGACCAGGGTCTCCAACCACTCCCGGACCGTGACGACCGTGCCTCCCGATTCCTCGATCAACATGTCGGCGCGGGATCGCCGCGTCACCGTCCGTTCGACGGAGGGATGGCACCACTCGGCAGGACGCCCCGGATAGGCGGCCCACCGCTCGACCCAGGTCTTCCAGCGGTGCATGACCTCGACATCGCTCGACGGCGGTCTCGGGTGTATTCGCAGCTCTCCAGGGCGCCTGAACACCCCATCTTGATCGGGCAAAGAGCGATTATGCGTCGCCTCGGCACGCACGAACTCCGTGAGCTTCCCGTCCGCCCAGTTACGTACCTCACGTCCGCGTGCGGTGATCAGCTCCAACGGAAGGGCAGGATCCTCTTCTGTAGCGAGGCTTGGCAAGGAGGCCACGATCAGACGGGCGGCCTCCTTCATCAATTCCTCATTGAACGCATTGCCCCTAAGAATATGCTGACGATCCTCGTTGGTCTTCCACGCGGCATTCAGAATGCCGCTCAAGGTCGTCTTGTATTCCGTTGGGAAGAACGCCCAGAAGCTGCCTTCTTTCTGCCAGCCACTGCCTGGAACGGCCCAAGCGATAGGAACCTCAACACGATTGCGATACTCGCCGGCGTCGGCCCATGCGCCGTCGGAGAGGGCGGCGTTCGTCTCGAACACCGACCACTCCATGGGTTCTGCTTCGACGCCGTCCTCGATGACCTGAAGCGAGCGGCGAATTCCCCTGCCTCCCACAAAAATCTCCTTGCGGTAGGAGATGTTTCTGCGGTCTTCCAGGATCACGCGGCCGGCGTGGGGAGAGAACAGGGCGAACTCCGGGGGGAAATCTCGCAGTTGCTCGGCGAGCTGGTGAGCGAATCTGCTGTCGCGCAGCGGAAGCTTGACCACCGTTGCGGCCCAGGCCATCAGCTCGTTCAGTATCGAGTCGGCCAGACGCTCCTGGTTCGTATCGAGAAGATGCGCGATGCGGAGCACCGGTGTAGGCCTGTTCTCAGCCTTGGGCACACGCTCGAGGATGCGGGCCCGAGCTCTACTCGCAGACCATCCGAAGGAACCCGTGCGGCTGAAGAACAGCGGCTGATCGGAAACGCTCAGGACGGACTTGAACCCCACGCCGAAGCGTCCGATCTCCGCACCGCGTTTGCGAGATAGATGCGAGGCGAGAATGGTTCGGGCGCCTTCGGCTGTTACGGGGTTACCACGATTCGCGCAGTACAACGCGTCCGCCGTGAGAACAACATGGATAAGCCCATCACGCGTTTCTCGAAGCTCATCCGCACCGTTCTGGATGAGTTCGTACAGCTGGCGGTGGCCATACCCCCCTTCCCTGATGGACGTCTCGATGTTCGCGTGTTCTTCGATCAGGTCCGCGTTGGCCACGTAGGACTGGAGACACGCTTCAGACTGAGCCACGACGACCTGGCCCACAGGGCTGCCCTCTCCCGACCAGTCAGAGGGTCCGACATCATTCGTACTGGCCACTGGTTCGGTTCTCCTCTACGGACACGAGGGATGTCTGTCTGTAATCATGCCGGCGAGATTCGGCAGAGGAGCGGGATTATGCCTCTAGGTTCGCCAGACGATAGTGGCCCGGTGGGATTTCTTCCGGGGAGTCGTCATGCGATTCGATCAGCCACCCTTGATCGATCAGCTCACGAAGCTCCTGGCGCCACGTGGGGGTCTTGGCGACACGCTCCAGTTGCTGCGGGCTCGCCGGCCAGGGACTGATATGCACCAGATACTCGATCAGCCGCTCCGTGGGATTCGTGCCGCCGACTGATTCGATGGTCCCCTCGCTGGAAGCGACGGATTCCTGTAGGCGGGGAGCGATCAGCCGGTAGGGCGCCTCGGCACCCGCGCCGATGGTGTCGATCTCCCAGCCGACCTGCCGGAGTTCACGAATGCGCCGGGCCCAGGCTCGAATGGCCGCGACACCCTCGAGCTGCTGAGGCGAAATGTCCTCTCCAGGATGGCCGCGAAAGTATAGGAGCAGCGCTGTACGGGCACCGCCGATGACATCCTGACGAACTTCGGCGAGAGCGTCACGTGATTCAGCGAGATGTGCGCCGACCTTGGCCGCGGTCTCCAGCCAATCCTGGGGCTTCAGATCTTCTCTCGGCGTGGCCCGAACGATGGTCAACGCATCCTTGAGCGACTGCTCGAGCTTCTCGAGTTGCTCTCTATGCTGCGTGGATCGGCCGCCATCGGTGGAAGGATCATCCATGTGAAGCCGTCGCCTTTCACTTTTTCACTTTTCGTTCTTCCCCGATGCGAATGAGCCATCGACGATTAGGCACGCCCGCCAATACCAGAGTTCACGCCGAACTCTCACGCTATGGCACACGTGCTGTGCGAGCATATGCGGTTGTCATGGTTCTAGCCCCACACCTTCAGGCTGAAGAGCACATCCAGGCAAGGGCACGCCGAAGCGCACTGGCCGGAGAGTACGCGGTTCCCTGCGGCGATGTCAAGTGGTGCGCCGGACTGGCGCAGCGATCAGACCGAAGTCGCCCATTGAGGCACAATCGGTGTGATTTGCGACAAAACGCCCGACACCTCTCGGACTCCCTGCGTATTTGTGATCGCCCCTTGCGCTCGACGGCGTCATGGTGAATCCTCGTGGTGCCCGGAGCCGATCCGGGTGGTGGCGCGAGCCGTCGTATGGCCATCCATGCGTGCGGACTCCCGGTCGGGCTTTTAAGCCGAGGGCGTTCGTGTGCACGATCCGAAAGCACGAATCATCTTAGGAGGTTGCGTACAGATGAAGATTCAGTCACAAGTGGCAGGCAGAAGTCCGCCATACAACCAAAACCTCCCGACTCGGGCTCGGGCGAGGCTTGTGCTGGTCCATAACCTCTGAATCGACGCTGGTGAGCTCCGGCTCTCGGCCTCGATATTTCCATAGGGCTGCCAGAGACGACGAAAAGCCCTATAGTGCTCGTGGTCTGTGGCTCCTGCTTTTGCATCGCGCGGCTGCACCCGGCTCTCTGCTGCTTCCGTTATTCTATCGGAGCGCGAGGGCGCGGCCGGAAGTAGCCTGCTCACCTGTCGAATCGCAGTCAGAAGGTTGACGCTCTGATTTCAGAGCCGAAGTTCCGGCCGCGACTTTGCGCCTGCACGGCCTGCTGGCGCTCATAATCGTGACGTGCCATCTGCAGAAAGACGTCCATGTCGACATTTACTGCCACTGTGATCGCCGCTGCTACCGGAGACGGCGTCAGCCTTCGCATCATGACATGTCTCATCGGCGCCACCGTCGCTGGCCTGATCGGAGGGGTCCTGGGGTCCATTAGTTCCAGTGGAACGCCCAATCAAAAGCTCTCGGTCGGAGCGATCGCGGGGTTCATCACCTTTGTCGGTGCCTACACATTCCTCGACGACCTGGTGTCCGCCCCACCTCCGTCCACACCCGCGCCTGCCTCGACTCACACACCGACTATCAGTGCAACCCACCGGAATGCGCACGTCGGTTGAGACCAGTTCCGATCACGAAAGGACCTACTCCGGTGACGAGCACACCAAAACCAGGGCACCAGTCCGCCTCCACCCCACCGCCGGGCCAGACCGGCGGGCGCGGCCCCGGTCTCTTCATCCCCCAGCACATGCTCGCTGTGACGATCTGTATCGGCCTGGGCCTCGGGGCCGGGGGCTGAAGTGGCTGGCCCCTGCCTTGTGGCCGCCGATCGGCGCTGGCATCCAGGTGACCGCACTGGGGCTGACGCTGTACGCGGTATGGCACGGACGCTATCGCAGCTAAGTGGGCCGCCCGAAGTCGAAGTCACCTCCGCATCACCCGCCACGCGTGCGGTTCCGGCGAAGCAGAAACGATCACTGTGGAGCGCCCGAGATCAGTTTGGTTCGTGCCCGGCCGCCAGGATCGCCGCGGGCATCGACCGGCGAGCTTTCTGGGCCACATCCGACCTACTCGCGCGCCCTCGAGCGGGGCCGTACTCCCGCCAGCACCACAGTCGGCTCGCGGCAACTTCCGCCATGGTTCTGGGGCTTTGCGCATTGAACGGCGCAGCGGCCGCGGACCACCTCGATCGCTGCCGGAAACTCGGGTCACACGTCGGTATGGCAAACGGTCCAGCGACCGGGCCTCCTGACGGCGTGACAGCGAGCGCGTCATCCGGGGGCGTGCCCGGCGGGTGCCTGGCGGCCTCTGGGCTTCGTTTTCTCTCTAGGCGATGCCGACGCTGTGTCGGCGCCGTGGCCCGTCAGGTTGATCGGGCGCAACCGTTTCGTGATCAACTGCCGACGAGCGCCTCTTGCTCGGCGACGTAGGCCGACGTACATCTCCGCAAGAGAGGAGTGGTGGACGTTATCGGCTCTCCAGCGAATCGCAGAGAGGATCTGGCAGTGGGGGCCGACGATCTCCATACTGTTTCGAGGATCGACCTTCGTTTCGAGGGGGGTGTGGGCGAAGGCCGGCCCTCCCGTTCTCCATCGGCTCCCCATCGGGGGGCCACGGACTTTCACATCGCCGAGGACATACCCCGTCGAGCGGCGGTTTCGCTCTACGCCGGCTGAATCGGGCTCGTGCAGCAGATGCCCGGGCGCCTACTCACGTCGTCGACGAGGTCCCGGCGTAATTCGTCCTCCACCCACCTCGCGCGTTCCTGGTGCGTGGCGCGACGCTGAACCGTCTGAACCGTCTTGAGTCAGGTGGATTCGCGGATCGCGCGCACGACCGACTGGACCCTTAGCGCCGCTTCGCCCGGGTCCTCGTGCTCCCATACCCTCACGGCCACCCAGCCCTCAGCCGCAAGCAAAGCGTCGGTCTCACGATCACGTGCGCGGTTCTTCTCGACCTTGTCGGCCCAGTAAGCAGCGTTGGTCGCCGACTTGGTGTGGTGGTCCGGACACCCATGCCAGAAGCATCCGTCTAGAAAGACCGCCACCTTGGCGCGCGTGAAGACCAGATCTGCCGTCCGCCTCACGGCAGGGAGAGGCCGTGTCGACACTCGGTACCTCAACCCCAAGGCGTGGACCGCACGTCTCAGCGCCAGCTCCGGCTTGGTATCGCGACCCTTATTCGCCTGCATGCTCCTGCGCACGCCGGGGCTCGACGCGCCGGTCGGCCGCACAACCGCCATGCAACCATGCTAGAGCCTCACGGTGAGCCACGTTGTGGTGAACGGCTCTACCCCCCGGGGGAATCATACGTATTCGACGCCCCTATTCGTCTCTTCGTCTCCGAGGTCCAGAGTCGGCTCGGCTGCGACCTTCCAGGTCTCGAGCCTCTTCAACATTTCATCGGTGGGCGGACCCCACCCGAATGCCGCAGCGAGAACGTGCATCGCCAGTCGAGGAGGCACGGCGTTACCGATCTGCTGGCCCACATCCTTCCCCGACCACGGGTAATCACGCGGGAAGGTCTGGAGGCAGCCGGCCTCCGAATGAGAAAAGCGAGTCAGGTCGTCTCCTGCTTCAGATACGACACGATTTCGCGAGATCTTCCCGGTAACGGTGGCTGAAGGCTCGTCATGGGAGCGACGGCCGCGGGCTTTGGGGTCACCCCCGGTGCCATAGTTCGAGATCACGGAAAACGAATACTCTCGATCGAGTACGTCCGCCATTGTCACCCACGGCTCCAGCCGCGGATCGCCCGCATGTCGTGGAACACCCTTCCGATAAGCCCGATGCGTCGGCGAAGGAAGGTTGACCGGCTCAGTACCGTAGCGTGCGATCAGTACGGCCCTCCTGCGTGTCTGCGGAACACCGTATGCCTCCGTGTGCAACAGCCCATAGGCGACTTCATAACCCACGTCCTGCAAAACTTCCGCATAGGACTCCCAGACGGGTAGAACGGCCGGGACCTGCTCAAGAACGATTGCCTCGTAGGGCTTTTTCCGGACCTCGATCGCTTCGAGTGCCCAGCGCAGAGGCTCCAACACCAGCGCCGTTCGCTCATCATTCAGATTATCGAGATCCTTATTGATCTTGTCGCGTTCTTCTCCAGCGACCATTCGGTCGATGAAGCCGAGGACTTCATCCAGGGCTTTCCGACCGACACCGGTACCGGCCACGGTGAACGTCTGGCATGGAGGGCCACCGGCCAGCACGTTCACCCTTTTGAAGATGGGGTCGGAGGGCTTGTAGCTGCGCACGTCGCCCTGCAGCGTTTCCAGCCCGGCCTCACGTCGCGTCGCACAAGCCGAGGCATCCCACTCGATACCGATGGTCGGTATACCAAGCTTCTCCGCCGCCACGTCAAGCCCGCCGGGTCCAGCGAACAAGTCCACGATCTTGACGGGCTGCACTTGATCTCCATATGTCGTTCGTGTCTGATTCCACCGCAGGGCCCTCTCGCGGTCATCCACACTGACCAGCGGTGGCGCCAGCAGCTAGGCAGCGTATCGCGGACCACTCGAAGCGTCTGCTCCACTCCTGCGGCTCGGGCGTAACCCACGTCGCAGGGTTGCACGCAGGCGTTCCCCCACCCAGCCCTTGGCAAGGCCCGTCAGACGGGACACCGATGTCCGGGGTCGGTCGTCCCTGCCGGCCGACGACTTTCCTCCGGATCGGCCGGTCGCCCTCAGGTGTCCGCCGCCAGGTCGCTCGCTGCCATACCCTCAGCCGGAGCCCCGCCTTCTCCTAAGACCGTCCTACGACCACGGCGCCACGAGGCCTCCGACGAACGTGGAACCTCCAGCGTGATGGTTGGAATACGCGTCCTCGTATCTTGCGGCTGGGCACCGTGAGAAGGACCTTGAGCTCCCCTCAAACCGAGCGGTCCGCCTCCGAGATGGCCACTGATGTGGCGCAGACCGGTCACACGCTCTCTTCGGAGGTGCCGGACCTGGCGTATCAGCGATTCGTGGGCGCCCATGACAACGATCCGTTGTGGCGCCTCCGGCGGGAGTCGACCAGCAGCTACATCAACGCCACCACGATCATCCCGTCCACGCCGGCTGGGAACAGCCCCATCGTCCGGGACGCCTCGCCGCACCGGACCACGAGCTAGTACATGTGCTTGTAGCCGATCATTGCGGCGATGCCCGGCCGATGACGCTGATCGTGAAGGCCGTTACCCCGTGCCGTGCGCGGTGCAGGACTCTCCCCATTGCCGCTCCCTCTCCGAACGTTCGACCCGGTGCAGCCACGTCGGGAAGGGCTGCCGTGCGAAAGGACGACGGTGGGTTCGAGTTCGACTACGGATCACTAAGGGCGGGGCAGGCCGTGTTCGTCTCGCCCGACGGTGCATACGGTCGTCGGTCGTTCTGTCAGTGGTCGGCGGAGTCTTGGTCGGCGAGCCACGGCAGGGTGGCGAGTGCATGCTCGAGGGAGTTGAGCGCCCCGGGGTCCGGGACGAGGTTCCGCAAGGTGTCGAGCAGCGCGGACACGCCTGTGGACGTCTCGACGCACGGACGCAGGACGCAGTAGGCGTCCGTGGTCGCGTCCGGCTCCCGGGCGATCTGCCGGGACAGGGCGCCTGGCAGGGCGTCCACCAGCGCTGTTCGTCCATCCCTGGACGCGCCGAGCGGCAGTTCCAGCAGCAGTTCCGCCAGGCCGAGCACCACCTCGGGAAGGATCTCGGGGCGTCTGCTCGGCGTCGCGGGGACGCCGAGCAGACGGACCCACCCCCATGTGCTCATCTCCTTGATCTCCACACGAAGCCGTTCGTAGTCGGCCGGGTTCGCCCTCCCCACGTCGGGCCGGATGATGTCGCCGTAGAGTCGGTCGGAGACGACGACTCCGAGCCGCGCGCCCGAGTCCCGGACGAGCCGCTTGAACGCCGGCGCCTCCAGGAGCCGGAAGGCTTGGATCACCGCGGTGCCGGCAACGCCGTAGCGATCCCATCGCACATGGCCCGACGAGACGGCCACACGCAGCCGCATGCGCGCGTCCGACCGGGCGACGTCGTGCTGGCGGCGGATCTCGCCGTCGAGGTCATTCACCACCGATGCCACCAGGGCATCCGCGGACACGTCGGGATGGGGCACCAGGAGCAGTCCGTCGCCGCGATCCTCGTAGTAGCAGTCGTCGAGGGCGATCCCGGAGTTTCCGAAGGCGCGCCCCAACCTCGAATAGAGCTCGGTGCGTAGATAGAGCTGGACATTCTCGGACCGCCGGTCACCGAACGCGACGATGTCGCAGACAAAAATGGGGTGAATTCCGGCGTTATGCGCACTTCGTGATGAAATGGACACCGAGCTGCATCCTTGTCGACTTCATGTGAGATTCCAGGCAAATTCGAGCAACTCCGGGCGAAGTTCGAGATCCTCTGACACTGTTGACCAACCTCAGACAAGGCGAAGAGTGAATACTCCTCACGTCCGAAGATCGCCGTCACGCCCGACGCCCCCGGACTGGACGCATCGGGTGCGGCTCCCCGGAACCGCTTGACTCCGGATCCGTCGCTTGGAATCATCTTGGGTCATATTGAATCATCATGCATCGGCCGCGGCGGTCTCGCAGGCGTTCTCCGGCCGGGAGGAGCACCACCACGATGGCGCTGACGAGAGAGCACGACGTCAACGGAACGCGTCGGCAACTGGCGTCCGAGCTGCGTCGACTCCGCGATCTATCGGGGATCTCCGGGAGGGATCTGGCGGCGCGGATCGGCATCAGCCAGTCCAAGGTGTCGCGCATCGAATCCGGAGCCGCCATCCCTTCGCTACCCGAGGTGACCGCTTGGGCCGGCGCTGTGTCCGCCACGGAAGAGGCCACACGGCGGCTGGTCACCATCACCGAGAACGCGTTCACGGAAGTCCAGGCCTGGCGGACGGCCATGCGCGACCGACCTCACCTGCAGGATGAGATGCGGGAGCAGGAGAGCCGTGCGAGCTGGTCGCAGACCTTTCAGCCATCGGTCGTCCCGGGACTGCTGCAGACCGCCGAATACGCGCGCCGGGTCTTCTCGCTTTTCCGGGAGGTTCCTTACGGGCCCGAGGAGCTGGCGGCGGCGGTAGCGGGCCGGCTCGATCGCCAGGCCGCCCTCTTCCAGAGCGACCGCCGCTTCGATTTCCTGGTGACCGAGGCCGCATTGCGCTGGCGACCCGGTCCGTCTCGGCTCCTGCTCACCCAGCTCGACCGGATCGCCTCCCTGAGCGCGCTCGACAATGTGCGGCTCGGCGTGATCCCGAGCAACACCACAGCGGTCACCTACACCTCGCACGGATTCGTCATCCTCAACGGGGACGGCAGCACGGACGACGACCCGGACATCCACGTCACGGTCGAAACGATCCACGCCAGGCTGAACGTCACTGGCCCCGACGACGTGCTGCTCTACCGGCGCCGCTGGGACCTGCTCTGCGAGATGGCCCTGTTCGGGGACGATGCGAGGCGTTTCCTTACTCGGCTCGGCGCCGAGATCCGGGAGGAGGTGTCGTGATCGTACGGACGCCGCCCGCGAGCCGCGGGGAGGGCCGGAGCCACCAAGGTCCGACACTCCCCGCGACTTGGGCCTCCGATCAGCCCGTCAGGACCTGGGCGAGCCGTCGGACGTCGAACTCACCGAGCCGGACACCCCCCAGGAAGGCATCCCACTCGGAGACGGTGAACACCAGGCAGGGGCCGTCGGGGTCCTTGGAGTCCCGGAGCGCGACCGCGGTCAACAACGTCGCCTCCACGCAGTCGCCGGCCCCTTCGCTCAGCGAGCTCTTGGACCAGTTCGCCGCCTCCGTGAGTTTCCGCGCACCAGTCATCGTCCTTCCATCCCTTCTCTTCACGATGCGGCCCCTTCGTCGCATCGATTTCTCCAATCATGGAAAATGACATCGGTATGGAACGGGGTAAGGAATTGGACCGCTTTCCGGTACGAGACCCGGTAAGCGTCGGGGTAATCATCGCCGCATGGCCGCCCGGCGCCGGTGACCGTCCCCGTCACCTCTGCCCCGGACCTTTGTTCGCGACGTGAATCGTGGGGTGACACATGTCGGTGATAAAAGGCCCCCGTGATCCGCGGACGGCCGACGGGCCGGCACCGCCCGTGGAATTCCAGGTGCTCGGGTCCGTCGCAGCGCGGGTAGAGGGACGTCCCATCCCTCTCGGCCCCCCGATGGACCGGCTGGTGCTCACCGCGCTGCTACTGGACTCGGAGCGAACGCTCACCGCTCAGGAGTTGTCCGTCCGCGTGTGGGGGCCGGACGCCCCCGCGACATGGCCCGACCTGCTGCGCGACTACCTGAAGAAGGTGCGGCACCATCTCAAGGTCGGCACCGAAGGCGCGGACGCGCTACTTCCACGGCACGACGGCGGCTACCGGCTGGTGGTACCGCGTTCCCGGGTGGACGTGCACCGGTTCGACGACGGCGTGGCGGCGGCGGTCAAGCTCACCGGACGCGACGACGCGGGGGCGATGGAGCTCTACCGCGCCGCCCTCGCGGAGTGGCCCGCCGACAGCTATGGCCCCGGGAACGTCGAGCTACTGGCGGGGCTCCCCGGAGCCTGGGCCGAAGACCAGCGCGCGGCGCTTTGGAACAAGCACAAGGCCGCGTTCATCAGCTACGCGAAGATCGGGCTCCGGTTGAGCGGACAGGAGCAGCACCTGATCCCAGCGCTCAGCCTCGTTCTGGACGCCGACCCGCTCGACGAGCAACTCGTGGAGCTGCTGATGGGCGCCTATGCCCTGGCCGGGCGCCGAGGAGACGCACTCGAACTCTTCGACCGGACGCGACGACGCCTGGCGGACGAGCTGGGTGCCGACCCCAGACCGAGCCTCGAAGAGCTGCGACGACGCATCCTCGACGAGGAACCGGACCTCATTCAGCCGTCCCCATCCTCGACGTCCTTGGGAGCGACCATGCCGGCGACCGGCGAGCACGACGACCTCGATCAGAAGACGAAGACGCTGCGCGAGCTGGCCCAGGCGGCGGCCCACATCGTCGTCGACACGAGCAGGCAGGCGCCGACCGGGACGCAGGCCGCGGAAGGGCGGGACGACTCCGACGGCGCCGTCCTCATCGGGCGGCTGCGGGCCCACTTCGCAGGGGATGCGCCGGCCGAGGTGGCGCTGGCCCGGACGATCCGGGACCCGGACGACGCGAACGCGGTGTCCCTGCTCAAGAGGGCCATTTTCAGCGCGCTGCTCCGTGACCCGTCGTTCGCCGAGGACGTGCGGCGGCTCGCCGCGGTCGACTCCGATCCGGCCGGCACCGAAACGAGGGCGATCAGCGCGACGACGATCGGCACGGCCACCGTGTTCAACGATTGCGTCCAGGTCAGCGGCGATTTCACCATCAACGGCAGCGCGGAGCCGAAGGGACGGACGCGATGACCGACGGCCCGGGTGGCGATGCCGAAAGCGGCGACCGGAATGGCGATCGCCGGAACGCCGCAGGCGCCGGAGAACGTCCGGGTGGGCCACGACCGAGCCCTCGCGAGAACCCTGGCGCAGGCCCCGAACACGCGGAGGGCCTGAACAAGGACGCCGCCGCGGGTGACGTGCACGATGCCAAGGCCAAGCCCGAGGATCCGAAGGCCGAGGCACTGAAGGCGCTGCGCACGCTGGACGGCGAGGCCGGGCTCCAGGAGATCGGGCGGCTGGCCGCGCTCCTGCGGGAAGCATGGGACCGTGACCGTGACCGTGCGAGCGTCCATATCGGATCGGTCGCGATGTTCGGCGACGAGGTCCAGATCGGTGGCGATTTCAGCGTTGGGGCCCATAGGACCCCGAGGCGTACCGGATCACATGACGTCGTCCAGATCGGCGAAGAGACCGTCCTCGCCCATCGTGGCCGCTATGTCCGGCCGCCCCGCTACGCCGAGGCGGTCCGCGGTCTGCGCGACCATCACCTGGTCGTCATGGCGGTGGCCGCGGGGACGGGCCGCGAGGCCGCGGCGATCAATCTGCTGTCCGAGGTGCTCGCCGATGCCGCGCACCACGACGGCGCGGACGGCGCCGGCGATGGCGCGATCTATGAGATCAACGGCGACACGGCGGTCGTCACCAGCGGCTGGACGCCCCCGTTCCCCCGCGCCGGATACATCCTCGACGTGGACCGCCAGGCGACGGATCGCGTCTCCCTTCCGGCGGACGTCCTCGACGCGGCGTGGATCGACGGCACCGCACGGCACGTCCGCGCCGCCGGGAGTTTCTTGGTCGTCCTCACCGGCCCACCGCGCGGCGCCCTGCTGGAGGCCGCCGGCTCGCAACACGTGCTGACCTCGCTGGGCGAGGTGGATCCGGTGGACATCATCGCACGCCACGTGCTCCGCCCGGATCCTGAGCCGGCAGTGACGGAGGAGCTGCGCCGCACCCTGGCCGCGACGGGCGCCTTGGATCTTCTCGCCCGGCGCTCGGAGCCGCGCACGGCGGTCCAACTCGCCGCCGCTCTCGCCACGGGCGGGACCGAGGGCCTGGCCGACGCCGTGCGCAGGCTGGGCAACCCGGCGGCACCGGTGCACGCGTGGTTCGGACGGCACCGGACGCCTGAGACCGTCTGCTTCGCGCTGGCCGTGGCCACCCTGGAGGGGGCAGGTTACCTCGCGGTCTCGGACGCGGCGGTGGACCTGTACCAGATGCTCGCTCCCGAGGCTCCCGACCCTCAGGACCTGCGTTTCCATGAACGGCTCGGCACCGACCACACCTGGATCAAGGTCATGTCCGACGACTCCGGCGAAGGCGTCGCCCGGCTCGGAGCGCCGTCTCGCGTCCGGTTCGCCGACGAGCATCTCCAGGACGCGGTACTGGAATACGCCTGGCTTCGGCTGGACGGCTATCGGTCGGTGTTCCTGCGCTGGCTGCGCCGGTTGGCCGACCACCGCGACATCGAGGTGCGGGCCCGCGCCGCGGTGACCGCCTCGCTGATCGCGCGTCGCGACCTCGACCACGCCCTGCACCGTTTCCTGCGTTCGTGGGCGGGCGGGGAATCCTGGACGGCGCGCGAGTCCGCCGCTTCCGCGCTGGGTCTGGTCGGGGGTGCTCCCGGGTTGGCGGAGGACGTCTGGCGGTTGCTGGAGTCCTGGGCGGCGGAACGGGGCGGGCCGTTCCAGAACCGGCTGAGACGGACCGCCGCCGGTGCCGTGGGCGGCCCGCTCGGTGTGGAACGGCCGGAACGCGCGCTGGACCTGCTCGGCCAGGTGCTGGACGACGAGGAGTGGGGCGGCCTCGTCGCGGTCAGCCGAAGCATGCTGCAACTGGTCGTGCTGGGCCGCGAGACCGAAGTGCTCGGCGCCCTGCTCGAATGGTCCCGGCCGCAGGACGGATCCGTTTTCGTGGCGCAGGCGCTGACCGTCTTCGTCTTCCTCGCGTCCTCACCCGTCCCGTGGACGCGCGTGCCCGACAGAAGGGCCGATCGCCCGCTGCTCGTCGCCGACGCCGGGCGGCACCGGCGGCAGATGGAGGAGCTGTGGGCCCGCGCACTGGCCCGCAAACCCGCCCAAGAGCATGCGTTGGAGACGCTGCGCGACTTCCTGGACCTCCACGCCGACCGCGATCCGGTCGCGCTGGACGCGATCCGGACGGTACTGGCCGGGGTCGTCGCCCGTGGCGGCAGGCACCGGCAACGACTCGACTGGTACCTCGGCACATGGGCGGCGGACCGGGAGCGGCCGTCGCGTTCCGCCGCCGCAGTGCACCAGGCCCTCGATCTCCGGAGGTGACACGCGTATGGACCCGCGAAGGAACTACACCACCTATGACCCCGTCCTGGAGCAGCGGCCGATTCCCCTGATCCGGGTGTTCAACCCGCTACGCGCCCCGGCGCCGGGAACCGCCCTGGTGCTGGTACCGCACGAGGGCCACGCGACGACCATCCGACATGGCGAACCCGTCCCCGATGCCAGGTACGGCGTGCACCAGTACAGCGTCCTGGTCGACCTGGCCGAGCACCGGCTTGCCTTCGAGATGCCGCTGGTCAGCCGCGATCCGGGCTTCGTCTTCCGTGGTCGCGTCGTGGTCGGCTGCCGGGTGGGGGAGCCCGCAGTGGTCGTGGAGCGCGGGATCCGCGATGTCGGCGCCACGTTGTACGACCCGATCAGGCACATGCTGCGGCCGGTGGCCAGGCGATTCGACATCTCCGCCTTCCACGAGGCCGAGGAGACGCTCAATCAGAGGCTCGCCTCGTTCCCCGGCGACTCGGCGCTCCGGCTGCGCGGCTCCACGGTGGAGCTGCTGCTCGACGACGACGAGATCGTCAAGGCGGCCCGGGACTACCGCGACGTCCGAAGGAGAAACCGGCTGGAGGGGATGCGCCGCGACGAGCATCTGGAGTGGATGAACCGGCACGGGGTCGAGGGATTGCTGGCAGAGATCATGGAGCGGGACGGGCCGCGGGCGGTGCTGGACTGGATCAATCGGGCGGAGGCCGACGAACGCAGGGAGCTGTTGGACACGCTGAGCAAGCTATTCAGCCGAACCGGAGTAGACCGTGAACCGTTCGACCACATCGAGGCCGAGCGGGAGGTGGTGAACCGCATCATCGGCGGCCCGAACGTCGCCTTCGGCGGGACACGCCCCAGGCGCGCACGCGACGTTCCGCCCCAGGATCTGCCGCCGGCGTCCGTGCCTTACAACGATGACGACGCGCCACCGCCCCAGTACGGCTATGCATCCGATGGCGCCGACCCGTTCCCGGAATCACCCGTCGGCGATCCGCCCGGTTCCGCTCCGCACGACACCGCCGGGTCACGAACGAGTCGCGTGCGGGGCATACGGCGATCGCACGTCCCGGGGTCGGACGCCGGATCGCGGAACGGCCGAGGTGAGAACCGGTGAGGATCGCGGCCACCACCGAAGCCGACTCCGGCCGGGCGATCTGGTACCACCAGGAACGCTCGTTACTGTCGCTCGGTGTCTGGACAGAGCGGCGTCCGGGGCGCGGCGAGGACGCCGAGCCGCTGCTGGTCCACCATGTCCCGACCGGTGGTGGGATCGCCGCCGTCTTCGACGGTGCCGGCGGGGCCGGGGCCGCCGCCGTCGAGTTCCCGTCGGGACGCCGCCGTACCGGCGCATGGACGGGTGCTCGGCTCGCCCGCGCCGCCGCGGAGTCCTGGTTCCACGCCACCGTGGCGGACGATGTGACATCGCACAACCGGAGCGGACACGACGACAGGACGTACGGCGGAGCAGCGGGTGAGGCGACCGAGCTGGAGAAGCACGTGGCCGGGGCTCTGATCCCGATGCGCTCGGCCCGTTCCACCCGGCTCGTCGGCAGCATCCGGCGGGAGCTTCCGACCACTATGGCGGCGGTCCGCTACCGGCGCCGCAGGCGGCGGCTGGCGTGCCGCACCTTCTGGGCAGGGGACTCGCGCGCCTACGCACTGGCGCACGGGACGGGCCTGCAGGCGCTCACCCGGGACCACACGGTCGAGACCGATGCGCTCGACCAGCTCCTCCAGGACCCGCCGATGACCAACATGATCTGCGCCGACCGAGACTTCCGAATAGACCACACGGACACGGAGTTCGATCTCCCCTGTGTACTGGTGTGCGCCACCGATGGCTTCTTCGGCTATGTGGACACGCCCGCGCACTTCGAGTGCCACCTTCTTCGCACCCTTCGGGACGCTCGGGACGTCGCCGATTGGGCCGATCTGCTCTGCGCGCGAGTGACCGCGTACACCGCCGATGACGCCTCGCTGACCATCGTGGCCCTCGGCTACCGCAACCTCGAGCACCTGCAGAGCACGTTCGCTCACCGCACGGATGTCGTCACACGCGCGTATTGGGAGGGCAGCGTCCACCATGACGCACCCGGCTTCTCCGAGTGGCGGCGCCGCACCTGGTCGCAATACCGGACCGGCTATGAGCGACGCATGCCCCCAGCGCATGGGAGGACGACATGAAGGCGGGCGAGGTACTCCACGGCTATCGGATCGTCACCGAGCCGACGAACGACGGCGGCGGCAAGTGCATGTGGGCCTTCGCGGAGCGCGACGGCCACGAGTACTTCATCAAGCGATTCCTCGAACCCAAGCTTCCGCGGGAAGGGCGCGGAAGCGAGGCAAGCAGGCGCGCACGGTTGCGCGAGTGTGCGCTGTTCGAGAATCGACACCGCACGATCATGGATCGGCTCCGCCCCGACATGGCGGGCGCGGGCAACTTGGTGCTGGCCACGGACTTCTTCCACGAGCGCGCCACCTACTACAAAGTGACCGAGCGCATCGACACGGCGTCCATGATCGAACCGCACGCCCTCGACGCCCGCAACCGCCGTGTCCTCCTGCGGACCCTCGCCCTGAATCTGCGGCTGTTGCACCGCCTCGACGTCGTGCACGGCGACCTGAAGCCCACGAACGTGCTGATCCACCAAAGGGCTCTGAACGCGTTCCACACGGCCAAGGTCATCGACTTCGACGACGCCTACCTGTCCGGCGACCCTCCCCCGCCGGATCTGATCGCCGGTGACTCGCGGTACGGGGCGCCCGAATGGGTGCGCTACCTACGCGGGGACGCCGGCACGGGCCCCGCGGACCTGACCACGTCCGCGGACATCTTCTCCATGGGGTTGCTCACACATCTGTACCTCACCGGCTCCCTCCCCGCCTACGACACCGACGACCACGACTCGCCTGCCGAGGCCGTGGACGCGGGCGTTCCGCTGCGCGCCGACATGCGGCTGGCGCCAGGGACGCGCGACCTGATCGAGGCCATGACGGCCGCCGAACCGGAGCGGCGCCCGACGGCGGAGGCGCTCTTCGATGCGTTTCAGGACCCCGCCATGTGCGCTCTGGACAGAAGCGCGGCCACCGCCCGGACGGGCTCGTCACGGATCCGCCGTGGCCTCGGAGCATCGGACGCCGGGACCCCGAGCACCCGGCGCCCCCCGCACACACAGACCCCCGGATCCACCGACTGAGACTCGACAAGGAGGTTCCATGGCCCGCGATGGCCAAGGCAACCTGCAGTACGCGGTCGACATCGTGCTGTGCATCGACGTGACCGACAGCATGTGGCCGGTACTGGAGACCGTGAAGAAGAGCGCCATGTCGTTCCACCATCGGCTGAGCGACGTCATGGCGGAGAAGGGCAAGGCGATCAGTCGGCTGAGGCTGCGAGTGATCGCCTTTCGTGACTTCGGTGACCACGCCGACAGCGCGATCGAGCAGACGGCGTTTCTGACATTCCCCGAGCAGGCGGCCGAGTTCGACATGTTCGTCCGCGGGTTGTACGCCCGGGGCGGCGGTGATCTTCCCGAGTCCGGCCTGGAGGCGCTCGCGCTGGCCATCGCCTCCCCGTGGGAACGCGGCTTGGACCGGCGCCGGCACATCATCGTCATGTTCACCGACGCACCCGCGCACCCGCTGGGCGACCCGCGGTCGCGGGCCGCCCACTCCTACCCGGCGGACATCCCTGCGAGCATGGACGAACTCTTCGAACACTGGGGCTACGCCAGCAGCACGACGGCGTTGATGGAGAACTCGGCCAAGCGTCTGGTGCTCTTCGCGCCCGACATCGCGCCTTGGTCCGACCTCGTGGAGGAGTGGAACCAGACCCTGCTGTTCCCGTCCACGGCCGGCGAGGGGCTGGAGGAGTTCGAGATGGACGAGATCATCAACACGATAGTGAACAGCCTGTGATCGGGCGCCGCCGCAGACGAGGCCGGAACGCGCCGGCGTCGGGGTCCGGCTACGATCCCGCGCCTGACACGGCGGACTGGATAAGTTTCCGTCCGGGCCCGGACACCGAGGCACTCGTGGACGTGCTGCAGACACGCCTCCATGATCCGATCGCCGAACACCAGTCCGAGGAGGTCGATGCGCATGACCACCGCTGAGCCTTCACCCGAACCACCACCGGAGGCCAACTGGCGGTGCCTGCGCTGCGACGTCTGGAACGTCGCCGAGACGGCCGCCTGCATGGTGTGCGACACCGAATATGCGATGGCCACGGACGAGACCACGCTGATCCCTGCGCCGCCGCGCCAGGAC
>NZ_SMJX01000007.1 GCF_004348535.1 Actinomadura sp. KC216
GGGCTCTGGTCGTCCACGTCGGTGATCAGTGCGCGCAGCAGGCGGACTGCCGGGTCGGGGTCGTCGGCCGGGCGCGGGCGCCCGCAGTCGGGCTCGGCGGAGGCGGCGGCCTCGGGACCGGATTCGGCGGGGCAGGCGTCTTCAGGCTCGGCCGTGGGGGCCGCAGCCTCGGCGGCCGGGGAGCGGGGAGCGGAGCCGGCAGCGCGCCGGGCCGCCAGCGAGTCGATGATCGCGTCCGTGCGGCGAACGGCGTTGAGGTCCGCCGGCAGGCCGGCGACCGCCTGCGGCGGGCTCGCCGGCGCGGGGGAACCGCCGGGGGTCGAAGGCTCGGCCGGATCCGGGGCGCCCCGCAAGCCAGTGAAGGGGCCGCGCTCCGTCAAGCGATCGACTCCTCTCTGGCCATCGCCCGAAGCCGGGCCAGAGCCCGGTGCTGCGCGACCCGTACGGCCCCCGCGGACATGCCCAGTACATTACCGGTCTCCTCGGCAGACAGGCCCGCCACCACCCGCAGCAGCACCAGCTCGCGCTGGTGCTCGGGGAGGCGCGTCAGCAGGTCGCGGGCACGCTGCGCCTCGATGTAGCGCACCACCGTCTCCTCGGGCCCCGGACGGTCGTCCGGGCCGTCCGGCAGGTCCTCGGTCGGCACCGCGGCGCGGACGGCGCTGCGCAGCGCGTCGGCGATCTTGTGGGAGGCGATGCCGAAGACGAAGGACGCGAAGGGGCGGCCCATGTCCCGGTAGCGGGGCAGGGCCGAAAGGACGGCGATGCAGACCTCCTGGGCGACGTCGTCCGCGATGTGGTACTGCCCGGAGACCCGTCCGAGACGGGCCCGGCAGTACCGGACGATCATCGGCCGCACCTCGGCGATGAGGACCTCGATGGCCCCGGGGTCGCCCTGGACGGCGAGGCTGGTCAGCTCTCGGAGGTCACCGTCCGCCGCTTTCGCCGCGCGCAGAACCCTTATCCCACGGCCGGTGTCGTGGGGTATCGGAGGGGCGAGCCCTCCCGAGGGTTCGGCGGCGCTCGCGGTCATGGTCCCGGCGTAGCATCCCTCGGTCACGTCAAGCATGATGCCCAGCGCGCCCGGGCGTGTCTCCACCGTGCTCTACAACGGAATGGTCACAGTGCTGGAGCATCCCTGGGGATACTACGCGGGGTAGCTGATCCACTTCGGCACGTTTCCGTTTTTCTTCCGTCCCACACCCGACGATGAGTCGGAAACAGCTCATAGATCAACAGACAGCATATTGAGCATCAAAAGGCAAGACCCCCGCCCGGACGGGCGGGGGTCTGCCGATGCGCTCCGGAGTCGCGGACGGGCTCCGGATCAGTGGCCGTGGCCGTGCCCGTGGCCGTGACCGCCGCCGGCGGCCTCCTCGGCCTCCTCCGGCTTGTCGACCACGAGCGCCTCGGTCGTGAGCAGCATGCCCGCGATCGAGGCGGCGTTGGTGACCGCGGAACGGGTGACCTTCACCGGGTCGATGACGCCCTGCGCGACCAGGTCGCCGTACTCGTCGGTGGCGGCGTTGTAGCCGTGGCCCGGCTGCAGCGCGCGCACCTTGGAGACGACGACGTAGCCCTCCTGGCCGGCGTTCTCGGAGATCCAGCGCAGCGGCTCGTCCAGCGCGCGGCGGACGGCCTCGGCGCCGGTCGCCTCGTCGCCGGACAGGCCGAGGGTGTCGAAGCCCTCCTTGGCGACGTGCACCAGGGCGGCGCCGCCGCCGGCGACGATGCCCTCCTCGATCGCCGCGCGGGTCGCCGAGATGGCGTCCTCCAGGCGGTGCTTCTTCTCCTTCAGCTCCACCTCGGTGGCGGCGCCGACGCGCAGCACGCAGACGCCCCCGGCCAGCTTGGCCAGGCGCTCCTGCAGCTTCTCCCGGTCCCAGTCGGAGTCGGAGTTCTCGATCTCGACCTTGATCTGGTTGATCCGGGCGGTGATGTCGTCCGCGGCGCCCTCACCGTCGACGATGGTGGTGGCGTCCTTGGTGACGGTGATGCGGCGGGCGCGGCCGAGGTCCTCCAGGCCGATGGAGTCGAGCTTGAGACCGATGGCCTCGCTGACGACCTGGCCGCCGGTGAGGGTGGCCATGTCGCCCAGCATCGCCTTGCGGCGGTCGCCGAAGCCAGGCGCCTTCACCCCGACGGAGGTGAACGTGCCGCGGATCTTGTTGGCGACGAGCAGGGCCAGGGCCTCGCCCTCGACGTCCTCGGCCACCACGAGCAGCGGCTTCTTGGTCTGGGCGACCTTCTCGGCCAGCGGCAGGAACTCCTGCACGTTGGAGATCTTGCCGTCCACGATGAGCACGTAGGCGTCCTCCAGGACGGCCTCCATGCGCTCGGGGTCGGTGACCATGTGCGGCGACAGGTAGCCCTTGTCGAACTGGAGGCCCTCGGTGAACTCCAGCTCGAGGCCCATCGTGTGGGCCTCCTCGACGGTGATGACGCCGTCCTTGCCGACCTTCTCGAACGCCTCCGCGATCAGCTCGCCGATCTGCGGGTCCTGCGCGGAGATGGTCGCGACGTGCGCGATCTCGTCCTTCTCGACGATCTCGCGGGCCGACTTGAGCAGCTGGTCGGACACGAACCGGGCGGCGGCGTCGATGCCGCGCTTGAGCGCGAGCGGCGACGCGCCGGCCGCCACGTTGCGGGTCCCCTCGCGGACCAGCGCCTGCGCGAGGACGGTCGCCGTGGTGGTGCCGTCGCCCGCGATGTCGTTGGTCTTGGTCGCCACTTCCTTGGCGAGCTGGGCCCCGAGGTTCTCGTAGGGGTCCTCCAGCTCCACCTCGCGGGCGATGGTGACGCCGTCGTTGGTGATCGTCGGCGCGCCGAACTTCTTGTCGATGACGACGTTGCGGCCGCGCGGGCCGATCGTCACCTTGACGGCGTCCGCGAGAGCGTTGACGCCGCGCTCAAGAGCCCGGCGAGCGTCCTCCTCGAACTCCAGGATCTTCGCCATGCGGATACTCCTCTTTACGCGATCCGCCCCGACCGGCCCGCCGAAGGCGGCGCCGACCGGGGCGGGTGCATCACGTTCTCGGTGATTACTTCTCGATGACCGCGAGCACGTCGCGGGCCGAGAGGACGAGGTACTCCTCGTTGTTGTACTTGACCTCGGTACCGCCGTACTTGCTGTAGAGCACGACCTCGCCGACCTTGACGTCGACGGGCACGCGCTCGCCCTTGTCGTCGACGCGGCCCGGGCCCACCGCGATGACGGTGCCCTCCTGGGGCTTCTCCTTCGCGGTGTCCGGGATCACCAGGCCCGACGCGGTGGTGGTCTCGGCCTCAAGCGGCTGGACGACGATACGGTCCTCAAGCGGCTTGAGAACAACCTTGGTGGCGGTCGTCACGATCTGACCTCCCCTTCGATTGGTCCTCGGCCGGCCACAGGTGGGCCGGCCAGCACATGTGACAGAAGAGGCGACCCTGGACCGGCCTGTCGTCGCGGGTGCCAGACCGACCTTCGTCGCTGTTGTTGGCACTCTCCCTCGGAGAGTGCCAGTCATGGAGACTATGCCGTGCCCGGTAAGCAGTCAACACGGACACGGACACGCCCGGCAGCCGTCCGCCCGCGTTCACCGCAGGCTAACTTCACATGCCGTCAACTGGCCGAACAGGGGGCGCCGGTCGTCTCCTCGCGGGCGCCGCTAACGTCCCCGCATGGACATCGCGTCGTTCCGGGCCCTGCTCGGCCCGTCCGGTCAGGCGCTGCTCGGCGAGGCGGCGGGCCTGGACGTGAGCGAGGACGGTCTGCTCGCGGCGGCGTCCCGGCTCCGCGAACGGCACGATCCGGCGCTCGTCGCCGCCGCGCTCACGCAGGTGCGGCTGCGCATGCGTGCGCGGGCGAAGTTCGGCGACGACGCCGAGCGCATGTACTTCACCCAGGCGGGGCTGGAGCAGTCGACACGGGCGAGCGTAGCGACGCATCGCGCGCGACGGTTCGCTGACCGTCTGCCTGGCGCGCGCGTGCTGGAACTGGGGTGCGGGATAGGCGCCGACCTCATCGCACGCGCGCGCTTGGGGCTCGGCGGGGAGGGTGTGGAACTCGACCCGTTGACGGCTGAGGTGGCGCTGGCGAACGTGGCCTCCCTTGGTCTGAACGGCCTTGTTTCTGTGCGCGTGGGTGATGCGACCAAGGAAGAGGCGAGCGGGTTCGATGCCGTCTTCGCCGATCCTGGACGGCGTACCGCACGAGGGAGAGTTTTCGATCCTCGCGCGTATGAGCCGCCGCTGGACGTCGTCCTGGACAAGGCCGACCAGGCACCGGGGGCGTGTGTGAAGGTCGCCCCTGGCATTCCGCACGAGGCCGTCCCGGACGGGGCAGAAGCAGAGTGGGTCTCCGTGGGGGGAGACGTTAAGGAAGCGGCCCTGTGGCTTGGCGGCTTCGCTGGGGACGTCGGTCGGCGAGCCACTCTGCTTCCGTCCGATGCCGATTCCGATGGGCGGGTGTGGACGCTTACTCCACAGGGGGTGGAGGAACCGGACGTTCGCGCCTGGGGTCGTTATCTGTACGAGCCTGATGGGGCCGTGATCCGCGCCCATCTCGTCGGTGAGGTCGCGGCGCTGGTCGGCGGCGGGCTCGCGGATCCGCGGATCGCGTACGTCACGTCCGACGAGCTGCGTCCGACGCCGTTCGCGTCCGCGTACGAGATAGAGGACGTGCTGCCGTTCTCCGTCAAGCGCCTGCGCGCGGAGGTGCGGCGGCGAGGCGTCGGCGTGCTCACCGTGAAGAAGCGCGGCTCGGCGGTCGACGTCGACCGGCTGCGCCGCGACCTGGGCTTCGGCGGGCGCCGCACCACGCCGCGCGGTCCGGCGGCGGAGGGGTTGACGCTGGTGGTGACCCGCGTGGGGCGGGAGCCCGTCGCCCTCCTCACGCATCCCGTCCGGTGACCGGGACCCGCCCGGAGCGGTGGGCGGCGGCGATCGAGTCCAAAAATCTTCCCACCGTCCGGTCGCGCCAAGCGACAGCGGGCGACGCGCCACGTCCGGGCAAATCATCGTCCCTTTCCGGTATCGCTTCACCGGTGATTGCGGGCGCCCGGCAAGGCCGTAACACCGCATGCAAATCGACGCGCCGGGATGGGTCGGCCGGAAAACACCACGTCGGGTTCGGCGGCGAGGGCTTCGCCCGCCCCTAATGCACCGCGGAAATGGCCCGAAGCCGCCGGACCGGTATGACGTTCCGCTGACGCGTGTCGCCGGGGCCGTGCGCGGGTGCCGTCCGCCAACTGCCCATGTCGGACGAGATGTACGGACAGAACACCGGCCCGAGACGGCGCCCACCGGGCCCGGCCACCTCACTCATCACCACAATCGGCGCGATAGCCGCAAAGCGGAAAAATGCCTAGCAGCCGGAGAACTCTCACTATTCGCCCCAGCCGGGTAACAGGCACATTACACAGAACTCACAATGTTCTCTGCTCCCCGTTATAGGGACCCCCCGTAAGCACTACAGTGGCGTCTCCAGAGATTCATTGCCGTGCGTCATTTCGTCGCGCCGGCACACGAAGGAGCATCGGGTGGAAACGAATCACAACTTCCTGCAGACGGGGGGTCAACCGGTCTCGGATCGGATGCGGGAGTTGCTCGCCCGTGCGGCGCAGGACCACGTCTATGAACAGCGCTCACAGGGTCAGGTCCTCGACGAGATTCGGCAGCGGCTCGAAGGGATGGAGTGGCTGCTCCGCGAGGTCCGCGAGCGGGAGCTGAGCGGGCTGACCGGGCAGCTCGACAGCGTCCGCGGCCAGATGGACGAGATGGCGGGCAAGCCCCCGGAGTGGTTCGAGGGGCTGGCCGAGCACCTCGAGGCGTTCGGCGAGCGGGTCAAACCCGTCGCCGAGCTGCCCGCGCTGTGGGCCGACGTCGGCGTCGTCGCCGAGAACGTCGACGAGGGCCTGTCCCGCATCCAGGCCGTCCTCGACTCCGCGCAGCAGATCACCGACGCCACGCAGCAGGCGTCGCAGCGCATGGACGAGATGACCAAGCGGCTCGACAAGCTCCAGGGCAGCATGGAGGCCGCGTCCGTCCGGTTCAACCGGCTCGACAAGTCGCTGGCGGAGCTCGGCCACCGGTCCGAGCGGCTCGAGCACTCGATCAACGCCGTCACGGCGCGGGTCGACCAGGCGCTCGGCGAGATGGCCGAGCGGATGGAGCAGGGCCTTGAGGCGGTCAACGGCCGGGTCGAGGGCGTCGGCGGCCGGCTCGACGGGCTCGACGGGCGGCTGGACGGCGTCGACGGCCGCCTCGAAGGGGTGTCCGGCAAGCTGGAGGGCCTGGACGGCAGGTTCGAGGGCATCGACGGCCGCATCGACGGCGTCGGCGAGCGGATCACCCGGCTCCCCGCCACGCTGGAGATCGCCGAGGTGCACCGGCTGCTGGGCGAGCTCGTGCAGCGCCCCCCGGCCGACCACGGCGACCGCTTCGACGCGCTGGAGAAGCACCTCGCCGAGGCCGTCGTCCCGCTCGCCGAGGAGCTGCGGGCCCGGCCGGACCGCGACGAGATCAGGGCGTCCATCGCGCAGATCGCCGAGGCGGCCTACGGCGACGTCGCCAAGCGCATGGACGAGTTCTCCCGCCGGTTCGAGGACGTGCACGACGACGTCCGCAAGCGCGTCGAGGGCATCCACGACGACGTCGCCAAGCGGGTCGACGGGGCGCTGGAGGAGTTCACCACGCAGGTCGAGATCGTGTCCCGCCGCGTCGAGTCGGTGCACGCCGATGTGACCAAGCAGGTCGAGTCCGTCCACACCGAGGTGTCGCGGCAGGTCAGCGGCGTCCACGACGACTTCGGCAAGCGGATCGGCGACATCCACGCCGACGTCACGCGGCAGGTCGGCGCCATCCACGAGGACGTCGCCAAGCAGGTCGGCAACATGCAGGAGGACGTCACCCGGCACGTCGGGGGCGTCCACGAGGAGCTGGCGCGGCGCGTGGAGGGCATGCAGGACGAGGCCGTCCGCCGCGCCGACGCCGCGCAGGCCGATTTCGCCAAGCGCTTCACCGCCGTCGAGGACAAGGTCGGCCGGAAGGTCGACGGCGTCCACGACGAGGTCTCCAAGCAGGTCAGCGCCGTGCACGAGGACGTGCTGAAGCGCCTGTCCAACCTGGAGGAGACGATGCTGGCCCTCGCCGAGGCGCTCCTGCGGCCCCGCCGCGAGGCCAAGGACTGACCGGCCGCCGCATCGGCATCGATCGGGTGGGGACGCCAGTGGCGGCCCCACCCGATCTATTGCAATTCCCATCAGGCCCGCTCTCGGTGGTATTCGGATACCCACCGGAATCCGCGACGTTTGTCCGGCCAACCGCCGTAATGACCGGAGGTGCTCCGCCAAAGCACCGCGATGACGTGCATCTTGTTACGTTCCGTCTTCGCAAAATCACTCCCAATACCCTTCGGAATCCGTTTTCATGGATCAGGTGACTCGCACACCGGCTGCCGTCCTGCCGACCGGCGCTCCACCCGGCCACGCCACCCTGCGCTGGGTCGAGGAGTGTCTCGGCAAGGGCGCCGAGGTCCGCATGGTGCGGCCGCTCGCGGGCGGCACCGCGCACGCCAACCACGCCCTCCTGGTGGAGAGCCGCTCCGGCAGCGCGCACCGGCTCGTCCTGCGCCGCTGGACGTCCAGCGAACCCGTCACCGCGCGCCGCCCGCACGGCTCCGAGTTCTCCCCCGAGCGCGAGATCGCCGCGCTCGCGCTCCTCGCCGCGTGCGAGATCCCGACCCCGGCGCTCGTCGCCGCCGACCCCGCCGGGGCGTACTGCGACGTCCCCGCGCTGCTCATCACCCGGCTGACCGGCCACCCGCCGCGCCCGTCCCCCGACGACCTGCCCGAGTACCTCATCCAGCTGGCGGCGGCGCTGCTGTCGGTGCACACGCTGAACGGCGCGTCCACGATGCCGCCGTACGTCCCCTACAACCGGCTCGACGAGCGGTGCCCGCCGAAGCACGCGCACCGCCCCGAGCTGTGGGAGCGCGCCTACGAGGTCGCGGCCCGGCCCGCGCCGGAGGCGCCCGTCCGGTTCATCCACCGCGACTACCACGCCGACAACACGCTCTGGTCCTACGGCAAGCTCACCGGGGTCGTCGACTGGTCGGACGCCTCGTCCGGGCCCATCGCCGTCGACATCGCCCACATGCGCCGCGGGCTCGCCCTCCGCTACGGGCCCGCCGTCGCCGACCGCTTCCTGTCCGCGTTCGACCAGGTCTCCGGCGGCCACCCGCACGACCCGTACTGGGACGTCCGCAGCCTCCTCGACCTCCTGCCCGAGGACGACACGCGCGTCATCGACGAGGCCCAGGTGCCCCTCTACGAGGACTACCTCTCCAAACTCCTCTCCGACTGCTGACCGCTGAGGTCAGAGCAGGTCAGAGCAGGTCAGAGCAGGACGGAGTCGATCGGGAGGCTCGAATCGGCGGGGAGCTCCAGGTCGGACGGCGACGCCCCGGCGGCCAGCAGTTCCGAGCCGAGGGCGGCGACCATGGCGCCGTTGTCGGTGCAGAGCTTCGGGCGCGGGACGCGCAGCCGCACCCCGGCCCGCTCGCAGCGTTCCGCCGCGAGGGCCCGCAGCCGCGAGTTCGCCGCGACGCCGCCGCCGATCAGCAGGTCGTGGACGCCGTTGTCCTTGCAGACCTTCAGCGCCTTCTGCGTCAGGACGTCCACGACGGCCTCCTGGAAGGACGCCGCCACGTCCGCGACCGGCACCGGCTCACCGGCCAGCTCCTTGGCCTCCACCCAGCGCGCGACCGCCGTCTTCAGGCCGGAGAACGAGAAGTCGTAGGTGCCGTCGTTGTACTTGCCGCGCGGGAACGCGATCGCGGCCGGGTCGCCGTCGCGGGCCATCCGGTCGATGACCGGCCCGCCCGGGAAGCCGAGGTCGAGGACGCGCGCGACCTTGTCGAACGCCTCGCCGGCGGCGTCGTCCACCGTGGTGCCGAGGGAGCGGACGTCGCCCGCCACGTCCGGCACCAGCAGCAGCGACGAGTGCCCGCCGGACACCAGCAGCGCCACGCACGGCTTCGGCAGCGGGCCGTGTTCGAGCTGGTCGACGCACACGTGCGCGGCCAGGTGGTTGACGCCGTACAGCGGCTTGCCCAGCGACAGCGCGTACGCCTTGGCGGCGGCGACGCCGACCATCAGCGCGCCGGGCAGGCCGGGCCCGGCCGTCACCGCGAACGCGTCGACGTCGGTGAACGCCACGCCCGCGTCGGCGAGGGCCCGCTCGACCGTCGGGGCCATCGCCTCCAGGTGGGCGCGGGACGCGACCTCGGGCACCACGCCGCCGAACCGGGCGTGCTCGTCGACGCTGGACGCGATCGCGTCCGCGAGGAGGGTGTGGCCGCGCACGATCCCGATGCCGGTCTCGTCGCAGGACGTCTCGATGCCGAGCACCAGCGGCTCGTCAGGAATCACGTGTTCTCCCTGGTGAAGCCCATGGGCGGACGTTCGCGGAGCGTGCGGCACATGACGATCGCGTCCACGTCGGAGGGCTGGTAGTAGCGCTTGCGGATGCCGACCTCGTCGAAGCCGAACCGCTCGTAGAGGCGGCGCGCGGCGGCGTTGTCGGCGCGGACCTCCAGGAACACCGCCTCGCTGTTGCGGCGGGCGGCCTCGTCCAGCAGTTCGGTGAGCAGCGCGGCGCCGACGCCCGATTTGCGCTGGTCGGCGCGGACGCCGATGGTCTGCACGTCGGCCTGCCCGCCCGCCGCGGCGAGGCCCGCGTAGCCGACGATCTCGCCGCCGGGCGCCTCCGCGACGACGTAGTGGCGCGTCCGCGGCTGGTCGGCGAGCTCGCCGGCGATCATCTCCTCGCTCCACGCGTCCTCGGGGAACAGGGACTGTTCCAGCTCGTGGACGGTGGGGACGTCCGCGTCGGACATCGCCCGCAGGACGATCCCGCTCACGCCCGCGTCACCTTCTTGCGCGGGCCCGGCTCCTTCGCGTCCGGGCGGCGGAGGTAGAGGGGCTCGGGCGGCAGCAGCGCGGGGCCCTTCAGCCCGGCGAGGCGCGCGACGGTCAGCTCGGCGAGGGCACCGGCGGTGGGCAGCAGCGGCTGGTGGTCCGAATCGCCGAGGATCTCCGGGTACAGGGCGGCTCCTTCACCGACGACCTTCAGGCCGCCGGGCGCCCCGTCCAGGACGTCGGCGGGTGGGCCCACGGCAGGCTCGGTGGCGCGCGCGCGGAACGAGTGGTACCGCGCCCAGTAGACCTCTTTGCGACGGGCGTCCGTGGCGACGGCGAACGGCTCTTCCGAACCGGTGGCCCAGGCGATGATGTCCAGCGTGCAGATGCCGTGCACCGGGATGCTGAGCGCGCCGCCCATGGAACGGGCCGTGACCAGCCCGACGCGGAGCCCCGTGTAGGGGCCGGGCCCTACACCAACGGTGATCGCGCTGAGATCCTCCGGCGCGGCCCCCGCCTCCGCCATCACGCTCGCGATGGACGGGGTGAGAAGCTCGGTGTGCCTGCGCCGGTCGACCGCCTCGGCCGCGCCGCGCCGGACGGCGCCCTCCCCGGGTGTCCACTCGTACAGCGCCACGGTGATCGCGGCGGTCGCGGTGTCGAAAGCCAAGACCAGCACGGGTTGTAAGCCTACAGCCCAGCCCGCCATGACGCCTGCCAGGCGGCGGTCGTCAGGGACGGTCCATGCCCTGGATCACGGCCTTGGCCACGTCGACGGCGCCGCCCTTGGCGGTCTGCGACGGCAGCGGTTCGCCGTCGTCCGAGCCTGAGTAGTGGATGGTGATGAGGACGTTCCCCAGAAGCACGTTGCTGACCGCCTCGCCCGACCCTTGCCCCTTGTCGACGCTGTAGACGACGTACGCGTCGTCGCCGACGCCGGTGAGGCGGTTCTGGTCGGTGATCTCCTGGCCCGTGAGGACCGCCTTGCCGGTCTCGTCGGCGGTCCGCTCCGAGGTGAAGGTGGCGCGGGCGGCCTCCGTGGGCGTCCGGTTGCCGGTGCCGGGGATCGCGCGGAGCTCGATGATCAGCTGGCGCCTGGCGTCGCCGGTGTAGGCGCCCCACACGCACTGGCTCTGGCGGTCGTCGCCCTCGTTCCTGTCGGCCTCGGTGCGCTCGGCGCCCGGCGCGAGCCTGTCGACGAGGCCCTGGGCGACGCTCGCGCACGAGTCGGGGACGGCGGTGCGCTCGCCATAGGGGGACGGGCCGCTCTCGGTGGCGCTGCCGACGGCCCGGCCGCCGCCCGGGTCGCCGCCCGAGCCGACGCCCGTCAGGACGGCGAACACGGCGAGCAGGCAGATGCCGACCCCGGCCCCGACGGAGCCGAGGATGACGGCCCACCGCCAGCCGTTCCGGCGGCGCCGCGCGCGGGCGGCGCGACGGCCGCCGGGTTGGTGACCCCTGGGGTGGCCCCCGCTGCCAGGACGGTACGTCCCGGGGTGGTGGGGGCCCGTTTCGGTGCGGTACGTCCGGTCGCCGGGCGCCGGATGGCGGCGCGGGTCACGGCCGGGCCGGCGCGGGTCCTCGCCCGCCCCTCCCGTGCCGCGGTCACCGCCGCCGCGATGGCTGCCACTCACCGGATACCACTCCCGCTGCGAGAATCGATATGTCGCGAACGCGAGGTTCGTTCCGGCAAAGAATACGACATGCCACCGTAAAGTGGCCCTGCCCGCCAGGTAAAGGCTGGAAGTGGCCTGAAGGGGTCAGCCTGCCGGCAGTTCCAGGTCTGACCAGCGAGGACCCACCCCGGCGAGCCTTACTTCGCGTCCCTCTCCGGGACCGTTCCCGCGCGCGATGGTCAATTCCAGGCGATCTTCTGCAAGGCCCTCCGCGAGCCCTTCTCCCCATTCCACGACCGTCACCGATTCCTCGACCGAGGCGTCAAGATCGAGATCGTCCAGCTCCGCGAAACCGCCCAGCCGGTAGGCGTCCACGTGCACCAGCGGCGGCCCGCCGGCCAGCGACGGATGCACCCGCGCGATGACGAACGTCGGGGAGGTGATCGGGCCGCGCACCTTCAGGCCCTCGCCGATGCCCTGCGTCAGCGTCGTCTTGCCCGCGCCGAGATGGCCCGTCATGACGAGCAGGTCGCCCGGGCGCAGCAGGCCCGCCAGGCGGACGCCGAGCTCGTGCATGTCCTCCGCCGTGGGGACGGTGACCGTGATCGCGTTCACGCGGTGCGCTCCTCCTCGTACTCCGGCCGGACGCGGTCGATCAGCCGGCGCAGCCCGCCGGTCACCACGCCCGGATACTCCAGCGGCAGCACGTGCCCGGCCTCCGCCACCTCTACCAGCTCCGCGTCCGGCAGCGCGTCGGCGATGCGGCGCGAGTGCCCGGCGGGGGTGAGCCTGTCCTGCCCGCCCGCGAGGACCAGGGTCGGGACGCGTCCGAGGACACCCAGGCAGGCGATCTTGTCATGCGCCATCAGCGCCGGATAGAACTCCGCGATCACGTCGATCGGCGTCGCCCTGATCATCTCCTCCAGGAAGCCGACGACGGTCGGGCTCACCTGCTTGTCGGCGAACGCCATCTTCCGCGTCACGACGAACGCCAGGTCGGCGCCGAGCCCGCGGGCCCGCTCCACCAGCTCGGCGCGGCGGCCGAGACCGCGCAGCGTCCGCGGCGCCAGCGGCCGGACGACCTTCGCCAGCACCAGCGGCAGCCCCAGCGTCAGCTCCGCCATGTCCCCGCAGGAGGTGTTGACCAGCGCCACCCCGACGACCTGCCGCTTGAACATCTGGGGATGCCGGTCGGCCAGCGCCATGATCGACATGCCGCCCATGGAGTGCCCGGCGAGGATGACGGGCTGCTTGCGCCGGACGGTCGCCTTGATCACGGCGTGCAGGTCGTCGCCGGTCTGCTCGATCGTCGCGTTGCGGGGGTCGCCGCGCCCGGACCGGCCATGGCTGCGCTGGTCCCAGAACACCATCTGCAGGGAGCCTTGCAGGTCGCGGCGCTGGTAGTGCCAGGAGTCCTGGTTGAGGGTGTAGCCGTGGCTGAACACGATGGTGAGGTCGGCGTCGTCCGGGCCGTCCACCTCGACGTGCAGCGGGAGGCCGTCGCTCGCCTCGACGGTCAGCTCCCGGCCGCGCAGCTCGCCGAACGGCTCGCCGGCGTCCGGGTCGGGCCGCAGCCGCACCCGGCCGACCGCGACGCGGCGCAGGCCGACGGCCGCGCCCACCCCGGCCGCGCCGACACCGGCGACGGTGCCCGCGATGCCGATCCTGCGCCTGCTGCTGCCCATAACGCACGCGCCTCCTACAGCGCCCCTCCCGGGTACGCCCTCGGTACCCGGGACCCGATGCGGGTGACGATCTCATACGAGATCGTGCCCAGCGCGTCCGCCCACTCCTGCGCGGTCGGCTCGCCCCGGTCGCCCGGGCCGAACAAGATGATCTCATCGCCGGCCGCGAGTTGATCATCGCCGAGGTCGATGACGAACTGGTCCATGCAGACGCGCCCGGCGATCGTCCGGCGGGCGCCGCCCGCGAGGACCTGCAGCAGGTTCGACCCGTGCCGGGGAATTCCGTCGCCGTACCCGACCGGGACGACGGCGAGGGTCGTCTCCCGGTCGGTGTGGTAGGTGTGGCCGTACGACACGCCACTGCCTCCCGGGACCCGCTTGACCAGCGCCGCGTCCGCCACCAGCGTCATCGCGGGACGCAGCCCGAACGTGCCGAGCGCCGGTATGGGCGTCAGCCCGTACATGGCGATACCCGGACGGACCAGGTCGAACCTGGCCTCGGGCACCGTCAGCGCGCCCGCCGAGTTCGCCAGGTGCCGGACCTCGAACCGCGCCCCCGCCTTCTCCGCGTACGCCACCATCTCGGTGAACGCCCCGACCTGCGCCGCGATGGACGGGTGGCCCGGCTCGTCCGCGCAGGCGAAGTGCGACATGGCGCCCACCACGTGCACCCGCCCGGACGCCTCCGCCTTCAGGGCCGCGTCGACGAGCTCCTCCCAGTCACGGCCGCGCACCCCGCCGCGCGACATGCCCGTGTCGGCCTTCAGGTGGATGCGCGCGGCGCGTCCCGCCCGCTCCGCCGCCTGGACGACCTCCTCCAGCAGCCACAGGGCGCCGACGGTCAGGTCGACGTCCCGCGCGACGGCCTCCTCGTACGGCTCGCCGGGCACGCCCACGGACACCAGCGTCCGGACGGTGAAGCCCGCGTCCCGCAGCCGCAGCGCCTCGACCAGCTTCGCGACCCCCAGCCAGGAGGCGCCGCCCGCGAGCGCGGCCCCGGCGGCCTCGGCCAGGCCGTGCCCGTAGGCCTCGGCCTTGACCATGGCCATGACCTCGGCGCCACGCGCGCGCTCGCGCAGCAGCCCGACATTGCCGGCGATCGCCTCGAGATCAACGCGCGCCTCAGCAGGAACGTTCATGCCCATCAGTCTGCCGCCCCAAATGCCATGCCCGTGGCATCACGGCCCAGGTCATGGCCAGTCCGGCCCGTCAGAGAGCGCTCCAACGGCACTCCCCGTCCAATAAGACGCCATTGCCCGTTCCCGAGTTCAAGCCGTGCCAACGCCCTGGACGGCACGGAACGCGGCCGGGAGGGACAGGATCACGTCGGGAGCGGTGATGGGGGCTTCGGGGCCTGGGCTCGGGGCCGAGGCGAGGCGGGCGGCCAGGCCGTGGAGGTAGGCGCCGGCGGCGGCCGCGTCCATGGCGGGCAGGCCGCCCGCCAGCAGGGCACCGATCAGGCCGGACAGCACGTCGCCCGTCCCGGCGGTGGCGAGGCGCGGGGTGCCGGTCGGGTTGACGCGGACGGGACGGTCCTGCTCGGCGATCAGCGTGGTGGAGCCCTTGAGCAGGACGGTCGCGGAGAGCGCGGCGGCGGCGCGCCGGACGTGGTCGAGCCGCGCGGCCTCGATGGCGTCGCGGTCCGCGCCGATGAGGCGCGACAGCTCGCCCGCGTGGGGCGTGAGGACGGTCGGCGCGGCGCGGGCGAGGAGGTCGCGGCGGCGGGACAGGACGGTGAGGCCGTCGGCGTCCACGAGGGCGGGCAGGTCGGTGGTGAGGACGGCCTCCAGCAGCGACTCGGCGGCGTCGCCGGTGCCGAGGCCCGGGCCGACGACCCAGGACTGGACGCGCCCGATGCGTTCGAGGACCTTCGGCTCGTGCGGGCCGGGGTCGATGACCGTGGCGACGGCCTCCGGCCAGCGCTGCCGGACGAGCTCGACCGGCCGGGCGACGGAGGCGAAGCGGACCATCCCGGCGCCGCCGTGCAGCGCGCCGCCCACGCTGAGGACGGCCGCGCCGGTGAACGCGTCGCCGCCGGCGAGGATGCCGACGACGCCGCGGCGGTACTTGTCGGACTCGGGGCCGGGCTCGGGCGGCCGGACGTCGGCCGGGCGGGACGCGACGACGTCCGGGTCGGGCAGGTCGGGACCGAGCCCGATGTCGACCAGTTCGACCACACCGCAATAGGACGCGCCCGGATCGATCAGGAGGCCCGGCTTGTGCGTCCCGAAGGTGACCGTGACGTCGGCCACGACGGCGGCGCCCTCGACGCGGCCGGTGCTCGCGTCGACGCCGCTCGGGACGTCGCAGGCGACGACGAGGCCCTCGGACGCGGAGGCGAGCGCCGCGTAGCGGGCGTGCGGCTCGCGGAGGCCGCCCGTCCCGCCGATGCCGGTCAGCCCGTCGATGATCAGGTCGGCGCCGGCGATGGCGGCGCCGGTCTCCCCGTCCTGGAGGAGCCGCCCGCCGGCGAGGCGGAGCGCCGCCAGCCCCCACTCGTGGATCTTGGACCCGGCCTGGACGACCCGGACGCGCGCGCCGCGCCGGGCGAGCCGGGCACCGGCGTAGAGGGCGTCGCCGCCGTTGTCGCCGCCGCCGACGAGCAGGACGACGCGCGACCCGTACACGGCGGGCAGCACGCGGGCGCACACCGAGGCCAGCCCGGCGGCGGCGCGCTGCATCAAGGCGCCGTCAGGGAGCCGGGCCATCAGGGCCTGCTCCGCCGCCCGCACCTTGCCGACCTCGTGCGCGTACCTCATCCGCGGCTCCCCACGCCGATCACACACTCGCCGATCACACACCCGCCGATCACAACCTCAGGGTGCCACGCGGATGCTTTCCGCAACCTCAGGCCCGGAACATTTGTACCTTGCGCTGCAAGTTTCGGTGTCATGTGCGGCCAAGAATGATCGGCCGTAGAATCTTCCACATCCGGTCCGATGTATTCGCATTGCCGCACGTGAGTGCGGCAGAATGCGCCCAGATCAGTCCGCAGGGACTGGAGAGGCCCGAGCAATGAGCACTTCCCGAGGTCCCTCCGTCCGGCAGCGGCGGCTGGCCGCGGAGCTCCGCCGGCTGCGCGAGCGGCACGGGCTCACCGGGGACGAGGTCGCCGAGCGGCTCACCTGGTCCACAGCGAAAGTGTCGCGCATCGAGAACGCCCGGACCGGCGCGAAGATCGGCGACGTGCTGAAGCTTCTCGATCTGTACGGGATCGACGGCTCGCGGCGCGATGACCTCGTCTCGCTGGCGCACGACGCGGCGCGCCGCGGCTGGTGGGAGGAATACCGCGATCTGCCGGGCGAGCTGGCCAGCTTCGTCGCGCTGGAGTCCGAGGCCACGGCCGTGCGGGAATGGGGCAGCACCGTGTTCCCCGGCCTGCTGCAGACCGAGGGCTACGCGCGGAATGTGATCGGCGGCTGGAGCGACCTGGCCACCCTGCCCCCGCAGGAACTGGAACGCCGGGTGGACGTGCGAATGCGCCGCCGGGAGGTGCTGCACCGGGCGCAGTCGCTGGAACTGTCGGCGGTTCTCGACGAGGCGGTTCTGCAGCGCCGGATCGGCGACCAGAAGGTCATGCGAGAGCAGCTCGAACACCTCCTGCGGATGACCGAGCTTCCGAACGTGACGGTGCGGATACTGCCTTTGAACACGGCACACTCGGTGTTGGCCGAGTCCTTTATCCTGCTGCAATTCTCACCGGTGCACGACATCGTATTCCCTGATATCGTGCACACCGAATCACTGACGATCAGCCACTTTGCGGAAGAGGCTGTTACTCATATGTACAGGCTTGCCTATAAAAGCCTGGCTGACCAGGCCCTCGACGCCACAGAGTCACGGCAGCGCATCATCGAGGCCAGGGACGCCTGGTAGGGCCCGCGGAGTGGCCCAACCCTTGTGAAAGGCACCGAGTGTCCCGTTTCGCCACTCCTGCTCCACAATGGAGGAGAAGCGCCCACTGCGGGGCGAGCAACACATGCGTCGAAGTCGCCTCAATGGTCGGTTCGTCCGATTTCATTGGCGCCCGCGACGCCAAGTACGGCACGCAGAGCCCGGTCCTGTCGTTCTCCCAGGGAGAGTGGCGGGCGTTCATCGAACGAGCCAAGAACGGTGAATTCGATTTGGGCCGATGACGTGCGAATAAGCCCCGTTCGGTGCCTCACGAGGGCGCGGTAGGGCAGCACAGCGAACGAGCCGGGTCCGCACGGGACTCGGCTCGTAGCCGTCACACCGGAAACTTTGCTCCTTCCTCACCGCTCTGGCCACAGGAGCACCGTCCTGACCCGGGTGTGATCAGCAGTTTTTTGTGATCTTGTTACCTTGTGCTTGGCACCGGCAGCGCGGCCGCGGACAAATGCAACTTTCGAGGCAGGAGCCGGAATGAGTTTCCAAGGATCACCGCCCGCCCGATGGAGGCGGAGCACCCGATGCTGCGCCAGCAACGGATGCGTCGAGGTCGCGCGCCTCGGCGAAGGCGCGATATCCGTACGGGACACCGAGGACGCCGGGACCCGCCTCGCGTTCGACCTCGGTGAATGGCGAGAGTTCGTCCGGGGAGTACGGGACGGCCGTTTCGACCGGCCCTGAAAGCAACCCTGAAAGCAACCCTGCAAATTTCACTTTGCTGAGATTCTCAGAGTGTCGGAGAATTGCGCCCAACGGTGTGCGCATTCCCGATTCTCACGCCACGCGAACGCCGCGTGGCACACGGTGAAGGGGCGTTCGCAAACGGGCCGAGGTTATGGTGACGGCGCCGGCGGCGAGTGCCAGGTCGAAAAGCAGCCCGTACACCCAGACGGCCTTGTCCTCGTCCTTTTCGGACCGGCCGTACCCGCCGGTGGCCCCCCGCGTATCGTGCCCGCCCGCGGCCCCGGACCGGGACGCGTAGATCACCTGGTCCTTGTCCCCCTCGCGGATGTCGCGCACCTCGCGGCTCAGATCGCCGAGCGGGTCGTTCGACGGCGACCGCTCGTACACCCGGCCGTCGACGACGTACCGGCGCTCGGGCAGGCGCGGCGCCGCGTCCGCGAGGATCACCACGGGGTTGGGCGCCAGCAGCCACCAGACCCGCTCGGTGTGCTCGATCGACCTCCTGTAGGAGCCGTACTCGGAGTACACCCGCTTGTGCTCGGTGGTGATCGGGACCGCGAGCGTGTACAGCAGCGGCGTGCCCGCCAGCAGCGCGAAGACCGTCATGTACGCCATGAGCACCGACGTGACGCTGCGCGCGAGCAGCGCCGACCACGCCTGCGACACCGCGCACACCACGCCGATCAGCAGCGCGCTGACCAGCAGGACGACCGCGGCGCGGCCGACCCCGATCGCCCCCTCGGCGACCGGCCACAGCACGCACGGCAGCGTGAGCACCAGCGTGAGCAGCCCGGTCCCCCAGGCCGCGAGGAGCTTGCCGAGCGCGATGTCGGTGGAGGTGAGCCGGGTGACCTGGAGCGTGGCGAGCGTCCCGCGCTCGCGGTCCCCGTTGATCGACTGGCCGCTGAGCGCGGGGGTGACCAGCAGCGTCAGCACCAGCACCCCGAACAGCACGGTGCCGAACATCGACACGCCCGGCTCGCCGAAGGTGGAGGTCTCGTCGACCTCCAGCGCCAGCCGCAGCAGCAGCCCGAGCCCGTTGACGATCAAGAACCAGACGGCCAGCAGTATCTTCCAGCGGCCCGTCCGCAGCCGGGTCCTGACCTCCTGCCGGGCCACCAGGCCGATCCCATGCGCGGTCATGGCCGCCTCACCTCCGGTTCTCGGTCATCGCGAGATACGCCGATTCGAGCGCGCTGCCGGCGGGCGCGAGGCCGGTCACGGGGACGCCCGCGCCGACCAGCTCGGCCAGCAGGGCGGCGGCCTCGGCCTCGGTGAGCGGGCCGACCTCGGCACCGCCCGGCAGGTCGGCGGCGGGTTCGAGGCCCTCGCGCCCGTCGAGGACGCGGGCGAGGGTCGCGGCCAGCAGCGCGGGGTCGAGCGACCGGAGCCGCCACCGGACGCGGGCCTCCACGCCGCTGAGGTCGGCCATGGCGTGGTCGCCGGCCGTCCGCCCGTTGTCGACCAGCACGACCCGGTCGGCGATCTCCTCCAGCTCGCTGAGGATGTGGCTCGACACCAGGATCGCGACGCCGTCCGCGGCCAGCGACCGCAGCAGGTCGCGCAGCTCGATCCGGGAGCGGGGGTCGAGGCCGGAGGCGGGCTCGTCCAGCAGCAGGACGCGCGGGCGGTGCACCAGCGCGCGGGCCATCCCGAGGCGCTGCTTCTGCCCGCGCGACAGCGCGTGGACGGGCTGCCCGACCCGGTCCTCCAGGTGGACGAGGCTGAGCAGCGCCCTGACCCGGCGGGGCCGCTCGTGCTTGGGCAGCCCGTAGGCGTCGGCGAAGAACGCCAGGTACTCATCCACGGTGAGCTGGTCGTAGACGCCGAACGTGTCCGGCATCCAGCCGAGCGCGTCGCGGGCCGCGGCCGGGTTCTGCCGCACGTCGTGGCCCGCGATCCGCACCACGCCGGAGTCGGGCGCCAGCAGGGTCGCGAGGATGAGCAGCAGCGTCGTCTTGCCCGCCCCGTTCGGCCCGACCAGCGCCGTGACCTGCCCGTACGGGACGGTGAGGTCGAGCCCGCCGAGGGCCTGCACCGTGCCGAAGCCGCGCGTCACGCCGCGCGCCTCGATCCCGAACTCGCCCTGTCCCTCGTGCTCGTCGAGGTACCGGCGATCTATGAGGTCGCCGTTCCCGACGCCACCGTGTCCTGCCACCCGTCAGCCTCCCGACCCCGGCCGGTCCCGATCTTCGTGGGACGCGACCCGGCGGCGGAAGGTTCCGGGCGAACCGCCCTATTCGACGGTGACGGACTTGGCGAGGTTGCGCGGCTGGTCGACGTCGTGGCCCTTCGCGGTGGCCAGCTCGCACGCGAACACCTGCAGCGGGACGGTCGTCACCAGCGGCTGCAGCAGCGTCGGGACGGCCGGGACGCCGATCAGCGTGTCCGCGTACGGGACGACCGACTCGTCGCCGTCCTCGGCGATCACGATCGTCCGGGCGCCGCGGGCCCGGATCTCCTGGATGTTCGAGACGATCTTGTCGTGCAGCACGTCCCGCGCCCGCGGCGGCACGATCACCACGACCGGCAGCCCTTCCTCGATCAGCGCGATCGGGCCGTGCTTCAGCTCACCGGCGGCGAAGCCCTCCGCGTGCATGTACGCGAGTTCCTTGAGCTTCAGCGCGCCCTCCAGCGCGACCGGGAAGCCGACGTGGCGGCCGAGGAACAGCACGCACCGCTCGCCCGCCAGCGACCTGGCCAGCTCCCGGACGGGCTCCATCGTCTCCAGCACCTTCGCGACCTTCTCCGGCATCCGCTCAAGGAGCTGCACCATCGCGAAGACCTCGTCGCCCCACTTGGTGCCGCGCGTCTGCGCGATGTAGAGGGCGATGAGGTACACGGCGACGAGCTGCGTCAGGAACGCCTTCGTGGACGCGACCGCGATCTCCGGCCCGGCGTGCGTGTAGAGGACGCCGTCGCACTCGCGCGGCAGCGTCGACCCGTTGACGTTGCAGATGCCGAGCAGCTTCGCCTTCTGCTCGCGGGCGTGCCGGACGGCCATCAGCGCGTCCATCGTCTCGCCCGACTGGGAGATCGCGATGACCAGCGTCGACGGGGACAGGATCGGGTCGCGGTAGCGGAACTCGCTGGCCAGCTCCACCTCGCACGGCAGCCCGGCCCAGTGCTCGATCGCGTACTTGGCGATCAGCCCGGCGTGGTAGGACGTCCCGCAGGCCACGATGATGATCTTGTCGACCTCGCGGAGCTCGCGGTCGGGGATGCGCATCTCGTCCAGGCGGAGGCGGCCGTCCGCGCCGATCCGGCCGAGCAGGGTGTCGGCGACCGCGCGCGGCTGCTCGGCGATCTCCTTGAGCATGAAGTAGTCGTAGCCGCCCTTCTCCGCGGCGGACACGTCCCAGTCGACGTGGTACTCCTGCACTTCGGCGGGACGGCCCTCGAAGTCGGTGATCGTCACGCCGCCGGCGCGCAGCTCGACGACCTGGTCCTGGCCGAGCTCGATCGCGTCGCGGGTGTGCGCGATGAACGCGGCGACGTCGCTGGCGAGGAAGTTCTCGCCCGCGCCGACCCCGACGACCAGCGGGGAGTTGCGGCGCGCGCCGACGACCAGGTCGGGGTCGCCGGTGTGCACCGCGACCAGGGTGAACGCGCCGTCCAGCCGGCGGCAGACGCGGCGCATCGCGTCAGCGAGGCCGCCGCCCGCCTTCAGCTCGTCCTCCAGCAGGTGCGCGACCGCCTCGGTGTCGGTGTCGGACGCCAGCCCGTGCCCGGCCTCCTCCAGCTCCGCGCGCAGCTCCGCGAAGTTCTCGATGATCCCGTTGTGGATCACCGCGAGGGAGCCGGTGCAGTCGACGTGCGGGTGCGCGTTGCGGTCGTTCGGCGGGCCGTGCGTCGCCCACCGGGTGTGCCCCATCCCGAGCGTCCCGGCGGGCGGCGGCTCCTCGTCCAGCGCGCCCCGCAGGTTCGCGAGCTTGCCCGCGCGCTTCGCCGTCGCCAGCTTCCCGTCGGCCAGCACGGCCACCCCGGCCGAGTCGTAGCCGCGGTACTCCAGCCGCGCCAGGCCCTCCACGACCACGTCGAGCGCTGGCCGGCCGCCTACGTACCCCACGATTCCGCACATGCGGCAACTCTATTCGGTGCCCCGACCTGGGCCCACAGCAAGTGACGTAGGCGGGTGACGCTAACGTGGACGACCGGTGAAAACGCCGTGACCCGCTCAGCCACCCCGTTACTGTTCAGCCATGACGACCGGATGGGACAGCGTGCCTAGCCCCTACGTGGAACTTTCCCGGGACGCTTGGCGGGGCCTGCGCGAGAACACGCCGCTGCCCCTCACGCCCGGCGAGCTGGACGCGTTGCGCGGCCTCAAGGACCCGATCGACATCACCGAGGTCGAGGAGGTGTACCTGCCGCTGTCGCGGTTACTGAACCTGTTCTTCCTTTCGGACGGGCGGCTCCGCGACACCGTCAGCGGCTTCCTCGGCGGCGAGGTGCAGCCCACCCCGTTCATCATCGGCGTCGCGGGCAGCGTCGCCGTCGGCAAGTCCACGACGTCCCGGCTGCTGCGCACGCTCCTCGCCCGCTGGCCCGAGCACCCGACCGTGGAGCTGGTCACCACCGACAGCTTCCTGCACTCCAACGCCGTCCTGACCGAGCGCGGGATCATGGACCGCAAGGGGTTCCCCGAGTCCTACGACCGGCGCGCCCTCGTCCGGTTCGTCTCGTCGATCAAGTCGGGCGCGGACGAGGCGTCGATCCCGGTGTACTCGCACCTGGAGTACGACATCGTCCCGGACGCGGTGCAGACCGTCCGGCGGCCCGACATCCTGATCGTCGAGGGGCTGAACGTGCTGCAGGCCCCGCCGCCCGGCACGCTCGGCGTGTCCGATTTCTTCGATTTCTCCATCTATGTTGATGCCCGCGTCGAGGACATCCGGCAGTGGTACATCGACCGGCTGTTCGCGCTGCGCCGCACCGCGTTCACCGACCCGCGCTCCTACTTCCACAAGTACGCCAAGGAGCTGGACGAGGACGAGACCGCCGCGTTCGCCCAGCGCGTCTGGCGGGACGTCAACGAGATCAACCTCGTCTCCAACATCCTCCCGACCCGCGCCCGCGCCACGCTCGTCCTGCACAAGGACCGCGAGCACGCCGTCCAGCGCGTCCGCCTGCGCCGCATCTGACCGAAGCGCTACCCCGGCTTTGCGCTAGCCGCGCGCCCACCGGGAAGCACCGCCTGCGTACGGGTGATCACGCGGAGTCGGAAGGGGCGGCATGGGAGGGCGAGGCGAAGACGAGGATCCACGGGCGAGCCTGGAGGGTGAGAAGGCCAAGCACCTGGAGGCTGAGCTCACCGACGACCGGTTCCAGGAGGAGCTGCGCCGCACGCACCGGCTCGGCCTGCCACCGGCGGACTCCATCGAGGACAAGGCGCTGGCGTCCACCTTCCAGCGCGGCGAGCTGCCGCACTTCTCCGGCATCAACACGTTCCTGAAGGCGCCGTTCCTGGAGGACGTCACCAAGGTCGGCGAGCACGAGGTCGCCGTGGTCGGCGCGCCGCTCGACACCGGCACCACCTACCGTCCCGGACCGCGGTTCGGCCCCGAGGGGATGCGGCGGATCTCCTCGCTGTACTCGCCGTACTACTTCGAGAAGGGCATCGACCTGCGCGAGCAGCTCGACATGGTGGACGTCGGCGACATCTTCATCACCCCCGCCAACATCGAGAAGGCGTTCGACCAGATCACCAAGGGCCTGGAGCACCTGGTGGCGCACGGGACGTTCCCGGTGGTGCTCGGCGGCGACCACTCGATCGGGTTCCCGACCGCCAGGGGCGTGATGAACGCCTTCGGCAAGAAGATCGGCGTCATCCACTTCGACCGGCACCTCGACACCCAGAAGCGCGACCTCGACGAGCGCATGCACACCACGCCCTGGTACTGGGCCGCGCACGAGCACCACTTCGACCTGGGCAACCTCGTGCAGATCGGGATCGGCGGGTGGCAGGTCCCGCGGCCCGGCGTCGCGCCCGCGCGCGAGGGCGGCTCGCTGGTGATGACCGCGGAGGACGTCGAGCGGCTCGGCGTGGAGAAGACCGCCGACCTCGCGCTGGAGGTCGCCTGGAGCGGCGGCGCCGAAGGCGTGTACCTGTCGTTCGACATCGACGCCGTCGACCCGGGGTTCGCGCCCGGCACGGGATGGCCGGAGCCCGGCGGGCTCTACCCGCGCGAGGTGCTGAAGCTCGTCCGCCGGTTCGCCGCCGAGGGGCTGCTCGGCATGGAGATCGTCGAGGTCTCGCCGCCCTATGACCAGTCGGACGTGACGAGCCTGCTCGGCGTGCGGCTGATCTGCGAGGTGCTGGCGTCGTCGGTGGCGGCGGGCAGGCTCGGCCGGGACCGCGGCGGCACACCGCAGACCGCCCGCGCCCGCGAGATCGAGGAGCGGCGGGCCGCGGCGCAGGGCCGCGACGGCTGATGCTCGGTGCCGTCGTCGCGGCACTCGGGATGTGCGCCGACGGGATCGGCGAGGGGCTGTACGCCGTCCGGCACGGCTACCGGGGCCGGGCCGCCGCGATCGGCTTCGCGATCGCGGCCGTGCTCGGCGCCCTGACCCGGGTCGTCACCCCGATGAACTTCACCGCCGAGTCCGTCGCGGTCGCGACGCAGGCGGCGAAGGAGCGCCCGCAGATCTTCTACATCGTGCTGCTGGCGTCCGTGCCCACGGTCGTGCTCGGCGCCACCGGCCTGTACGAGCCGCTGATCGGCCTGTTCGACCCGGGCGTGGTGGCGGGCGCGGTCGCGGGCGTCGGCGTCCTGCTGGCCTCGGTCGGGTTCGGCTACATCCGCGACCGCAGGGTGGCGGGCGGGATGTCCACGGTGTTCGGGGTGGCGGCGTTCCTGCTCACCGAGGACCTGACCGTCACGGTCGTCGCGTCCATCGCCAGCGGATCCCTCGCCGCGCACTTCCTCGGCGCCCGGTTCGGCGAGGAGCCGGACGAGGAGGCGCCGGACGCGGAACGCCCGAGCCTGATCCCGGTCCGGTGGCGGGACATGATCGCGCGTCCGGTGCTCATCGGCGCGCTGTCGCTGTTCGCGCTGCGCCTCGGCACGGTCGTGTCGTACGAGACCGTCAACGGCGAGCTGGCGCCCGGCACGGAACCCGACCTGAACGGCGCGTTCCTGGTCAACGGGGCGGCGAGCCTGGCGAGCGCCCTGTTCGGCGGCCCGCCGCTCGACCCGACCCCCTCGCCGACGGCCGAGACGGCGATGCCCGTCGCGTCCATGGTGATCTTCGCCGCGGTGATGGCGGTGCTCGCCGGGGCGGGCCTCGTGGAGCGGGTGGGCCGCTGGGTGCCGCTGGAGTCCGTCGCCGGGTTCCTCATCGTCGTCGGCGCGTTCGTGGTGCTGCCCGAGAACGTCGGCGACGTCGAGGACCTCCCGGACGGCGTCGCGCTGACCGTCACCGCGTTCACCAACCCGTTCTACGGCATCGTCGCGGGAGAGCTGGTCCAGCTACTTCACTAACGGCGGTCCCAGGGGCCGGTGATCGCGAAGGTCGTGCCGGGCTCGTAGACGTTGACGAACATCGTCGTGCGACGGTCCCGGGCGAACGTGACGCCTGCGAACTCGCCCCATTCGGGCTTGCCGTCCGTGCCGATGTTCTGCCTGTTCCGCGCCAACGGATACACCCTGCGCCGCCGGGTCACGCCGTAGACGTGCTGGGCGCCGCCGCCGTCCTCGCAGACCATCAGGCCGCCCTGCGGGGCGAGGCAGATGTTGTCGGGCGAATCGCCCGGCGCCTCCACGTCGGTGTCCGGGCCGAACACGATCACCAGGGCGAGGCGGCGGCGGGACGGCTCGTACGACCACACCTGCCCGAAATGGTCGGCGCCCGACCCCTCCTTCGTGCGGGCGTAGCTCGAAACGAAATAGACGCGGTCGCCGCCCCAGTAGCAGCCCTCCAGCTTCTGCGCGTGCGTGATGCCGCCCGTCCCGAAGTCCTGGAAACGGATGGGCGTCTCCCGGGCGAGCGGATCGGGCACCGCCACCCACTCGACACGGTCGAACACCGTGCCGGGCTTCTGCACGACCGACAGGTCGGGAACGCCGGGGACGCGCAGCGCCTCAAGCCGTCCCCCGGCCCGCAGGCTCCCGGCGCCGCCCTTCGGCTTCACCGGCAGGAACCGGTAGAACAGCCCGAACGGCTTGTCGAACGCGTCCTCGGTCTCGTACACGGCGCCGTCGCGGGGATCGACGGCGACCGCCTCGTGCTGGAAGCGCCCCATCGCGGCCAGCGGCTCCGGAACGGTCCGGTCCGGCCGGTACGGGTCGACCTCGAAGACGAACCCGTGGTCCTTGGTGTAGCCGTCGGTGCCCGCCCTGTCCTCGGTCTCCTCGCAGGTCAGCCAGGTGTGCCACGGTGTGGGGCCGCCCGCGCAGTTCACCGCCGTCCCGGCGATGGCGACGCGTTCGGTGCGCACCCGCCCGGCGCCATCGACCTCCAGCGCCGTGCAGCCGCCGAGGCCCTCGGGATCGTAGGTGAGGCCCTCGACCGGCGGGACCCGGTGCTCGGCGTCCCGCCGGTTCTCGTGGTTGCGGACCAGCCACGTCCCGCCGCCGGACCCGGGGAACGTCGACATGCCGTCGGCGTGGCTCGGCACCGGGCCCTCCCCCGACCGCAGCGGCTCCCCCTCCCGGGACAGGACGCGGTACTCGAAGCCGCTCGGCAGGTCCAGCACGCCCTTCGGGTCGGGCACCAGGGGCCCGTACCCGTCGCGGCCGCCGATCGGCTCGGCGTCCGCGCCCCCCGCGAACAGCTGCTCGACGGCGCCGCTGAAGGCGATCCCCGCCCCCAGTGCGCCCGTCCCGGCCAGGAGCCGGCGGCGCGAGACTGCCATGGGCGCACCTCCCTGCTGGACGATCCAACCCCTCCAGCCCGTTGTAACACGCCCGGGCCGGAGCGGGGCCGCAGGGGCGGAGCGCGCGCCGTCAGTCGGCGCTGGCGACCGTGAGGGTGCGGAGGTTGAACGCCGCCAGGAACGTCGCCACGACCGTGACCGCCGCCAGCAGCGAGATCGCCACCCCCAGGTTGACCGTCGACTCGACCGGCGACGCGCCGGTGAGCGCGTCGGTGACCGACAGGGACCACTGCTGGATGGACGCCGACTTGGCGCCCGGCGCGAAGCTGCCGAGCAGCGACTCCCACACCAGCGCGTACAGCAGCCCGATCGTGGCGGCGTTGCGGCTGGCGACACCCAGCGCGACGAACACCGCGCTGTAGGCGACGCCGCCGACCAGGACGCCGATCGTGAACGCGAGCGTCACCTCCGCGGTCATGCCGATCAGCACCAGCCCCGCGAGCAGCGTCGGCACGACCGCGAACACCGTCACCAGGATGATCGCGACGGCCAGCTTGGTCAGCACGATCACCTCCCGCGGGATCGGCTTGGTCAGCACGTACATGATCTGGCCGTCGTCGATCTCCGGCCCGATCACGCCGGTGCCGGCGATCAGCGCGAGCAGCGGCAGCAGGGTCGCGAGGCCGAACTGCTGCAGGACGCCGGAGGAGACGTCCAGGTCGTTGTTGCCGGTCGCGCGGAGGATGGCCGCCAGGACGAGCAGGATCAGCGGCAGTCCCAGCAGGAGCAGCGCACGCTTGCGGCCGAGCATCGACCGGAACGTGATCATCGCGATCGTGGAGTTCATCGGGCCACCAGGTAGGAGAAGACGCTTTCCAGGGACTCGTCCGCCGGGGAGACCTCCCAGAGCCGCACGTCGGCGTCCCGCGAGACCTGCGGCAGCAGCCAGGTGAAGCGCTGGAAGTCGACGGCCTCGATCTGCAGGCCCTTCTCGGTGAGCTGGACGCTGCGGGCCGAACCGTCCGCGATGAGCGCGGCGGCGAGCCGCCGGTCGTCGGACGAGCGGACGAGGAAGATGTGCGGCCGGTCGGTCATCAGCCGCCGGATCTTGCGGAAGTCGCCGGACGCGGCATGCCGCCCCGCGACGATCACCTCGATATGGGTCGCGAGCCGCTCGACCTCCTCCAGGATGTGCGACGAGAACAGGATCGTGCGGCCCTCGTCGGCCATCCGGCGGATGAGGTCCATCAGCTGGAGCCGCTGCCGCGGGTCCATGCCGTTGAACGGCTCGTCCAGCAGCAGGACGGGCGGGTCGTGCACCAGCGCGGACGCCATCTTGATGCGCTGCTTCATGCCCTTGGAGTAGTTGCCGATCTGCCGGGCGGCGGCGTACTCCATCTCGACGAGGCCGATGGCGCGGCGCGCGGCGGCGGCCGGGTCGGGCAGCTTGTGGAGCTTCGCCATCGCGACGATGAACTGCTCGCCGGTGAGGAAGTCGTACGCCGACTCCCGCTCCGGGACGAGGCCGAGATGGCGGTAGACGTCGGGGTTCCGCCACAGGGGCGTCCCGTCCAGGGTGACGGACCCGGACGACGCCTGGAGGAACCCGCCCATCATGTGGATGAGCGTCGACTTCCCGGCGCCGTTCGGCCCGAGGAGCCCGGTCACGCCCGGCCCGACCTTCATCGACACGCCGTTGACGGCGACGACGTTGCCGTACCAGCGCGACACCTTGTCGAGGATCAGCTCACTCATGAGAGGCCCGCTTTCCGGAACCGGCGGTAGAGAATCGCGATCGAGCCCAGGACGAGCGCGGCGCACACCGCCAGCGCGACCACGCCTCCGGCGATGCCGGGCGCGATCCCGGGCGACGCCGACTCGGCGCCGAGCAGCCGGACCTCGACGATGTCGACCAGGTTGAACGGCGCCAGCAGCCCCATCCAGCCCTGGAGGGTGAAGTTCGTCTCCGCCTCCGCGATGCCCTGGACGGCGCCCGCGACGGCGGTCGGGACCATGTACGCGGCGATGACCGCGGCGACGCCGAAGCCGCGCCGCGGAGTGAACGCCGCGACCACCATCCCGATGGCGGCGAGGACCAGCGCGTACAGCACGCAGCCGACCAGCGCGCCGAGGTAGCGCAGCAGCTGCTCCCCCGAGTCGGGCGCCTTGGTGACCAGCCCGCCGACGTACAGGACGGTGACCGGCACCGCCAGCAGCGCGAACAGCGCGGTCGCCATCGCCCCGGCCTTGGCCACGACGAAGTCGAGATGGCCGACCGGGCGGGAGAAGTACAGCGGGATGACGTGGAAGCGCACCTCCCGCGAGGCCAGCACCGGCGCCTGCGTGGCCAGGAAGATCGCCACGATGACCTGCATCAGGTCCGCGTACTCGGAGTACGGGATGAGCGCGTCCTCCTCGTTGGTGAACGCGAACGCCGCGACCGACCCGGCGGCCGGCAGCAGCATGAGCGCGCCGAGGATGAACGGCATGATCTTCGCGCGGGCGGGGCGGCCGAGGCCGAACGCGGCGCGCAGGTTGTGGACGTACAGGGACCGCAGCACGTAGGAGCGGCCGTTGCGGCGCCCCTCGTAGTGCCGGTACCCGATGTCGTGGATCGTGCTCGTGCTCATCCGGACACCTCCTGCGGCACGCTCCCCGCGGCCGGCGGCACGCCCGGCGGCCCCGGCGGCTCGGGCCCGGTCTGGAAGACCTCCTCGATGTGGTGGCGGCGCTGCTCCATCCGGATCAGGCGCAGCCCGAGGTCGGCGACACCGTCGCGGATCAGGTCGTAGGTCGTCTCGCCGGCGATGTCGACGACGAGGAACCGGCCCTCCGGATGGACGGTGACGCCCCGCTCGTGCAGGTGCTGCCCGAGCCGGTCGCGGCCCTCGTCCACCTCGACGGTGAGGACGCCGCTCGCGGCCGTGTACGCCTCGACGGCCTGGGAGCGCAGCAGCTTCCCGCCGTCGATGATGACCACGTGGTCGCAGACCCGCTCCAGCTCGCCGAGCAGGTGGGACGTGACGAGGACGCTGATCCCGAACTCGGCGCCGATCCGGCGGATGAGGTCGAGCATCTCGTCGCGCCCGGCCGGGTCGAGGCCGTTGGTGGGCTCGTCCAGGAAGACGAGCTTCGGGTCGTGGACGAGGGCCTGCGCGAGCTTCACCCGCTGGCGCATCCCGGTGGAGTAGCCGCCGATGGGGCGGTAGCGCTCCTCGTACAGGCCGACGTGCCGGAGCGTGTCGGCGGCGCGTTCGCGGGCCGCGGTCGGCGGCAGCCCGCACATCCTGGCCATGTGGACGACGAACTCCGTCGCGGACACGTCGGGCGGGAGGCACTCGTACTCGGGCATGAACCCGACGCTCTCGCGGATCCGCAGCCCGTCGCGGGCGATGTCGAGGCCCAGCACGGACGCGGTCCCGGAGGTCGGGGGCAGCAGCCCGAGCAGGATCTTGATGAGCGTCGACTTGCCGGCGCCGTTGGCGCCGACCAGCCCGACGACACCCGGCTCGACGGCCATGGAGAGGTCGTCCAGGGCGGTCACCCGGGGGAACCTCATCGTCAGGCCCTGGGTGGCGATTATCGGCATGGTCACGAACCTAGTGGCTCGGCGAGGGGCGTCACGTCAGCCTAAAGAGCGATCTGCGTCAGCCTTTCGGCCAAACTCCGGATCGACCTAAGTTCGCCCGCGGGCTGCCCTTCTGTCCTGGCCGCGCAGGACGGCCGCCCACAGCACCCGCTGGACCAGCAGCGTCAGCGTCCCCGCGATGATCATCCCGGCGAAGTTGACGCCGAGCTGCAGCAGCGACCCGGTGATCTCGCTGCCGTGCCGCAGCGCCATCGCGACCGCGAGGTTCCCGGCGGCGGGCACCGTCGTGACGGAGATGAACACCCCGACCAGCGCCGACGACTTGCCCGCGGTGAGCGACAGCACGCCCGCGGCCCCGGCGAGCAGCGCGACGATGAACGACCAGCGATCCGGGCTGTAGATGAACGCGGTGAGCGGGCGCTCGTCGGGCAGCCGGTCCAGCTCGATCACGCCGATCCACCGGCTGACCAGCGCGCAGACATAGGTGATCACGATCGCGGCGGCGAACCCGACGGCCAGCGCCCGCACCGCGTCCACGATCCGCCACGGCTGGAGCCGCATGATCCCGTAGCAGATCGCCGCGACGGCGGCGAACTCCGGCCCGAGCACCATCGCGCCGACCACCAGGATCGGCGAGTCGATCAGCGCCGCGATCCCGGCCAGCTGCGTGGCGAGCGCGAGGAACGCGACGAACGACCAGGTGAGCGCCGTCCCCTCGCTGACCTGCCGGTCGAGCTCCTCCCAGACGACGGCGTCGTCGCCGTGGCCGGGGGCACGTTCCATCGCCTCCTCAGCATTGTCGGAGAGTGTCAGGTCGACCTTGTCGAGGGCGATGGATCCGTCGCGGTCGACGCCGAGGGCGCGCAGCGCGTCCAGGACCTCGTTGGCGGACTCGCGGGCGATGTCGCTGGTCACCAGGTCGCCGCGCGGAGACCGCGCGGCGCCCGCGAGGACGACGACGTTGGTGGCCCCGGGACACTCCGCCAGCGCCTCGCAGACCGCGTCGGTCCGGTCCGCCGGGACGATGGCTCTGAGATGCAGCACCCGGCACATGTTGCCGCAAACCGCGGACGGGCGTGCCCCGGACGCCACACCGTACGCTGTGATCGTCCTAATGGGTAAAAACAAGGAAAAACCAGGACGGTGAGGTCATGACGCGGCGGGCGGCCGGACGCGCGGCCCTGGCATGCCTGGCGCTCACCGCCCCGCTGGCGGCCTGCGACGCCGAGCTCGGTGTCTCAGAGCCCAGCCCCCCGACCACGAGCGGCGGACCCGGCACCAGGCCCGGCTCCGGTGACGAGGCACGGGCCCGCCGTGACCTGTCCGGCCTGCGGATCGCCTCCGAAACGGACGGCGGCGGCTACGAGCGCGACAGGTTCGGCACGCGCTGGAAGGACATCGACCGCAACGGCTGCGACCAGCGCAACGACGTCCTCGCCCGCGACCTGACGGCGGTCGAGAAACGGGGGCGGTGCGTCGTCCTGGCCGGACGTCTCCGCGACCCCTACAGCGGCAAGGAGATCACCTTCTCCAAACAGGACGCGGCAGAGGTGCAGATCGACCACCTCTACCCGCTCGCGCTCGCCTGGCGGATGGGCGCGTCCCGCTGGACCGAGGACCGGCGCGAGCGGTTCGCCAACGACCACGCCAACCTGCTGGCCGTGTGGGGCGTCCCCAACCGGCAGAAGAGCGACTCCGGCCCCGGCGAATGGAAGCCGCAGAAGGCGTTCCAGTGCACCTACGGCGTCAGGTACATCGCCGTCGCGAAGAAGTACGAACTCCCCGTCACCCGCGCCGACCACGACGCGCTCCAGACCTTCCTGGGAAGGTGCTAGCCCGGCACTCCTATGCTCGTCACATGAGCAGCGAATCCCAGGACGAGCGCGACGAGCGGAACGAGCGGCCCCGTGTCCGGACCGAACGCGGGGTGGGCGCGCGTGCGACGGGCGCCGAGGTGACCGGCGCGTCCCTGACGGGCCTCACGCTGCGCCCCGGCAACGCCTTCGGGGCGCTCGCGCTGGGCTCGATGGCGGTCGGCGCGCTGGCGATCGGCGCCGTCGCGATCGGGAAGCTCGTCGTCAAGCGCGCCCTGATCGACCACCTCGAAGCCGGGACCGTGGAGATCAAGCACCTCAAGGTGGGGCGCCTGGAGATCGACGAGTCCTAGGCGAGCGCGGTCTTCACCACTCCGGCCAGGTGCTCGGCGACCGACTGCGCCCGAGACTCCGACGCCGCCTCGACCATGACGCGGACCATCGGCTCGGTGCCGCTCGGCCGGATCAGGACGCGTCCGGTCTCACCCAGCTCGGCCTCGGCGGCGGCGACGGCCGCCGCCAGCTCGGGCGAGGTCTTCGCGCGGCTCTTGTCGACGTCCTTGACGTTGATGAGCACCTGCGGCAGCCGCGTCATCACCTTCGTCAGCTCGTCCAGGGGCTGGCCGCGGCGCACCATCGCGGCGAGCAGGTGCAGGCCCGTCAGGACGCCGTCGCCCGTCGTCGCGTGATCCAGCATGATCACGTGACCGGACTGCTCGCCGCCGAACCCGAACCCGCCCTCCTTCATCGCCTCCAGCACGTACCGGTCGCCGACCGCCGTCTCCACCACGGCGATCCCGGCCTCGCGCATCGCGAGCTTGAACCCGAGGTTCGACATCACGGTCGCGACGACGGTGTCGGCGGCGAGCGCGCCCGCCTCCCGCAGGTCCAGCGCCAGGATCGCCATGATCTGGTCGCCGTCCACGATCTCGCCGGACGCGGTCACCGCGAGGCAGCGGTCGGCGTCGCCGTCGTTCGCGATGCCCGCGTCCGCGCCGTGCTCCCGGACGGCCTTCTGCAGCGCCTCCAGATGCGTGGAACCGCAGCCGGAGTTGATGTTCAGCCCGTCCGGCGCCGTGCCGATCGTGATCACCTCGGCGCCCGCGCGGCGCAGCGCCTCGGGCGCCACATCGCTGGACGCCCCGTTCGCGCAGTCGACCACGACGCGCAGGCCGTCCAGCGACACCGGGACGGTCGACAGCAGATGCGCCACGTACTGCTCGACCGCACCGTGCGCCTCCCGGACGCGCCCGACACCCGCGCCGGTCGGCGGGTCCCACACCTCGCCGAGCCGCGCCTCGATGCGGTCTTCGAGCTCGTCGGGGAGCTTGTGGCCGCTGCGGTCGAAGAACTTGATCCCGTTGTCGGGAGCCGGGTTGTGCGACGCCGACAGCATCACGCCGAGGTCGGCGTCCAGTTGGTGCGTCAGATGCGCCACCGCGGGCGTCGGCAGGACACCGAGGCGCAGCACGTCCACCCCGGAACTCGCGAGCCCCGCCACCACGGCCGCCTCCAGGAACTCGCCGGACGCCCGCGGATCGCGCCCGACCACCGCCAGCGGCCGGTGCCCCTTGAACGCACCCTGCTCGCCCAGCACCCGCGCCGCCGCGACGGACAGATCCATCACGAGCGGAGCGGTCAGATCGCGGTTGGCGAGCCCACGCACGCCATCAGTCCCAAAGAGACGACCCACAGTTTCACTCCCGATAAAGAAGAAAGACCGCGCGGACGAGCTGGGACTCACGCCCCGGCCCGCTCCGCGCGGTCAAATCTAGTGGCCACCGCCCCTGCGAACCCCCAACAACCGGCGTAGACCGTCCACGACGAGGTCTGGACACCCCGACCGGGCCTTGGACAGACCTCGACCGGCGGCACGGGTCGTGCGGCCGGAGGCGCCCCGCGCCGGAGGTCGCACGGCCCGCCGACGCAGGCGACCGCAGCGACGCCACACACACCCGCACAGGCACAACAGACCCCAACAGCGGCGTGAGGATCGCCTGCGTCGCGACGGGGGTTCCAGAGGGTCGCCCCCCTGGGAATTACCGCTTGCTGTACTGGGGGGCCTTGCGGGCCTTCTTGAGGCCGGCCTTCTTGCGCTCCGGCACCCGGGCGTCGCGGGTGAGGAAGCCGGCCTTCTTCAGGGCCGGGCGGTGCTCGATGTTGCCGAACTGCAGCGCGCGGGAGATGCCGAGGCGCAGCGCGCCGGCCTGGCCGGTGGTGCCGCCGCCGTTCACGCGCGCGAGGACGTCGAACTGGCCCTCCAGGCCCAGCAGCACGAACGGCTCGTTCACGATCTGCTGGTGGACCTTGTTCGGGAAGTACTGGTCCAGGGTGCGGCCGTTGATCTTCCACTGGCCGCTGCCGGGGACGATGCGGACTCGCGCAATGGCCTGCTTGCGGCGGCCGGTGCCGGCGGCGGGGCCGGTCGCGACGGGCTTGCCGAGCAAGCTCTCGCCCGCGGCCTCGGGGGTCTCGGTGCTGTACTCGGACGGCGCGTCCTCGTACGACTCGGCCTCGACGGCCGGCTCGGTGATCTCGTCCACGGTTCTCCTTGGGGTGTTCTAGCCAGGGCGGCTGGCCCGTCTCACGGGTGCCCCGGCGGCCACTGTTTCCTGGTGCGCACGCGGTGTGGCGTGCGCGGGTGTCACTTCTTGATCTGGCTGATCTGGGTGATCTCGAACGGGACCGGCTTCTGCGCCTGGTGCGGGTGGTCCGGCCCGGCGTAGACCTTCACCTTGCCGAACATCTTCCGGCCGAGGGAGTTCTTGGGCAGCATGCCCTTGATCGCCTTCTCGACGGCCCGCTCGGGGTGCTTCTCCAGCAGGTCGGCGTAGGTCACCGAGCGGAGGCCGCCCGGGTAACCGGAGTGCCGGTAGGCGCGCTTCTGCTCCAGCTTGTTGCCGGACAGCGCCACCTTCTCGGCGTTCACGATGACGACGAAGTCACCGGTGTCGAGGTGCGGTGCGTAGATCGGCTTGTGCTTACCCCGTAGCAGCTGCGCGACCTGACTGGCGAGACGGCCCAGCACGACATCGGTCGCGTCGATGACGTACCACTGACGCTGGACGTCAGCGGGCTTAGGGGTGTACGTGCGCACGGTCGTAGGCCTTCGTTTCTCGTCGACTTACAGGCGGTTTCGATCCTCGCCCGCCCTCACGGGCGAGCGCCGTCAGCGGAAATCCTGCTCGCGCCGATCAGAGGATCGTCCGACCTGGCGCTCCGGGATGCCGGGGCCCGGACCGGCGCCCACGTCGCCTGACGTGAACACTCTTGGGGCACACCGACAGGTCGCGTCGTCTCCAGCCCGCCGACGGCGGGCACGACGCACACAACAAACAGGCAGAATACTCGGCCCCTTGGCCAGGGGTCAAAACGGCCCGCGCCCTCGGGGCCTCGCGGCCGTTCCGTCGCCCGCTCCGTCGGTTCAAATGGGAACAGTCAGCGGCGGTCAGATCACTCTCCGTACTAGTATTGATCTTTTTTGGTCTATCTTGGTAACAGGGGGTGAATAGCGGGATATTGTGCCGGGCGACCGGTCCACGCCGGCTTGTGCCGGCCCGCACCCGGGAGCCCCCGCTGTCCACTCCCCGCAGACCAGGTGATCCCGCCGGACGCCGCCAGCCCGGGTACAACGGGCGCCCCGGCGCCGCGTCGCCTGCCGCCGCCCCCCGCCGCACCAATCCCTATGGCGACGAGCTCGTCGCCAGTGGCCGCCCCCGGCGCGGCGCGTCCCGCACGAGCCCGCCACCCGGTGGCCGGCACTCCCAGGGCGCCGGACGCCCGCCACACGGCAAGGACGGTGGTGGCAGGCGCAAGAGCGTCACCGGCATCGTCGTGGCCGTCACCGCGTCCAGCATGGCCCTCGGCATCGGCGTCGCGATCGACCGGCTGCTGCTGCCGGAGCTGCGCTCGGAGCGGACCACCGCGTCCGGGCCCGAGTCGCGCCCGCCCGACATCGTCGAGCCCGGGCCGCAGAGCGGCCCGTCGACCGGGTCCGAGCCCGGGACGGGCACCGCGGGCGGCAAGAAGCCCACGGCCGGCGCCCCCGCACCCAACGCGGGCGTGCCGGCACCGCCGCTGAAGACGATGCGCGCGCCCGGCGGAGGCACGCCGGACAAGCCGTCCGAGCCCGGCACGCCGTCCGAGAGGAGCAGGACGCCGGGCGGCGGCGCCCGCGTGCCCGGCGGTTCGGCGGGGTCCGCAGACGCGGAGGCGGCCGTGGTGTCGCTCACCAACGCCGAACGCGCCAAGGCCGGCTGCCGGCCGCTGCACGTCGACCAGCGGCTCGTCACCGCGGCTCGCAAGCACTCCGCCGACATGGCCGCCAACGGCTACTTCGACCACACCTCGCGCAACGGCGACAGCCCGTGGAAGCGGATGGAGGACGCCGGCTACCCCAGCCCCGGAGCGGAGAACATCGCGAAGGGCTACTCGACCGCCGCGGCCGTGATGAGGGGATGGATGGACAGCCCGGGGCACCGCGCCAACATCCTGAACTGCGACCTGCGCGCCATCGGCGTCGGGAAGGCGTCCGGGCCCGGCGGCCCACTGTGGACACAGGACTTCGGCTGGAAATGAACCCGGCCGTGACCTTCGCGAAACGTCCGGCGTCCGGTTCGACCCCATGTCATGGTGGGTGTCTCGAAGGTCCAGAGCCCTGAACGAGGAACGGTAAGGTCCAAGCCATGGGTTATCCGGGCGATCAAGGCAAGCCCGGCGGCTGGCCCCCTCAGTATCAGCCGCCGCACGCGCCGTACGGACCCGGAGCCGAAGCGCCGCCGTACGGCCACGACAACGACGAAGCCCCCTTCGCACCGCGCGACGAGGGGCCAGGTGCGATGCCTTACGGCAACGAGTCGTACGGCAGCGAGTCCTTCGGGAACGCGCCTCCCTCCTTCCCGCCAGACCCGTCCTTCTCTTCAGACCTCCCGCCAGACCAGTCCTTCTCCCCAGACCAGTCCTTCTCCCCAGACCAGTCCTTCTCTCCGGACCAGACCTTCTCTCCGGACCGGCCCTTCCCGCCGGAACCGCCCGAGCGGCGCCGCGGGATGCCGCTCGTCATCGGCGGCGCGGTGGCCGCCGGGCTCCTCCTCATCGGCGGCGGTGTCGCGCTGTCGTCGGCGCTGAAGGACGACTCCGAGCCGGCGTCGCCCAAGGCCGCCGAGTCCAAGCGGCCGCAGGCCACGCCGACCCCGCCGCAGCCCGTCCTCGCGCCGGTGAAGCTGCAGAGCCGCACGACCGACCCGAACCCGCTGACCCTCAAGGAGGTCTTCGGCAACGGGAAGTTCAAGGTCGGCAAGTACCGGTACATCAGGACGGCCGCGGCCGCGACGAAGAACTGCACCGGGATCGCCGGCGGCGACAAGCTGGACAAGGCCCTCAAGAAAGGCGGCTGTACCCAGGGCCTGCGGGCCACGTACGCGCTCAGCACCGGCTCGCTCATCGGCACCGTCGGCGTGTTCAACCTCGAGACCCAGGCCGCTGCCGAGCTGGCCGTCAAGGCCGCCGCCGACAAGGACGCCTTCCTGCTGGCCCTGCCCGGCAAGGGCGTCTCCAAGAACAACGGCAAGGGCGAGGCGCTCGGCACCTCCGAGGCGCGCGGCCACTACCTGGTGATGACGTGGGTGCAGCGGCCGGACGGCAAGAAGATCGCGAGTAAGTACCATGCCGCCGTCCGCGTCTTCGGTACGCAGATGGTGAAGGGCAGCAACCTGGCTCTCGCCCTGCACTACAGAGAAACCGAAGGCAAACCCCTCCAAAAGTGACCTGTTTGAATACCCTCTCTGCCTATGTCTGGACCTAGAGACACCCGGGAGACCGCCGAGCAGGCGGGGACGTCCGACGTCCCCGCCGGTTCGGTGCCGCCCAGCTTCGGCGACGCGGACGCCCCCGCCGCGGAGGCGCCGCACCCCTCCCTCAGGCCGCCCGCGTTCGGCCTGGAGGCGCCCTGGTGGGCCGCCGAAGCCGAGGACGCTCCCGAGAAAGCTCCCGAAGACACCCCGGCCGCCGACGACTCCACGGACGTCTCCGCTGACGACTCCGCCGAGGAACGTCCGGCCGGGTCCGAGACCACCGACGTCCCGCCCGGGACGCTCGTCGCCGGAGTCGGCGTCCCCAGCGTCGACTCCCGGCGTGCCGTGCCCGCCGAGCCGATCGTGAAGCGTCCGCCCGCCGGCGGCGACACCGATCCCGACGGCTTCCCGCCCGTCCGCACGGACGGCGCCGCACCGGAGGAGACCGCTGTGGACGCTCCCGTAGACCAGAAGCCCGCCAAGGCCCAGGAAACCCTCACCGCCCCGCCCGAGCCGGATCCCGCGTTCGAGAAGGCCATGCAGGCGGAGAACGCGTCGTCGGCGTCGCTCGCGCCGGTCCTCGTGCCGGACGCGATCCTCCCGCCCGGCGTCGAGCCGCCCACCGGCAGCGGACCGTTCCCGCACACCGGCATCGCCGGGGAGGCCGCGGCGACCACCGAGCAGGCCCAGGTGATCACGCCGGTCTACCACGCCGAGGGCGGCGCACCGATCGACACTCCGCCCCCGCCCGGAGCCCCCGCGCGGCGCCGCGGAGGCGGCGGCGGCAAGCGCAGGCCGCTGCTGATCGGCGGGGGCGCGGCCGCGGTCCTCGCCGCCACGGCCGCCCTGTTCGTCGTCGGCGGACCGGGCTCCGGCGACGAGGGGAAGGGCGGCCAGGCGGTCGAGTCGCCCGCCGCTAAGCAGTCGACACCGGCGGCGACCCCGTCCGGCCCCGCCGTCCCGTCCACGCCCGTGGACATCACCGACGAGAAGAGCGACACCAAGGACCTGGCGTTCCGCGACGTGTTCCCCACCGAGGTCATCACGCTCGGCGGGCGGACCTTCACCCGCGAGCGCTGGTCCCTGAACCGCGAGGCGACGTACGCGGCCAGGGGCGCGATGCTCAAGGCGCTGGAGCGCGAGCGCGTCCGCAAGATCGTCCGCGCGACGTACATCGACCGGGCGAGCTCGCTCGCGGTCACCTCCGGCATCGCGGTGATGCCGACGCGGGAGGCAGCGCTCGCGATCAGCAAGGCCGGGAACCCCGCCAGGTACGAGTGGTTCCGCGGCATGGGCGGCAAGAACGCCCCGGACCTCGACCGGGCCGGCGGGTACGCCGCCGCGACCGTCCGCGGACGCTACGTCGCCTACGCCTACGTGCAGTGGGCGAACGGCAAGAAGGCCAAGCCCGGCGACCCGACGATCAAGCAGGTCGCCCAGCTGTTCCTGGACTACGACCTCCGCCCGATCGTCGCCCGCACCGGAGGCTGACCCAGGTCCGCTGTGCTGTCCGCTAGGACGTTTCCCGCTGGGGCGACGCGTCGGGGCCTTCCGAACCCGCCGCTTCCGCCTCGGCCGCCTGGGCGGCCGCGACGGCGTTGAGCGTCCGGACGCGTCGCGTCTCCTGGGCGCGCTTGGCCATGCTGTCGTCCGGGGGGTAGCGGATCTCCTCCAGCGACAGCCCGTGCGCGGGCGACACGTTCACACCGGAGTCACGGACGCGCGCCGCGAGCACCTCGGCGGGCCATTCCACGTCGCGCCGCCCGTCCCCGACCATCAGCAGCGCGCCGACCAGCGCGCGGACCATCGAATGGCAGAACGCGTCCGCCTCCACGGTCGCGAGCGCCAGGTGCGGGTCGCGGTCGTCGCGGGTCCACTCGTAGCGCAGCAGCTCCCGGATGGTCGTCGCGCCCTCCCGCCTTCGGCAGTAGGCGGCAAAGTCCTGCTCGCCGAGCAACCGCCGCGCGGCATCATTCATGCGGGCCAGGTTCAGCGGGCGCGGGTGCCAGAGCACGTCGTGGCGCCGCAACGGCTCCACCCCGACGGGGTTGTCGCACACCCGGTACACGTAGCGGCGGGACAGAGCGGAGAACCGCGCATCGAACCCTTCCGGCGCGATCGACACGCGCCACACCCGGACGTCGGGCGGCAGCAGCCCGGCGAGGCGGCGCGGCATCGTCCCGTTGATCGCCGAGTACGCGGCGACGGGCACCACCAGGTGCGCGACCTGACCCCGGGCGTGGACGCCGGCGTCGGTGCGGCCGGCGACGGTGAGCATGGGCGGCGGGTCAAGGCGCATCATGCGGGCCAGCGCGTCCTCGATGACCCCCTGGACGGTCCGCTGGTTCGGCTGCCGCGCCCAGCCCGCGAAGTCCGACCCGTCATAGGAGATATCGAGCCGGAGTCGTACCAAAGCGGTCATGTCAGTTGAGCTGTCCTTCTGTGTCACTCCTCGTCCCGTCTCCCGATGAGCCTCGCCGCCCTACGGGTACCGCCCTGACACGCTCCCCCGCGAATGCTCGCCCCCCAGACATGGCCATGCGATCAAGTCTGGCAAAGAAGAGGGCCCGCCGTCCCGTACCGGACGGCGGACCCAAACCATCATGTCGGCCTAGACCATTAATGGATTAGCCAAGCGTCTTACTTGGCGTCGCCCTCGTTGTCGTCGGACTCGGCTTCGGCCTTGGTGTCCTCGACCTTGGTCTCCTCGACCTTGGTCTCCTCCGCCTTGGTCTCCTCCGCCTTGGTCTCCTCCGCCTCGGTCTCGTCCTCGGCGGGTGCCTCGTCCTCGGCCGCCTTCGCCGGCGCGGCCTTGGTGGCGGGCGCGGCCTTGGTGGTCGTGACGGACGGCATCGGCTCCTGGACCAGCTCGATCACGGCCATCGGCGCGTTGTCACCCTTGCGGGGGCCGATCTTGGTGATGCGGGTGTAGCCGCCGGGGCGGCCCTCGAAGCGCGGCGCGATCTCGGTGAAGAGCTCGTGCACGACGCCCTTGTCGCGGATCGTGCGGGCCACCAGGCGACGGTTGTGCAGGTCGCCCTTCTTGGCCTTGGTGATCAGCTTTTCGGCCAGCGGGCGGACCCGGCGGGCCTTGGCCTCGGTGGTGGTGATGCGGCCGTGCTCGAACAGCGCCGTCGCCAGGTTCGCGAGGATGAGGCGCTGGTGCGCGGGGCTGCCGCCGAGGCGGGCGCCCTTGGTGGGCTTGGGCATGGTGCTTCCTTCCTGCACCGGCCGTGTCAGGTACCGGTGTCAGCTGGTTCCGGTACGGCCGGGGAACACGCCCCCGGCCGTCCGGAATCGGGTTTCTAGTACTGCTCGGTCTCGGCGTAGCTCTGGTCGTCGTCGCTGTAGGTGTCGGCCGCCGCGCTCGGGTCGAACCCGGGCGGGGAGTCCTTCAGCGACAGGCCCATGTCGTTGAGCTTCTGCTTGACCTCTTCGATCGATTTGGCGCCGAAGTTCCTTATGTCGAGCAGGTCCTGCTCGGAGCGGGCGACGAGCTCGCCCACCGAGTGGATGCCCTCGCGCTTCAGGCAGTTGTAGGAGCGGACGGTGAGGTTCAGCTCCTCGATCGGCAGGGCCAGGTCGGCGGCGAGCGCCGCGTCCGTCGGGGACGGGCCCATGTCGATGCCCTCGGCCTCGACGTTGAGCTCCCGGGCCAGCCCGAACAGCTCGACGAGGGTCTTGCCGGCGGAGGCGACCGCGTCGCGCGGCAGCATCGCCTGCTTGGTCTCCACGTCCAGGATGAGGCGGTCGAAGTCGGTGCGCTGCTCGACGCGGGTCGCCTCGACCTTGTAGGTGACCTTCAGCACGGGCGAGTAGATGGAGTCGATCGGGATCCGGCCGATCTCCTGGCCCGGCTGCTTGTTCTGCGCGGCGGAGACGTAGCCGCGGCCGCGCTCGACCGTCAGCTCCATCTCCAGCTTGGCCTTGTTGTTCAGGGTGGCGATGTGCAGGTCGGGGTTGTGGACCTCGACGCCCGCGGGCGGCGCGATGTCGGCCGCGGTGACCTCGCCCGGGCCCTGCTTGCGCAGGTACATGACCACGGGCTCGTCGTGCTCGGAGGAGACGACGAGCTCCTTGAGGTTCAGGATGATGTCGGTGACGTCCTCCTTCACCCCTGGAACGGTGGAGAACTCGTGGAGGACGCCCTCGATGCGGATGCTGGTGACGGCCGCACCGGGGATCGAGGAGAGCAGGGTACGACGCAGCGAGTTGCCGATCGTGTAGCCGAAGCCCGGCTCCAGCGGCTCGATGGTGAACCGCGACCGGTACTCGTCGACCTGCTCTTCGGTGAGAGTGGGACGCTGAGCGATGAGCATGGTGCCTTCTTTCCGCGGTGCCCGCTATTTGACTACCGCGTCTGTGACTGTTCCCCGATTCGCCGGGATCCCACGAGAAGAACCCGCGGAATCCCGGCGGACGGAGCTCTTACTTCGAGTAGTACTCGACGATCAGCTGCTCCTGGATGGGAGCGTCGATCTGCTGGCGGACCGGCATCGAGTGCACGAAGATCCGCATCTTGTCGCCGTCCACCCCGAGCCAGGCCGGGACGGGACGGTCGCCGACCTCGGCCTTGGCGACCTGGAACGGCGTCATCTCCAGCGACTTCGGCTTCACGTCGACGATGTCGGCCTCGGTCACCAGCGCCGACGGGATGTTGACCTTCTTGCCGTTGACCCTGATGTGGCCGTGGCGGATCAGCTGCCGGGCCATGTCGCGGGACTTGGCGAAGCCCGCGCGGTAGACCACGTTGTCGAGACGGCGCTCCAGGAGGGTGAGCATGTTCTCGCCCGTCTTGCCCTGCTGGCGGTTCGCCTCGACGTAGTAGTTGTGGAACTGCCGCTCCAGCACGCCGTAGATGCGCCGCGCCTTCTGCTTCTCGCGAAGCTGCAGCAGGTACTCGGTCTCCTTCGGCCGGCCGCGTCCGTGCTCACCCGGCGGGTAGGGACGGATCTCGATCGGGCACTTGGGGCCCTCGCACTTGCTGCCCTTGAGGAACAGCTTCATCTTCTCGCGGCGGCAGAGCTTGCAGTCCGCACCGGTGTAACGAGCCATTGTTCTAGATCTCCCCTGCCTCAGACCCGGCGACGCTTCGGCGGGCGGCAGCCGTTGTGCGGAACGGGCGTGACGTCCTGGATCGAGCCCACCTCCAGGCCGGTCGCCTGCAGCGACCGGATGGCGGTCTCGCGGCCCGAGCCCGGGCCCTTCACGAAGACGTCGACCTTGCGCATCCCGTGCTCCATCGCGCGCCGGGCGGCGGCCTCGGCGGCCTGCTGCGCGGCGAACGGCGTGGACTTGCGGGAGCCCTTGAAGCCGACGTGCCCGGACGAGGCCCAGGAGATCACGTTGCCGTTGGGGTCGGTGATCGAGACGATCGTGTTGTTGAACGTGCTCTTGATGTGGGCGTGCCCGTGAGCGACGTTCTTCTTTTCCTTGCGGCGCACCTTCTTCGCGCCGACACGGCTTTTAGGAGGCATCTGCTCTCTCTACTCTTGAGGTCATCGATCCGGAGGACCGACTCCGGACTACTTCTTGCCGGCCTTCTTCTTGCCGGCCACGGTCTTCTTCTTGCCCTTGCGGGTGCGCGCGTTGGTCTGCGTGCGCTGACCGTGCACGGGGAGCCCGCGGCGGTGCCGGATGCCCTGGTAGCACCCGATCTCGATCTTGCGGCGAATGTCCGCCTGGACCTCGCGGCGAAGATCACCCTCGATCTTGTAGTTCGCCTCGATCCAGTCGCGGAGCTTCACCATCTCGTCGTCGCCGAGCTGGTGCACCCGCAGGTCGCCGCTGATGCCGGTGCCCGCGAGGGTCTCCAGCGCCCGCGTCCGGCCGATGCCGAAGATGTAGGTGAGAGCGACCTCCAGGCGCTTTTCGCGCGGGAGGTCGACGCCGAGGAGGCGTGCCATGTGGGCAGTTCCCTTTCGTTACGCGGAGGTATGGACGCGTCGCTTCCGCGAACACCCTGCCCGGGTGGCGGCCCCGGCCTCCGACGATCCGGGGGTGGTCCTCACACGGTGGTGCCGCACGAACCGATCTTTCGACGGGTCGTACGGCGGCCTGTGTGAAGGTTGCGATGCGCTTGCTGTTGTGCGGCGCCCGGTCGGCACCGGCCCAGGTGGGCCAGTGTCAGCCCTGGCGCTGCTTGTGGCGCGGGTCAGAGCAGATGACCATGACCCGGCCGTGCCGCCGGATGATGCGGCAGTTCTTGCAGATCTTCTTGACGCTCGGCTTGACCTTCACTGGGTCTCCTAGAGATCAGGGTCACCCCCGCGCCGCCACGCACGGGGAAGGCAACCCCAGTGGGATTCACTTGTAGCGGTAGACGATCCGACCGCGCGTGAGGTCGTAGGGGCTCAGCTCCACAACGACGCGGTCGTCCGGCAGGATCCGGATGTAGTGCATCCGCATCTTGCCGCTGATGTGGGCGAGCACCTTGTGCCCGTTGTCGAGCTCCACCCGGAACATGGCGTTCGGGAGGGACTCGATGACGGTGCCCTCGATCTCGATGGCCCCTTCTTTCTTGGGCATGTCCTCCGCGCTTCACTGATCGGCTCATTGGACTCGGCCCGGCTCCCGGAGGAGAATCGGCCGCAATCCACAATCCACACCGAGACGCGGGAGGCGTCAGGAAGGGGAATCAGAGCGGCCGGCGACGGACCGACTAGGGAGTGTACGTCAACCGGCCGTCCATTGCGAAATCAGCACAAGACACGGGCGCGGAGACTCCTCCCGACTCAAGCATACATCGCGCCCGCGTTGTACCTTTCAGGAGAGATACGTTCGAGGAGGATCAGCATGCCGAGCTATGACTTCGCGCTGATCCTGAGCCGTCCCCTCTACGAGGACGAGCTGGACCCGCTGTTCGGCCGCACGCACGGCGCCGTCACCGTGTCGATCATCAGCGAGCCCCAGCACGCCGACCGTCCGGGCAACGCGTCCTGCTCCTGGCCCGGCACCACCCTCGCCGCGGCGATCATGGAGGTAGTCGCGCACGTCGAGGACAGCGCGCCCGGCGTGCACGTCGTCCAGGTCGAGGCCGACCCGCTGCTGACCATCCGCGACATCGCCGAGCGGGTCGGGCGGTCCCTCGACTCGGTCCGGCACGCGATCACCGGCTCCCGCGGCGCGGCCGGCTTCCCCTCGTCGGAGATGTCGACGGCCGGGCACCGGCTGTGGCGCTGGTCCAAGGTGGCCGCCTACTACGGGCTGGACGACCCGCAGCTCGTGGAGGCCAAGCCGACCGTCCAGGCGATCAACGGCTGGCTCGCGCTGCGCGACGTCGTCCCCGACGTGGCGCCCGCCGCCGAGGAGGTCACCTCGGCCCTCTCGCTGGTGATCCCGCACGTCGCGTAGATCCTGATTTCGCGTGGCCTGCCGTGCTTCGCGCAGGCCCTGTTTGCGGTCCTGCGTGTACGAACGTCCGGTCCGCCCTTGCCCAGGGTCGAGGCGGGGTGCCGCTGCGTGACGGCACCGGGAATCGGACGGGCGGCCGGCGGCACCCCCGAGTCGACAGTGCGGGCAGGCGGGGGCGAAGATCGTCCCGGTGCCGTTCCGGGGGGTGCCTGAACCGAAGGTCCGTGATGTGCTTGGGCAAGGGGGACGATCGATGGCGATCATCGCGCAGCTGAGCGATATCCACCTGGCGGCCGGCCGGGACGGCGAGGTGGATGACGGCTCGGGACCGGTCCGCGCGCTGCGGGCCGCCGTGTCGAGCCTGCTCTCGCTGCCCGCCCGCCCGGACGCCGTCGTCATCACCGGCGACCTCGCCGACGGCGGCGAGCACGCCGAGTACGCCCGGCTGCGCGCGCTGCTGTCACCGCTGCCGATGGCCGTCTACCCGATGTGCGGCAACCACGACGACCGCGACGAGCTGCGGAAGGTGTTCGACGACCATCCCGAGGTGACCGGCACGGGGAAGTTCCCGCAGGCGCCCGTCCAGTACGCCGTGGACGTCGCCGGCGTGCGGCTCGTCTGCTGCGACACCACCGTGAACGGCCACGCCCACGGGCACATGAGCGAGGAGCGGCTCGCGTGGCTCGACGGGACGCTCGCCGCCGCCCCCGGCACCCCGACCGTCGTCGCCACGCACCATCCGCCGTATCCGATCGGGATGCGGTTCATCGACGACCTGCGGTTCGTCGACCCGGCCGGGTTCGCGTCGGTGATCTCCCGGCACCGGCAGGTGGTGCGGGTGATCTCCGGGCACGTCCACCGGGCGTCGGTCGGGTCGCTGGCGGGGACCGTCAGCACCACGTGCCCGAGCACCTACCGGCAGCTGTTCCTCGACCTCACCTCGCAGGGGCGCGCGGCCGTCACCGGGGAGCCCGCCGGGTTCGCCATCCACCTCATCGGCCTCGACGGCTCGGCGACCACGCATTTCGCGCCGACCGGGAACTACCGCCCGCTGATGGACGTGGAGTGACCGTCCTGACCGCGGGGGCGGCGGTCAGCCGTCGTGGCGGCGGCCCAGGACGGTGCGCAGGAGCAGCAGCGCGCCCCACGGGCCCGCCACCCAGATCCACCACGGGTAGACGTCCGCGGCCCCCTGCACCGTCAGGATCAGCCAGATGACGAGGTTGATCCCGCCGACGACCGCCCACGCGCCCCACATCGCCTGCAGCCGCCGGTGTTCGAGGTCGCCCGACGACGCCCGGACGGCGGCCGACGCGGTGCTCTTCGGCTGCGACGCCGGGACGGGGAGCTGGTAGAGGTCTTCTTCCGGCAGGTCGGAGGTGACCTCCTGGAGCTGCCCGAGCGTCTTCGCCGCGTACACCGCATCGAGCCGCTCCTGCAGCTCCTCCATGGTGATACGGCCCTCGGCGCAGTGCTCCCGAAGGCTCTCCGCCGTACGGTCGCGGTCGGCGTCCGAGGCCCGCAGGTCAGGGTTCGGCGCCATGCTTCCTCCGCTCGTCAGGACGAGGTCTCTGTTCCATTCTGGACGAATCCGAGCTTCGTGAACCATTCTCGGCCCTCGTCGAGCGCCGTCAGGACGCGCGGGCCGTCCGGCGTGACCGCGAACGTGTGCTCGAAGTGCGCCGACGCGCGGCCGTCGACGGTGACGACCGTCCAGCCGTCCTCCAGCTCCACGGTCTCCTTCGCGCCGAGGTTCACCATCGGCTCGACCGCGAAGCACATCCCGGGCTCCAGGACGGGCCCGTGCCCGGCCGGCCCGTGGTTCGGGATGAGCGGGTCCATGTGCATCTCCGTCCCGATGCCGTGCCCACCGTACCCCTCGACGATGCCGTAGGCGCCCTGAGAGCGGATGTGAGCCTCGATCGCGTGCGAGATGTCTGAGAGCCTGGCCCCGGCCCTCCCGGCCGCCAGACCGTGCCACAGGGACGTCTCGGTGACCTCCAGCAGCCGCCGCCGCTCCGCGGTGATCTCCCCGACCGGGACGGTGATCGCCGCGTCGCCGTGCCAGCCCTCGACGATCGCGCCGCAGTCGATGGAGATGATGTCGCCGTCCGCGAGGACCTTCCCGGTCCGCGGGATGCCGTGCACGATCTCCTCGTTCACGGACGCGCAGATCGTCCCGGTGAACCCGTGGTAGCCCTTGAACGACGGGACGCCGCCGTTGTCGCGGATGTGCAGCTCGGCGAGCTCGTCCAGGTCCAAGGTGGTGATCCCGGGTTTCACGGCGTCGCGGAGCAGCTCCAGCGTCCGGCCGACCAGGAGCCCGGCCGCGCGCATCAGCTCGATCTGCTCCGCGGTCTTCATCTGGATCCCGGACCTGCGCCGTCTGATCATCTCTCCCCCTGAACGCGGGCGGACGCGGGGCCCGTTCGGGTTCCCCGCGTCCTCGCCGTCATTTCTCTGGCCGGCCTGACTCCGCTCCGGGCGGGTCTGGCGCCCCCTACCTCTCCAGGGGGCGCAGCGCGGTCAGGGCGCGCTTGGTGACCTCTTCGACCGGGCCCGTCGCGTCGATGCCGACGAGGATGTGCTCGTCGGCGTAGAACTGCACGAGCGGGGCCGTGTCGTGTTTGTAGACCTCCAGGCGATGCATGACGACCTCTTCCTTGTCGTCGTCGCGCTGGAAGAGGTGGCCGCCGCAGTCGTCGCAGATGTCGTCCTGCTTGTCGTCGAAGTCGACGTGCCAGATCCGACCGCACCGGTCACAGGTCCGGCGGCCCGAAAGCCGCCGGACGACCTCGTCCTCGTCGACGACGAGTTCGAGCACGATGTCGAGCTTGGCGTCCCACTCGGCGAGGATCTTCTTCAGCGTCTCCGCCTGCGGGACGTTGCGCGGGAACCCGTCCAGCAGGAACCCGTCGCGGGCGTCGTCCTCGGCGAGCCGGTCGCGGACCATCGCGATCGTGACCTCGTCGGGCACCAGATCGCCGCGGTCCATGTACTGCTTGGCCTGCCGGCCGAGCTCGGTACCGCCGCTCACGTTGGCGCGGAAGATGTCACCTGTCGAGATCTTCGGGACGGACAGATGCGATGCGATGAACTGGGCCTGCGTCCCCTTGCCCGCACCCGGGGGGCCCACCAGGACGATACGCATCTACCGAAGGAAGCCCTCGTAGTTGCGTTGCTGGAGCTGACTCTCGATCTGCTTCACGGTATCCAGTCCGACGCCGACGATGATGAGGATGCTCGCGCCGCCGAAGGGGAACTCCTGGGTGGCGTCCAGGAGTGCGAACGCCACCATGGGGATCAGCGACACGAACCCCAGGTAGAGCGCACCGGGTGTGGTGATCCGAGTCAGCACGAAGTCGAGGTATTCGGCGGTCGGCCGACCAGGACGGATACCTGGGATGAATCCACCATACTTCTTCATGTTGTCGGCCACTTCAGTGGGGTTGAACGTGATCGCCACGTAGAAGTAGGTGAAGAAGATGATGAAGACGAAGAAGACCGCCATGTGCCAGGGGTTGTCCTGCTGCAGGTAGGGCTGGACCTTCTGGAGCCACTTGGTGTCGGGCCATAGCTGCGTCGCGAGGACGGGCAGGTAGAGCAGCGACGAGGCGAAGATGATCGGGATGATGCCGGCCTGGTTCACCTTCAGCGGGATGTAGGTGGACGTCCCGCCGTACATGCGGCGGCCGACCATGCGCTTGGCGTACTGCACGGGGATGCGCCGCTGGGCCTGCTCGACGAACACGACGCCCGCCATGATCGCGAGGCCGACGAGCAGCACCACCGCGAAGACGAAGCCGTTCTTCGACTTGTAGATGCTCCAGAACTGGGCGGGGAAGACCGCGACGACCTGCGTGAAGATCAGCAGCGACATGCCGTTGCCGACGCCCCGGTCGGTGATCAGCTCGCCCAGCCACATGATCGTCGCGGTGCCGGCCACCATGCAGATGACCATCGTGATGATCGGGAACAGGCCGGTCTCGTACAGGATGTCGTCGCTGCCGGAGATTCCGGAGAACAGCTGCCCGGTGCTCGCCATCGCGACGATGCCGGTCGCCTGGAGGATCGCCAGCCCGACCGTCAGGTAGCGGGTGTACTGGGTGATCTTCGTGGTGCCGGCCTGGCCCTCCTTCTTCAGGGCCTCCAGCCGCGGGATCACCACCGTCAGCAACTGCAGGATGATGCTCGCCGTGATGTACGGCATGATGCCCAGCGCAAAGATCGACAGCTTCAGCAGCGCACCACCGCTGAACAGGTCGACAAGGCCGTAGAGGTTGTTGGCATCCTTGGCGTCGTCCGCCGTCTTCTTCAACACCTCGACGTTCACGTTCGGCGTCGGGATGATCGACCCCAGCCGGAACACCAAGATGATGAACAACGTGAACAACAGCTTTTTACGCAGGTCAGGGGTACGGAAAGCCCTGGTGAACGCGGTCAGCACCATTCCTCCTGCGTGACTGGCGAATTCATGGCCGCCGAGGGGCCGGTTACAGGTCCAAGACGTCGGGCGGAGAATACCGGGTGAGAGGTGGGAGTGTGCAATCTCACGCGGAACTCCGCCGGTGTGACTCTAACAGCAGATGCGACCGGGGCCGTCCCGCCGAACCCGGCGGCCTTACGGCCCCGGGCGCTTGGCGAGAGCGGCCCCGGCATCTGACGTGGTCCTTCTTAGAGCTCGTCGGCGGTTCCACCGGCCGCGGCGATCTTTTCCTTCGCGGCACCGGAGAAGGCGTGCGCCCGCACCTGGACCGCGACGGAGATCTCGCCCGTGCCGAGGACCTTGACCGGACGGCCCCGGCGCACCGCGCCCCTGGCCGCCAGATCGTCCGCCGTGACCTCGCCGCCCTCGGGGTAGAGCGCGGCGAGCTTGTCCAGGTTCACGACCTGGTACTCGACCCGGTTCGGGTTCTTGAAGCCCTTGAGCTTCGGAACCCGGCGGATCAGCGGCATCTGGCCGCCCTCGAACCCGACGGGCACGGTCCCGCGGGCCTTGGTGCCCTTGGTGCCGCGGCCCGCCGTCTTGCCCTTGGACGCCTCGCCGCGGCCCTTGCGGGTCTTCTTGCGGTTCGAGCCCGGGGCGGGACGCAGGTCGTGCACCTTCAGCGGAGTGCCCTCCGCCTCGGGGGCGTCCTTGGAGAGATCAGCCATCTCAGTCGACCTCCTCGACGGTGACCAGGTGCGCCACCGTCCGGATCATGCCGAGCACCTCGGGGCGGTCCTCGCGGACGACGCTCTGCCCGATCTTCTTCAGGCCGAGGGTGCGCAGCGTGTCACGCTGGTTCTGCTTCTCGCTGATCACCGACTTGGTCTGGGTGATCTTCAGCTGGCTCATGACGCCGCGGCCTCCGCCCTGGGCTCGCTGCCCGCGGCACGGGCCCGCAGCATCGCGGCCGGGGCGACGTCCTCGATCGGCAGACCGCGCTTGGCCGCGATCTCCTCGGGACGCTTCAGCGCCTTCAGGCCCGCGATCGTCGCGTGCACGATGTTGATCGCGTTGTCGCTGCCCAGCGACTTGCTCAGCACGTCGTGGATGCCGGCGCACTCCAGCACGGCGCGCACCGGGCCACCCGCGATCACGCCGGTACCGGGGCTCGCCGGACGCAGCAGGACCTCGCCCGCCGCGTCCCGCGCCTGCACCAGGTGCGGGATGGTGCCCTGGATCCGCGGGACCTTGAAGAAGTGCTTCTTGGCCTCCTCGACGCCCTTGGCGATCGCCGCGGGCACCTCCTTGGCCTTGCCGTAGCCGACGCCGACGGTGCCGTTGCCGTCACCGACGATCACCAGGGCGGTGAAGCTGAAGCGACGCCCGCCCTTGACGACCTTGGCGACACGGTTGATCGCCACGACCTTCTCGATGTACGACTGGCCCTTGTCGGCGCCACCGCGGCGGTCGTCGCGGCGATCGCGACGGTCGCCACCCTGACCGCCGCCACGCCTCTGCGCTGCCATCAGTGGTTCCTCTCGTTCTGGTTAAGGGCCCTCACAGTTGGAGACCCCCTTCGCGCGCACCGTCCGCGACGGCGGCGATGCGGCCGTGGTACTTGTTGCCGCCCCGGTCGAACACGACCGCGGCGACACCGGCCTCCTGGGCCCGCCGGGCGACGAGCTCGCCGACCTTGCGGGACTTGGCGGTCTTGTCGCCGGTGTCGGCGCGCAGGTCCGCCTCCATGGTGGACGCGCTGGCCAGCGTGTGGCCCTTGTCGTCGTCGATCACCTGGACGAACACGTGCCGGCTGGAGCGGGTCACGACCAGGCGAGGACGCTCGGCGGTGCCGAGGACCTTCTTGCGGACCCGGATGTGCCGGCGCCTGCGGGACTTGGCCCGCGCCGACGTGGCCTTTCCGGCCAGGGTCTTCGTGCCTGCCATGACTACTTACCAGCCTTTCCGACCTTGCGGCGGATCTGCTCGCCCTCGTACCGCACGCCCTTGCCCTTGTACGGGTCGGGCTTGCGCAGCTTGCGGATGTTCGCGGCGACCTCGCCGACCTTCTGCTTGTCGATGCCCTCGACGACCAGCTGGGTCGGGCGCTCCACCGTGAAGCTGATGCCCTCGGGCGGCTCCACGGTGATCGGGTGGCTGTACCCGAGCGAGAACTCCAGGTTCTTGCCCTTCGCCACCACGCGGTAGCCGACGCCCTGGATGACCAGGGTCTTCTTGTAGCCGTCGGTCACCCCGACGACCATGTTGTTGATCAGCGTCCGGGTCAGCCCGTGCAGGCCGCGCACCTTGTTGAGGTCGTTCGGCCGGGAGACGACGATCTTGCCGTCCTCCTGCTTGACCTCGATGGGCTCGGCGACCGTGTGCGACAGGGTGCCCTTCGGCCCCTTGACGGTGACCTCCCGGCCGTCGAGCTTGACCTCGACGTTGCCGGGCACGGCGATGGGGCTACGTCCGATTCGAGACATTGGTCAGTACCCCCTCACCACACGTAGGCGAGGACTTCGCCGCCCACGCCGCGCTTGCCCGCCTGCCGGTCGGTCATCAGGCCGGAGGACGTCGAGATGATCGCGACGCCCAGTCCGCCGAGGACCTTCGGCAGGTTGTCCTTCTTCGCGTACACGCGCAGACCCGGCTTCGAGACGCGCTTGATGCCGGCGATCGAACGCTCCCGCGTCGGCCCGAACTTGAGCTCGATGTTGAGCTTCTTGCCGACCTCGGCGTCCTCCACGCTCCAGCCCGAGATGTAGCCCTCCTGCTGGAGGATCTCGGCGATGTGCGCCTTGATCTTCGAGTACGGCATCGCCACCGAGTCGTGGTACGCCGAATTCGCGTTCCGCAGACGCGTCAGCATGTCTGCGATCGGGTCGGTCATCGTCATGGCCTACTGGCCCTCCCTCGCCGCGGTTTCCTCAGACTGGTGCGCCTGTGGACCTTCGGCGCGGTCGTGGGCGTCCTCGCGGACGCCCGGTCGGTCATTTTCAGGCCGGTTCCCGGCCGTCCCGGGGCCGCGCCCCGGGGCGCGGTCACCAGCTGGACTTCGTGATGCCGGGCAGCTCGCCGCGGTGGGCCATCTCCCGGAAGCACACGCGGCACAGGCCGAACTTCCGGTAGACGGAACGCGGACGCCCGCAGCGCGAGCATCGAGTGTACGCGCGGACGCCGAACTTCGGCTTGCGCGCCGCCTTGGCGATCATCGACTTCTTCGCCATGTGCTCAGTTCTCCTTGAACGGGAAACCGAGGAGCCTCAGCAGCGCCCGGCCCTCGTCGTCGGTCTTCGCGGTCGTCACGACCGTGATGTCCATGCCGCGCTGCCGGTCGACCTTGTCGGGGTCGACCTCGTGGAACATGACCTGCTCGGTCAGCCCGAACGTGTAGTTGCCGTTGCCGTCGAACTGCTTCGGCGACAGGCCGCGGAAGTCGCGGATGCGGGGCAGCGCCGTCGCGAGCAGCCGGTCCAGGAACTCCCACATGCGGTCGCCGCGCAGCGTGGCGTGCGCGCCGATCGGCATGCCCTCGCGCAGCTTGAACTGCGCGATGGACTTGCGGGCCCGGTTCACGGCCGGCTTCTGGCCGGTGATCAGCGACAGGTCGCGGATCGCGCCCTCGATCAGCTTGGCGTCCTTGGCCGCGTCGCCGACCCCCATGTTCACCACGATCTTGGTGAGGGTGGGGATCTGCATGACGTTGGCGTAGCCGAACTGCTCCCGCATCTGCCCCGCGATCTCCTCGCGGTAGCGGACCTTGAGCCGCGGCGGCGGCACGGGACGCGCGTCGGTCTGCGTCTCGGTGACGGTGTCGGTCATCGGTCTCAGATCTCCTTACCGCTGCGCCGCGAGATCCGGACCTTGGTCGTGGTCCCGTCCTCGTTCTCGTCGATGCGGTATCCGACCCGGACCGGCTTGCCGTCCTCCACGATCGCGACGTTGCTGACGTGCAGCGGCGCCTCGACCGTGACCCGGCCGCTCTCCTTGCCGGCGCGCTGCTGGTCGGCCTTGATGTTCTTGGTGATGAGGTTGACGCCCTCGACGACCACCCGCTCCTCGCGGGGGATGGTGCGCAGGACCTTGCCGGTCGCGCCCTTGTCCTTGCCGGCGAGGACGATGACCTCGTCGCCCTTGCGGATCTTCATCAGAGCACCTCCGGCGCGAGCGAGATGATGCGCATGAACTTCTTCTCGCGCAGTTCGCGGCCCACCGGGCCGAAGATTCGGGTGCCGCGGGGGTCGCCGCCGTCCTTGATGAGCACTGCGGCGTTCTCGTCGAAGCGGATGTAGGAGCCGTCCGGGCGCCGGCGCTCCTTGCGGGTGCGCACGACGACCGCCTTGACGACGTCGCCCTTCTTCACGCCCGCGCCGGGAAGGGCGTCCTTCACCGTCGCGACGATGATGTCGCCGACTCCCGCGTAGCGCCGGCCCGAGCCGCCGAGAACGCGGATGCAAAGGATCTCCTTCGCACCCGTGTTGTCGGCGACCTTGAGTCGCGACTCCTGCTGGATCACGTCAACTCCTGTTCGTCACACCGGTTCTGCCGCGAAACGGGCGGCAGCCTGGTGGAACCAGTAATTACTTGGCCTTCTCGAGGATCTCCACCACGCGCCACCGCTTGGTGGCCGACAGCGGGCGGGTCTCCATGAGACGGACGCGGTCGCCGACGCCACACTCGTTGGCCTCGTCGTGCGCCTTGTAGTTCTTCGTCCGGCGGATCACCTTGTGGTACTTGGCGTGCTTCACGCGGTCCTCGACGGACACGACCACGGTCTTGTCCATCTTGTCGCTCACCACGAGACCCTCAAGGATCTTGCGGCTGTTCCGCTGCCCGGCGGTCTGCTCGGTCTGCTGCTCGGTCATTCGCCCTCCTCCGCGGCGTCCTCGACCGTGACGATGCCGAGCTCGCGCTCCCGCATCACGGTGTAGATGCGGGCGATCTCGCGCTTGACCTCGCGAAGCCGCCCGTGGCTCTCAAGCTGACCGGTCGCGGCCTGGAAGCGGAGGTTGAACAGCTCCTCCTTGGCCTCCTTGAGCTTGGTGACCAGGACGTCCTCGGGTTCGGTCCGCAGGTCGTCGGCGGTAAGACCCTTGGCCATCAGGACTCACCCACCTCTCGCTTCACGATCTTGCACTTCATTGGGAGCTTGTGGATCGCGCGCGTGAGCGCCTCCCGGGCGATCTGCTCGTTCGGGTACGAGATCTCGAACAGCACGCGGCCCGGCTTCACGTTGGCGACCCACCACTCCACGGAGCCCTTACCGGAGCCCATGCGGGTCTCGGCGGGCTTCTTGGTCAGCGGACGGTCCGGGAAGATGTTGATCCACACCTTGCCGCCACGCTTGATGTGCCGGGTCATCGCGATACGCGCGGCCTCGATCTGCCGGTTGGTCACGTACGCGGGCTCGACGGCCTGGATGCCGTACTCCCCGAACGCCACCCTCGTGCCGCCCTTGGCCATGCCGCGGCGCTTCGGGTGGTGCTGCTTGCGGTGCTTGACCTTGCGAGGGATCAGCATCGGTCGTCAGCTCCCCTCACCCTGCGGAGCAGCCTCGGCGGCCGGCGCCTGCTGCTCGGAACTCTGCTGCTGCCTGGGCGCGCGCTCGCCGCGCTCGCCGCCGCCACCGGCGCCGCCGCGGCCACCACGGCCGCCGCGGCCACCGCCACGGCGCTCGCCGCCGCGGCGCTCACGGCCACCGCCGCCGCCCGCGGCGCGCTGCTGCGCGGCCTGCTGCTCGCGCTCGGCGCGCGTCGACGCGGCCTCGCCCTTGTAGATCCACACCTTGACGCCGATGCGGCCGAACGTCGTCCGGGCCTCGTAGAAGCCGTAGTCGATGTCGGCGCGGAGCGTGTGCAGCGGGACCTGGCCCTCGCGGTAGAACTCCGACCGCGACATCTCGGCGCCGCCGAGACGGCCGCCGCACTGCACCTTGATGCCCTTGGCGCCCGACTTCATCGCCGACTGGATCGCCTTGCGCATGGCGCGCCGGAACGCGACGCGGCTGGACAGCTGCTCGGCCACGCCCTGCGCGACGAGCTGCGCGTCGATCTCGGGGTTCTTGACCTCGAGGATGTTCAGCCGCACCTGCTTGCCGGTCAGCTTCTCCAGGTCGCCGCGCAGGCGCTCGGCCTCCGCGCCGCGGCGGCCGATGACGATGCCCGGCCGGGCGGTGTGGATGTTGACCTCGACACGGTCACGGGTCCGCTCGATCTCCACCTTGGAGATGCCCGCCCGGTCCATGCCCTTCTGCAGCATGCGCCGGATCTGGACGTCTTCCTTGACGTAGTCCTTGTAGAGCTTGTCGGCGAACCACACGCTCTTGTGGTCGGTGGTGATACCGAGCCGGAACCCGTGCGGGTTGATCTTCTGACCCACTACCGGGCCCTCCTCGTCTTCTTACCGCCGCCGGACGCGGACGACGCTTCGTCCCGCGACTCCACGACCACGGTGATGTGGCTCGTGCGCTTGTTGATGCGGTAAGCCCGGCCCTGGGCGCGGGGACGGAAACGCTTCAGCGTCGGCCCCTCGTCCACGTACGCCCGGCTGACGACGAGCGTGTCGGTGTCGAGCTTGAAGTTGTGCTCGGCGTTGGCGATGGCGCTCGCCAGCACCTTGCCCACCGGCTCACTCGCAGCCTGGGGGGCGAACCGCAGCACCGCCTGAGCCTCCGCGGCCGGGAGGCCGCGGATGAGGTCCACCACGCGGCGGGCCTTCCTGGGCGTGACGCGGATGAACCGCGCCTGGGCCCTGGCTTCCATCGCTTTCCCTCTCTCTGCTGGCCTGCTCAGCCGCGACGGCTGCGGCGGTCTTCCTTGACATGGCTGCGGAACGTCCGCGTCGGCGCGAACTCGCCGAGCTTGTGCCCCACCATGGAGTCGGTGATGAACACCGGGACGTGCTTGCGGCCGTCGTGCACGGCGATCGTGTGACCGATCATGTCCGGCACGATCATGGAGCGCCGCGACCACGTCTTGATGACGTTCTTGGTGCCCTTCTCGTTCTGGTCGTCCACCTTCTTCATGAGGTGGTCGTCCACGAAGGGGCCCTTCTTAAGGCTACGTGGCATGACGAGCGACTCCTACCGCTTCTTCTTGCTGCGACGACGGACGATCAGCCGGTCGCTCGACTTGTTCGCCTGGCGAGTGCGGCCTTCCTTCTTACCGGCCGGGTTCACCGGGTGCCGGCCACCGGAGGTCTTGCCCTCACCACCACCGTGCGGGTGGTCGATCGGGTTCATGGCCACGCCGCGGACGGTCGGGCGCTTGCCCTTCCACCGCATGCGGCCGGCCTTGCCCCAGTTGATGTTCGACTGCTCGGCGTTGCCGACCTCGCCGACCGTGGCGCGGCAGCGCACGTCCACCATCCGCATCTCGCCGGAGGGCATGCGCAGCGTGGCGTACTTGCCCTCCTTGGCCAGCAACTGGACGCCCGCGCCCGCGCTGCGGGCGATCTTGGCGCCGCCGCCGGGCCGCAGCTCGATGGCGTGGATGACGGTACCGGTCGGGATGTTGCGCAGCGGGAGGCAGTTGCCCGGCTTGATGTCGGCGCTCGGCCCGTTCTCGACCCGGTCGCCCTGCTTCAGCCCGCGCGGGGCGAGGATGTAGCGCTTCTCGCCGTCCACGTAGTGCAGCAGCGCGATGCGGGCGGTGCGGTTCGGGTCGTACTCGATGTGCGCGACCTTCGCCGGGACGCCGTCCTTGTCGTGCCGCCGGAAGTCGATGATCCGGTAGGCGCGCTTGTGCCCGCCGCCCTGGTGCCGGGTGGTGATGCGGCCGTGGTTGTTGCGGCCGCCCTTCTTGGGGAGCGGACGCAGCAGCGACTTCTCGGGCTCGGTGCGCGTGATCTCGACGAAGTCGGCCACGCTGGAGCCGCGACGACCCGGAGTCGTCGGCTTGTAGTTACGGATGCCCATCTTATTCGTTCATCCCTTGTCTGCTTCGGGACCCGGGCCGGTTAGGCCGGGCCGCCGAAGATGTCGATCCGCTCGCCCTCGGCCAGGCTGACGATGGCGCGCTTGGTGTCCTTGCGCTTGCCGTAGCCGAACCGGGTGCGCTTGCGCTTGCCCTGGCGGTTGAGCGTGTTCACGTTCGTCACCTTGACGCCGAACACCGCCTCGACCGCCTGCTTGATCTGGGTCTTGTTGGCGTCCGGGCGGACGACGAACGTGTACTTGTTCTCGTCGAGCAGCCCGTAGCTCTTCTCCGAGACGACCGGCGCGATGATGACGTCGCGGGGGTCGGCGATCTTGTTCATGTGCGACCCTCCTTACTTCTTCGCCGCACGCGAGATGAACTCGTCGTACGCCGCCTTCGTGAAGACGACGTCGTCGTTCACCAGCACGTCGTAGGTGTTGAGCTGGTCGGAGACGAGCACGTGCACGGCGGGCTCGTTGCGCAGGCTCCGCCAGGTCAGCTCGTCCTCGCGGTCGACGACCACGAGAACGCGCTTGGCCTCGGTGACCTCGCGCAGCGCCGCCAGCGCCGTCTTCGTCTTCGGGGTGTCGCCCTCGATGAGGTGGTCGACCACGTGCACCCGGCCGTACCGGGCGCGGTCGGACAGGGCGCCGCGCAGCGCCGCCGCCTTCATCTTCTTGGGCGTCTTCTGCGTGTAGTCGCGCGGCTGGGGGCCGTGCACGGTGCCGCCGCCGGCGAACTGGGGCGCGCGGGTCGAGCCCTGGCGGGCGCGTCCGGTGCCCTTCTGCCGGTACGGCTTGCGGCCGCCGCCGCGCACGTCGCCGCGCGTCTTGGTCGAGTGCGTGCCCTGCCGCGCCGCCGCCTCCTGCGCCACCACGACCTGGTGGATCAGCGGGATGTTGGTCTTCGCGTCGAAGACCTCGGCGGGCAGGTCGATGTCGAGCTTGGAGGTCACTTGCCCGTCCCCTTCGTCGCGTCGCGGACCAGGACCACGCCGCCGTTGGGGCCGGGAACCGCGCCCTTGATCAGCAGCAGGTTCTTCTCGGCGTCGATGGCGTGGACGGTCAGGTTCTGCACGGTGGTACGGGCGTTGCCGTGCCGCCCCGCCATGCGGAGGCCCTTGAAGACGCGACCGGGGGTCGCGCAGCCGCCGATCGAACCCGGCGAGCGGTGCTTGCGCTGGGTGCCGTGCGAGGCGCCGAGGCCCTTGAACCCGTGGCGCTTCATGACACCGGCGGTGCCCTTGCCCTTGCTCGTGCCGGTCACGTCGATCTTCTGGCCGGCCTCGAAGACGTCGGCGGTGATCTCCTGGCCGAGTTCGTACCCGGTGGTGTCGTCGGCGCGCAGTTCGACGAGGTAGCGGCGCGGCGTGACGCCGGCCTTCTCGAAGTGACCCCCGCGCGGCTTGTTCACCTTGCGCGGGTCGATCTGCCCGAACCCGATCTGGACGGCGGTGTAGCCGTCCTTCTCCTGGGTCTTGAGCTGCGTGACGACACACGGCCCGGCCTGGACGACGGTCACCGGGACGATCCGGCCCTCATCGTCGAAGACCTGGGTCATGCCGAGCTTCTCGCCCAGGACGCCCTTCCTCTGCGTACTCATTGTCGGTGCGTCCCTCAGAGCTTGATCTCGATGTCGACGCCGGCCGGAAGGTCGAGCCGCATCAGCGAGTCGACCGTCTTGGGCGTCGGGTCGATGATGTCGATCAACCGCTTGTGCGTGCGCATCTCGAAGTGCTCGCGGCTGTCCTTGTACTTGTGCGGCGAGCGGATGACGCAGTACACGTTCTTCTCGGTCGGCAGCGGCACCGGGCCCGCGACCTTGGCGCCCGTCCGCGTCACCGTCTCTACGATCTTCTTCGCGGAGGTGTCGATGACCTCGTGGTCGTAGGCCTTGAGCCGGATGCGGATCTTCTGTCCCGCCATGGTGGCCTCGGTGTCCTTTGCTGTAGTGAGTAATTTTCCTCCTCGGTCGTTCGACCGTTTCGGCCTCTGCCGAACGCCGGAGGAAAACCACTCAAGTGCCGCTGTTTTTACGTCGGGGTCATAGAGCGGCGGCCCTGCCTTGGCGGCCGGGCCGCCGCTGCTACGACGGGGTGTTACTTGATGACCTTGGTGACGCGACCGGAGCCGACCGTCCGGCCACCCTCGCGGATGGCGAACTTCAGGCCCTCCTCCATGGCGACGGGCTGGATCAGCTCGACGCGCATCTCGGTGTTGTCGCTCGGCATGACCATCTCGGTGCCCTCGGGGAGGTGCACCACGCCGGTCACGTCCGTGGTCCGGAAGTAGAACTGCGGACGGTAGTTGTTGAAGAACGGCGTGTGGCGGCCGCCCTCGTCCTTGGACAGGATGTAGACCTGCGCCTCGAACTCGGTGTGCGGGGTGGTGGTGCCCGGCTTGATGACACACTGGCCGCGCTCCACCTCCTCGCGCTTGACGCCGCGCAGGAGCAGGCCGACGTTGTCGCCCGCCTGGCCCTGGTCGAGGAGCTTGCGGAACATCTCGACGCCGGTGACGGTCGTCGTGGTCTTCTCGTTCTTGATGCCGATGATGTCGACGGTCTCGTTGACGTTCACGACACCGCGCTCGACGCGGCCGGTCACGACGGTGCCGCGGCCGGTGATCGAGAAGACGTCCTCGATCGGCATCAGGAACGGCTTGTCGACGTCACGCACCGGCTCCGGCACGTTCTCGTCGACGGCGTCCATGAGCTCACCGATGGACGCGGACCACTTCTCGTCGCCCTGCAGCGCCTGGAAGGCGGAGACGCGGATGACCGGCAGGTCGTCGCCCGGGAACTCGTACTCGGTGAGCAGCTCGCGGACCTCGAGCTCGACGAGCTCCAGGATCTCCTCGTCGTCCACCATGTCGCACTTGTTCAGCGCGACCACGATGTAGGGCACGCCGACCTGGCGGGCCAGGAGCACGTGCTCCTTGGTCTGCGGCATCGGGCCGTCGGTGGCGGCGACCACCAGGATGGCGCCGTCCATCTGCGCCGCACCGGTGATCATGTTCTTGATGTAGTCCGCGTGACCCGGGCAGTCCACGTGCGCGTAGTGCCGGGCCTCGGTCTGGTACTCGACGTGCGCGATGGAGATGGTGATGCCGCGCTCGCGCTCCTCCGGCGCCTTGTCGATCTCGTCGAACGGCGTGAAGGGGTTGAGGTCCGGGTACTTGTCGTGGAGCACCTTGGTGATCGCCGCGGTAAGCGTCGTCTTACCGTGGTCGATGTGTCCAATGGTGCCGATGTTCACGTGCGGCTTCGTCCGCTCGAACTTGGCCTTCGCCACTGGTTGCTCCTTGCTTGCGCTCCTCGGCCGTCCTCGACGACCGTTTCGATGTGCGTTCTGGTGATCTGTGTTGGGGCAGGCCGGGTCTACTCGCCCCGTGCCTTGGCGATGATCTCCTGCGCGACGTTCGACGGAACCTCGGCGTAGGAGTCGAACTGCATCGTGAAGACAGCCCGGCCCTGGGTCTTGCTGCGCAGATCACCCACGTAGCCGAACATCTCGGACAGCGGCACCAGCGCCTTGATGACGCGCATGCCGTGCCGCTCGTCCATGGACTGGACCTGACCTCGGCGGCTGTTGAGGTCGCCGATCACGTCGCCCATGTTGTCCTCGGGCGTGGTGACCTCGACCGCCATCATCGGCTCCAGCAGCGTGGGGGACGCCTTGCGGGCGGCCTCCTTGAACGCCATGGAACCGGCGACCTTGAACGCCATCTCCGAGGAGTCGACCTCGTGGTAGGCGCCGTCCTGAAGGGTGACCTTGACGCCGACCATCGGGTAGCCGGCGAGGACACCGAACTCGGCGGCCTCCTGGCAGCCCGCGTCGACCGACGGGATGTACTCCCGCGGGATGCGGCCACCGGTGACCTTGTTCTCGAACTCGTAGCCGTCCGACCCGCCGCCGAGCGGCTCCAGGTCGATGATCACGCGGCCGAACTGGCCGGAGCCACCCGTCTGCTTCTTGTGGGTGTACTCGACCTTCTCGACCTTGCGGGTGATCGTCTCCCGGTAGGCCACCTGCGGCTTGCCGACGTTGGCGTCGACCTTGAACTCGCGCTTCATCCGGTCGACGAGGATCTCCAGGTGGAGCTCGCCCATGCCGGAGATCACGGTCTGGCCGGTGTCCTCGTCGGTGCGGACCGTGAAGGACGGGTCCTCCTCGGCGAGCCGCTGGATCGCGGTGCCCAGCTTCTGCTGGTCGGCCTTCGTCTTCGGCTCGATCGCGACGTGGATGACCGGCGCCGGGAAGTTCATCGACTCCAGCACGATCGGGTTCTTGTCGTCGCACAGCGTCTCGCCGGTGGTGGTCTGCTTGAGACCCATCACCGCGACGATGTCACCGGCGCCCGCGCGCTCGATCTCGGTGCGCTTGTTGGCGTGCATCCGGTAGATCTTGCCGATGCGCTCCTTGCGCTCCTTGACGGAGTTCATCACGTTCGCGCCGGACTCCATGACGCCGGAGTAGACGCGCACGAAGGTGAGCTTGCCCAGGTGCGGGTCGCTCATGATCTTGAACGCGAGCGCGGAGAACGGCTCGTCCTCGCTCGGCTTGCGGGCGAGCGCCTTCTCCTCGTCCCGGACGGCGTGGCCCTCGATCGCCTCGACGTCCAGCGGGGAGGGCAGGTAGCGGACGATCGCGTCCAGCAGCGGCTGCACGCCCTTGTTCTTGAAGGCCGTGCCGCACAGCACCGGGGTGAGCTTCGCGGCGATCGTCGCGCGGCGGATGCCCGCGTAGAGCTGCTCGACCGTGGGCTCCTCGCCCTCCAGGTACAGCTCCATGATGTCGTCGTCGTTCTCGGCGAGCGTCTCGACCATCTTGTCGTGGTACTCGCGGGCCGTCTCGACGTGCGTGTCGGGGATGTCGACGACGTCGTACATCTCGCCGAGCTTGGCCTCTTCGTTCCAGACGAGGGCCTTCATCGTCACGAGGTCGATGACGCCCTTGAAGTCGGCCTCGGCGCCGATCGGCAGCTGCAGCGCGAGCGGGGTCGCGTTGAGACGGTTCTCGATCATGTCGACGCAGCGGTGGAACTCCGCGCCGACCCGGTCGAGCTTGTTGACGAAGCACATGCGGGGGACGCCGTACCGGTCGGCCTGACGCCACACGGTCTCGGACTGCGGCTCCACGCCGGCGACACCGTCGAACACCGCGACCGCACCGTCGAGCACCCGCAGGTTGCGCTCCACCTCGACGGTGAAGTCGACGTGCCCCGGGGTGTCGATGATGTTGATGGTGTGCTTGACGTCGTCGACGGGCCACTCGCAGGTGGTGGCGGCGGAGGTGATGGTGATCCCCCGCTCCTGCTCCTGCTCCATCCAGTCCATGGTGGCGGCGCCGTCGTGGACCTCGCCGATCTTGTAGCTCATCCCCGTGTAGTAGAGGATGCGCTCGGTCGTCGTGGTCTTGCCCGCGTCGATATGGGCCATGATCCCGATGTTGCGGACCTTGGCCAGGTCTACACCGGTTTTGGTAGCCACTGTCGTCCTTCGCGTCGTCTCGTCGTTGCTGTGCGCCGGGGTTACCAGCGGTAGTGGGCGAAGGCCTTGTTCGACTCCGCCATCTTGTGGGTGTCCTCCCGCTTCTTGACGGAAGCGCCGAGGCCGTTGCTCGCGTCGAGCAGCTCGTTCATCAGCCGCTCGGTCATCGTCTTCTCGCGCCGCTGCCGGGCGTACAGCACCAGCCAGCGCAGGGCGAGGGTGGTGCTGCGGGCCGGCCGCACCTCGACGGGGACCTGGTAGGTCGCGCCGCCGACACGGCGGCTGCGGACCTCGAGGGTCGGCTTGACGTTGTCGAGGGCGCGCTTCAGCGTGACGACCGGGTCGTTGCCGGTCTTCTCGCGGGCGCCTTCCAGAGCGTCGTAGACGATGCTCTGCGCGATCGAGCGCTTGCCGTCCAGGAGGACCTTGTTGATGAGCGCGGTGACCAGCGGCGAGTTGTACACCGGGTCAGTGATGAGCTGGCGCTTGCCAGCGGGGCCCTTACGCGGCATCAGCCCTTCTCCTTCTTCGCGCCGTAGTGGCTGCGGCCCTGCTTGCGGTTCCGGACGCCCTGGGTGTCCAGCGTGCCGCGAATGATCTTGTACCGGACGCCGGGAAGGTCCTTCACACGGCCGCCGCGGACGAGCACGATCGAGTGCTCCTGCAGGTTGTGGCCGACGCCGGGGATGTAGGCCGTGACCTCGATCCCGCTCGACAGCCGGACGCGGGCGACCTTGCGGAGCGCCGAGTTCGGCTTCTTGGGCGTCGTCGTGTAGACGCGCGTGCAGACACCCCGGCGCTGGGGGCTGCCCTTGAGCGCGGGCGTCTTGTTCTTGGTCACCTTGTCCTGGCGGCCCTTGCGGACCAGCTGCTGGATCGTGGGCACCGCGTCTCCGTCTTCCTCGTACCGAGCCGGTAAGTCCTATTGCTGCAATCACCACCTCAGGCGAGGCTGTGACCTGCCGGTTTCCCGACCTCTCCGACCCACGCGGTCGGGCGTGTCGCCGCCACACGGAAATACAGCCGCGCGAAACCGACACAGACCGCCCGGCCCGTTTGTGGGGCCGAATCAAGCCGGGGAGCGAGCCTCTACCATCCGGCACCACCGGGCGGCACTGACACCACCAAGCCCACCGAGGATGAGAGAGCCTCATGTGATGCGGCGCTGGGGCTGGCCTCCCGGCCTCTCCGACGCGCACGCACAGCGGCCCGCAGAGCGGGCACAAGTGAAGAGGTTACCGAGCGCCGCGCGAAAGTGCAAAGTGAGCGCGCACTACCGTGAGCCCACCCTCAGACGCAAGCCCGGCAGGGTTCATTCGGTTGTGGGGAGCCTTCTCCCCGTAGCTGTAAACGGCCGAATGCCGACGGGTGTTCCCGGCTCCGGCGTCGAGCCGGAGGGGCACCCGTCGGCATTGTGACCCAGGTGAGGGCCGTTGGGGAAGACGTGGACGAGGTTTTACCTTCGTCTCGATCGTCCGCCTTGCCGGTGGGCCGTCCTATCGGAGGAAGGCGAGGTAGACCACGGCGAGGAGCACCACGAGGGCGACGACGCCGCCGACGACGAACAGGAGCGTGTTCTTACCGCCCTTGCGTTCACCGGTGCCCGCGCCCGCGCCGTAGCCGGGCTGCTGGCCGTACTGGCCGGGTTGCTGCTGCCCGTACTGCCCAGGCTGCTGCTGCCCGTACTGGCCCGGCTGGCCGTACTGCTGCTGCCCGTACCCCTGCTGCTGCCCGTAGGGCTGCTGGGGCTGCTGGGGCTGATGGCCGTACCCCTGCTGTTGCTGCTGCTCACCGTACTGGCCGGGTTGCTGCTGGCCGTAGGGCTGCTGTTGCTGGGGCTGCTGCTGCGGGGCCTGCTGGCCCCACTGCTGCTGGCCGATGTCCATCCGGGTGTGGTCGGCCAGGCCCTGCGGCTCGGCGGGCTGGGCACCCTGGGCGCCGGGGTTGAACACCTCGGTCGCGGGCGCCTCCTCCGGACCGCTCTCGCTGTGGGGACGGTACGGGTCCTCCTGCGGGGCGGACGGCTGCGCGGGGGCGCCGAAGCCGGAGTCGGGCGGCGGGACCATCATCGTCCGCTCGGCGTCCAGACCCTGCTGGCCGGGCTGCCCCTGCTGGCCGGGCTGGGGCGGCTGGACGCCGCCGGGCTGGGACGACTCCGGCGACCACGGCTCGGGCGTGGATGGCGGCGTCGGCGCCTGCCACGGCTCGGCCGGGGGCTCCTGCTTGCGCTCGGGTCCGGTGGCGACCGGGATGTCGGTGCCGGGCGACCAGTGCAGCGTCGCCTGGTCGTCGATCACGGGCCGCGGCGGCGCGGGCTCCGGCGCCTCGGACGACGGCCCGGGGACGATCATCGTGCGGTCGGTCAGGGAGTCCTGCGGCGGCTCGCCCTGCGGCGGCTGCTGGCCGAACTGCGGCAGCGGCTCCTGGGCCGTCTCCTGGGGCGTGCCGTGCACCGGCTGCTGCGGATAGGCGGGCGGCTGCTGCCCGTAGGGCTGCTCAGGTGGCTGCGGCGGCTGCTGGCCGTACGGCGGCGGTTCCGGCGGCTGCCCGAAGCCGGGCTGAGGCTGGCCGTACTGCTGCTGCTCCTGCGGCGGAGGGAACCCGCCGGGCCCGGGGGCCGCGCCGTAGGGCATCTGCCCCGCGGGCGGCTGGCCGTACGGGGCCTGCCGCTCCTGCGGGCCGCCGAACGGGGACGGGGGCGGCGGCGGGGGCTGCTCGCCGAACTGCTGGATGGGCTGCTCGACCATCGTCGGAGGCGGCGGCGGCGGACGCTCCTCCTCGCGGGGCTCCTGCGGCGCCTGCTGCGCGGGCGGCTCGGGCTGCTGGGGAGGCGGCGCGGGCTGGGCCGCTCCGGCCCCGCCGAGCTGCGGCGCCCCGAACACCACGGTGCGGTCTCCGAGCGGCCGGGCGGGCGGCTCCTGCGCGTCCGGCGGCGTGGGCTGACCCTCGTCCTCCGGCAACGGCCGCTGCGGTCCCTGCGTGCCGTCGTTCTCGGTCATCGTCGGGCTCCTTCAGCGGTCTTGCCGTCGGTGGGCGTTCTGGCCCCCAGCCTGCCCCGATCGCCCGTGGTATCGCAAATCACCACCCTGGATAGACGCCGGACGCCCCCGGACCGTTCCTGCCTGGGGACGTCCGGCGCCCGCGTTATGTCAGGAATGCCCGAGGATCGGGTGCGGCTGGTACGGCGCCTCCAGCCGCGCGACCTCCTTCTCGTCCAGTTCCAGGCGCTCGGCGGCGATGGCGTCCTGCAGATGAGTGAGTTTCGTCGCGCCGAAAATGGGCGCGGTCACCCCGGGACGGCCGAGCAGCCACGCGAGCGCGATCTGCGCCGCCGGGACGCCCCGCTCCCCCGCGACCTCCCGGACCACGTCGACGACATCGAAATCATCATCCGTGTAGAGGCTGTCGCCGTAGGCGTCGTTCTGGGACCGGACGGTCTTGCGTTCCCCACCGCGCTCCCGGTTCCCGGCCAACATCCCGCGGGCCAGCGGGCTCCACGGGATGAGACCCACGCCCTGGTCGAGGCACAGCGGGATCATCTCCCGCTCCTCTTCGCGGTAGATGAGGTTGTAGTGGTTCTGCATGGTGACGAATCTCGTCCAGCCGTGCGTGTCGGCGACGTGCTGCGCCTTGGCGAACTGCCACGCGAACATGCTGGACGCGCCTATGTACCGGGCCTTGCCCGCTTTCACTACGTCGTGCAGGGCCTCCATGGTTTCTTCAATGGGCGTCCCGTAGTCCCATCGGTGGATCTGGTAGAGGTCGACATGGTCGACGCCGAGCCGCCGCAGGGAATCGTCGATGCTCGCCATGATGTGCTTGCGCGACAGCCCTCGGTCGTTCGGCCCCGGCCCCATGGGGAGGCAGACCTTGGTGGCCAGGACGTAGTCGTCCCGCTGGGCGAAGAACTTCGGGAGCAGATGCCCGGTCAGTTCTTCGCTCGTGCCTTCCGCGTACACGTCGGCGGTGTCGAAGAAAGTCACGCCCGCTTCCACGGCCTGCCGGACGATGGGCTCCGCGTTCTCCTCGTCCAGGATCCACGCCCGCTTGGACGGGTCTCCGTAGCTCATCATCCCGAGGCAGATGCGGGAGACCTTCGTTCCCGTCGTGCCGAGACGTACCTGTTCCATGAACGGCTCCTTTCACCGCTCTCCACGGTGCAACGACACACCGGCGATCACCAACCCGATTCCCGCGAGTTCGACGGGCACCGGCACCTGCCGCAGGACGACCAGCCCGACAACGGTCGCTGTGGCGGGCAGCAGAGCGACCATCAGCGCGGCTTAGCCAGCCCTGATCGCAGAGCCGCGGCGAACGAGCCGCTGAACCGTGAAATTCGACGGGTCTCAGGCCGCACGTGGAACGAAGGACACCTCAAGGGTCGCGTCGAGCGCATGGGCCAGCCGGTCGAGGACCCGGATCGTCGGTTCTGCTCCGCCCGCTTCCAACCGGGACAGCTGTGATTGGGTCATCCCGCTACGGCGCGCCAACTCGACCTGCGTCAGGCCGAGCTCCAGCCGCCGCTCCCGGACCGCCTTGCCCAGCTCATAGGCGTATCGGGCCGCCTGGTACTCCTCGCTGCTGCGATCCTCATCCGTGATCACCAATCTGGAGTGTTCGTCGCTCATGCCCAGCTCCGACGTCTCATTGACCGCCTTGATCGCTGCGATCGTAGATCTCAAGCGCCGCGCAATGCTCTGCCTCGCACAGCTTCTTGGCCCGTTTCGCCCGGTCGACCTCCGCCGCCTCGACAGCACGCGTCTTGCGGAAAACCGTCAGCATCACTACTCGCCGACCGGGCGCCAGCCAGTACGTGATGCGGGTCGCCTGCCTCCCCAAGTAGAAGCGCAGCTCCCGGACACCCTCGCCGAGGTAGCGGGAGTACGGTTCCCCTAACGTCTCCGCACTGTCCGCTAACAAATCGGCATAGAACATGACGTGCCGGTACTCGCCTAGCGACAACTCGTTCAGCCAAGCCCGTACCTCGGGTTCCACCTCGATCTCGAATCTGCACGACATAGCACCAACGCTATATTCATTTGATGCTATCAGGTCGAGGATTCGACGAGAAGGTGGACGGCCGCGCCGGCCTTGCCGACCTGGGGCGGCGCGTGGCGCTGTCCGCGCCCGCCGTCGCCGAGCGCGTCCAGAGCCTCGCGGCTTGACATCGCACCACCTGAGATGCTCTCACCCCTCTCCACGGTGCAACGACACACCGGCGATCACCAACCCGATTCCCGCGAGTTCGACGGGCACCGGCACCTGCCGCAGGACGACCAGCCCGACAACGGTCGCTGTGGCGGGCAGCAGAGCGACCATCAGCGCG
>NZ_SMJX01000080.1 GCF_004348535.1 Actinomadura sp. KC216
GTTCCGGAGAAGGCGACGGCCCCTGTCCCGAGGACCGAGGTACGCAGGAAGGTACGGCGTTTCATCGGCGATGTCTCCTGACGGCTGGGGGTGAGACGATCCGTTGCCGCGGCATCACCGAAGGTAAGGAGACAGGGCAAAATCCGGGCCCGTTCAGGGTGAACAAAAGCCAGCATGAAAATGGCCGATTTCCACCCGGACATTGCCCGAGCAATTAGCCGTGGTGGACGATCTTCCGGCCTTAATGGAATGGCCCCGAAATCGAGGGCGCAGGGCCCCCGATTTCAGGACATTCGGCCGGGCGGGCTAGGCGAGGGCGTCGATCGCGGCGATGTCCTCCCTGGTGAGGGCGATGCCGTCCAGGTCGAAGTTGGCGGCGATGCGCTCCCGGCGCGACGATCTGGGGAGGATCACGATGCCGTGGTCCAGGTGCCAGCGGAGGACGACCTGCGCGGGAGTGGCCCCGTGCCGCTCCGCGATCTCGGTGAGGACCGGATCGCGCAGATCGGTGTTCTTCAGGCCGCTGTAGCCCTCGACGGCGATTCCCCGGCGGCGGTGCTCGTCCAGCAGGGCCGGATCGTGCCGGGCCGGGCTCCAGGAGACCTGGTTGACCGCCGGCTGCTCCCCGGTGGCCTCGGTCAGCCGATCGATCTGCGCGATGCTGTAGTTGCTGACGCCGACATTGCGTGCCAGCCCGTCATTCTTGGCGGACAGCAGTTCCCGCCACGCCGGGACGAGAGCGTCCGGGCCGGTCGGCCAATGGATCAGCCACAGGTCGACGTAGCCGGTGCCGAGTTTGCGAAGGCTCGTCTCCAGGGCGCGGCGGGCGTGCCGCGCGTCCCGCGGGTGCAGTTTGGTGGTGACGAAGACGTCCTCCCGGTCGACGCCGCCGTCCTTCACGGCTCTGCCGACCTCCGTCTCGTTCTCGTACAGCGTCGCGGTGTCGAGATGCCGGTAACCGATATCGAGCGCCGCGCGCACGGACTCGTACGCCGTATCGCCCCGCAGCTCCCACGTCCCGAATCCGATCAACGGCAGCGCGGTCCCGCCCGGCAGATTCACGGTCTCAGTCATGCCTCCATTCTGCCTCCCGCGCCCACCCTGATCGACTTTGGGGCGCGACCGGCGGGTCGCAATTCATTCCGCCCATACGGGAGAACCCATGAGTGCGACTCCGCCATTGGCTTGACCGCGTCCCGCCGCTCCGCCCGGCGGCCCGGCAAGTTAATTGCGAACATCCTGGTATACTTCGTGACCCAGCGATCGGGCGGGAGATCCGCTCCGGCTCATAAGGTCGGCTCGCCCCCTGAATTTTCCCAATGATGCGGAGTGAACGCGGATGTCGGAAGCTGAGTCGGCGCGGCGGTCGAGGCGCCGGCAGATGTCGAAGGACGAACGGCGCGCGGAGATCATCCGGGTCGCCGCCGACCTCTTCGAGAAATTGGGTTACGCCCGTGCCTCCATGGACGACATCGCCGCCGCCGTCGGAATCGGCAAGCCCACTCTGTATCACTACTTCCGCAGCAAGTCGGAACTGCTGTGGTACATGCACGAGGAGCTGATCGACGGCCTCATCGAGTCGCACTCCGCCCGGGTCGAGCAGAGGTTGGAACCGGCGGAACTGCTGCGCGGCGTCATCCATGACTTTCTGCACAACATCGCCACGCGGCGCGGCCAGTGCCGGGTCTTCTTCGAGAACCACCGCGAGCTTCCGGACGCCGATCTCGCCGTCGCCACCGAGAAACGTGCCCGCTACGAGGCCATGGTGCAGGACGTCGTCCGCGACGGCATCGCCGCCGGAACGTTCCGCAAGGTCGACGCCAAACTGTTCAGCCTCGCGATATTCGGCATGAGCAACTGGGCCTACCAGTGGTACCACTCGGACGGCGAGCTCACCCACGACGAGATCGCCGACGCCTTCTGGGACTACGCCTACCGCGGCCTGAGGCCCTGAGACCACAACGCCCCAGGGCCTCGGACCGGCGGTTGCCGTCAGGCGGTGCTCACCGTGCCCGCCGCGTCCTCGTCCGGCGTCACCGGCTCCTCGATGTCGTCCCGGTAGGTCTCCGGCAGCAGCAGCACCGACCCGGCGGTGATGGCGCACACGCCCGCCATGTAGACCGCGATCGACAGCCATGATCCCGTCCAGGCGTACAGGGACGTGGCGATGAGCGGGGCCAGCGCGCCGCCGACCACCGAGGCCACCTGGATGCTCAGCGACATCGCCGAGTAGCGCGTCGCGGTCGGGAACGTCTCGGCGAAGAAGGCGCCCTGCGGCGCGTACATCGTCGTGTGCAGCAGCCCCAGCCCGACGATGAACGCGAACACGATGACGATCGGCGACTCGGTGTTGAGCAGCGGCCAGAAGGCGAACGCCCACGCCCCGACCAGCGCCGACCCGGCCGTCAGCATCGTCTTGCGGCCGACGCGGTCCGACAGCGCCCCGGCGACGGGCAGCAGGACGAGCTGGAACCCGGCGCCGAGCAGCACGCCCAGCAGGATCCTGTTCTTCGGCATGTCGAGGATGTCCTCGTTGGTCCCGTAGGCGACGGCGAACGTCATGAACAGGTAGTAGGTGACGTTGATGCCGACGTAGGCGCCGCCGATCAGCACGATCTTGCGCGGGTAGCGGCTCAGCGCCTCCAGCACCGGCGAGCGTCCCGCCGGCGGCTTCGGCCGCTTGACCGTGTCCGCCTGCGTGTCCGCATCCGTGTCCGCCTTCGCAGTGCGCTGCAGGCGCTTGAACGCCTGGGTCTCCTCGATCCGCAGCTGGATGTAGAGCGTCAGCCCGAGAAGGACGACGCTCGCGAGGAACGGCAGCCGCCAGCCCCAGGCGTCGAAGGACTCCGAGGTGGTGACCAGGCCGACGAGCAGGAAGGCGAGGTTGCCGACGAGGATCCCGGCGGGCCCGCCGGCGAGCGCGAAGCTGGAGAAGAACCCGCGGCGGTCGGCCGGGGCGCTCTCCAGCGCCAGCAGGATCACCCCGCCGGTCTGGCCGCCGAGCGCGATCCCCTGGACGAGCCGCAGCAGCACCAGCAGGAGCGGGGCCGCCGGTCCGATGGCGTCGTAGGTGGGCAGGACGCCGATGAGCGTGGTGCCGATGCCCATCGTCAGGAGCACCATGACGAGGGACCGCTTGCGGCCGTGGACGTCGCCGAGATGGCCGAAGATCACCGCGCCGAGCGGCCGGGCGACGAACCCGACGGCGAACGTCGAGAAGGACAGCAGCGCCCCGGCGAGCGGGCTGTGCCCGGGGAAGAACAGATCGGGGAAGACCAGCGCCGCGGCGGTCCCGTAGATGAAGAAGTCGTAGTTCTCGATGCTCGACGCCGCCAGCGCCGCGGCGGCGATCCGCATCGTGCCCTTCTTGGGCGCTTCTTTCGCGGGTGTCGCTCCGGAGACCATCCGCGTTTCCTTTCACCGACGTGGCGGACCGCCCACCGGCGGTCTCCCGGTCATTCGCCGCGCGTGAAAAGTGTTTGTCGCCCGGGGTTCTCCGCCGCCGGGCCGACATTTTTCCCGCCTCGGCTCAGGTGCGCGCTGATACCCCCGGGCAGCGCCTTGGTGATCGGCCGCGACGTCATTGAAGGCGGCGATCTCGATGTGTGCTCACGTCACTTGCGATGTGGTCGTCCGGCACGGTCGCGATGGTACGGCCACCGGTTCGGACCGGCCGCCCGCATCCGCCTTTTGGGCGGCGCCTCCGGCCAATCCCCATCCTCTCGACTTCCTCCCGACCGACCGGTCGGGCGTACAAGTACGATTGCAGGTGGGAGGGGGCGTGTCAACCCTCACCAGCATGATCCATTACCATTGTGCGCTTGCCGCTCCGGGCGCCCTCCTCCTAAGCTCAAGATGTCGATCCAGGAAATTCAGCGACCTCCCTCCCCGGCGAACTCCAGGCGAATCGCGCTCGGTTCCACCGGGGAAATGGGCAGGACGAGGAGAAGGCCGGTGACCCCGTGAAGTTCGGCATCTACACGCTATTGACCGCGGAGAGCGTCCGGCCGGACGTATTGGCCCGCGCGGCGGAGGAGCGCGGCTTCGACTCCCTCTTCATCGCCGAGCACTCGCACATTCCCGTCAAGCGCGAGACCCTCTGGCAGGGCCGCGCCGAGCTCCCGGACGCCTACTACCGCACCCTGGCCCCGTTCACGGCGCTCGCCGCCGCGTCGACGGCGACGTCCACCCTGCTGCTCGGCACCGCCGTCGCGCTCCTCCCCCAGCGCGACCCGATCCACACCGCCAAGGAGGTCGCGACCCTCGACGTGCTGTCCGGCGGGCGCGCGCTCCTCGGCGTCGGCGTCGGCTGGAACCGTGAGGAGATGCGCAACCACGGCACCGACCCGCGCACCCGGGGCGCCCGGCTCGACGAGCAGCTCGCCGCGATCAAGGCGATCTGGACCGAGGACGAGGCCGAGTTCCACGGCGAGCACGTGGACTTCGACCCGATCCACCTGTGGCCGAAGCCCGTCCGGCGGCCGCACCCGCCGATCTACGTCGGCGGCGAGAGCCCGGCGGCGCTCGCCCGGGTCGTCCGGCACGGGGACGGCTGGCTGCCGCGCGCCGCCACCCCGCCGGCCGAGATCCGGCGGGTCGCGGGCCTCTTCGCCGAACGGGGCAGGCCCGGCGTCCCGATCACCCTCTGCGGCCTGGAGCCCGACGCCCGCGCGGTCGCCGACCTCGCCGACGCGGGCGTGGAGCGAATCGGCCTAGCCCTCCCGACCGCACCGGAGACCGAGGCACTCCACGCCCTGGACGCCCTAGCAACCTTCGCCGACGGCCTGCACTAGGCGGCGGTCGCGCTGCGCGGGGACGGGACCGGAAGGCGGCGGTCCGACGAGGGCCGCGTTCGCTCGACCGCGCGGGCCACGGCCAGGACCAGCGCCTCGGCGTGGCGCGGGCCCACGATCTGCAGGCCGATCGGCAGGCCGGCGGCGGTGAAGCCGATCGGGACGCTGATCGCCGGCTGGTGGGTCATGTTGAACGGGTAGGTGAACGGCGTCCATTCGGCCCAGTCGCTCAGGCCGCTGCCGGGCGGCACGTCGTGCCCGGCCTCGAAGGCGGGGATCGGCACCGTCGGAGTGATCAGCACATCGTGGCGGGTGTGGAATTCGCCCATCCGGACGGCGAGCGCCAGCCGCTCCGCCTCCGCCGCCAGGTAGTCGCCCGCCGAGTAGGTGAGGCCGCGCTCGATCACGGCGCGCAGCCCCGGGTCGACGTCGTCCGCGCGGGCGTCGAAGACGTCGAGCCACTTGGCCGCGCCCGCGCACCACAGCACGTCGAACGCCGGGAGCGGGTCGGGGAACCCCGGGTCGGCCGCCTCGACGCGCATGCCCGCGCCGTCCTGGAGCGCCTGCGCGGCGGACGCGACGGCGGCCGCGATCTCCGGGTCGACGCGGGCGAAGCCGAGGTCGGCGGAGAAGGCGGCCGACACCCCGCGCACGTCCCGGTCGACCGCCCGGCTGTAGGGGCCGTCGTGGAGCCCGAGGTCGTAGGGGTCGCGGTGGTCGGGCGCCGCGAGGACGTCGAGGAGGCGCGCGGCGTCGTCCACCGTGCGGGCGATGGGCCCGGCGTGCGCCAGCACCGCGAGCGAGCTGAGCGGGTACTGCGGGACGCGGCCGTGCGTGGGCTTGAAGCCGACGACGCCGCAGAACGCGGCGGGGATGCGGATCGAGCCGCCGCCGTCGGTGCCGACCGACAGCGGGCCCATCCCGGTGGCGACCGCGACCGCGCTGCCGCCGCTGGAGCCTCCCGAGGTGCGGGACGTGTCCCAGGGATTGCGCGTGATGCCGGTGAGCGGGTTGTCGCAGACGCCCTTCCAGCCCATCTCCGGGGTGGTGGTCTTGCCGAGCAGGACCAGGCCGCCCTCGCGGAGGCGGGCGGCCACCGGGCTGTCGACGTCCCACGCCTGGCCGGGGTCGATGCGGCGCGAGCCGCGGAGCGTCGGCCAGCCGCGGGTGAGGAAAAGGTCCTTGATCGACATCGGGACTCCGTCGAGGGGGCCCAGCGGCGCCCTGTCCCGCCAGCGCCGCTCGGCGGCGCGGGCCGTCTCCAGCGCCCGCTCCGGGTCGACGAGGGCGAAGGCGTTGACACCGGCGTCGCGCTCCCGGATCGCGTCCAGGGCCGCGGTCGCCGCCTCCACCGGGGAGAGCGTCCCGGCGGCGTAGGCGGTGACGAGTTCGCCCGCGGTCGGCAGGGTGGTGAGATCGCCGGCCATCCGTCCTCCTCAGAGTTCGAGTGACGATATCTATGCAGGTCATAGGCCAGACAGGTACTGCCGACCGACCGGTCGGGCGATTCCAGTTAAACCGGCCCTCGCGGGCTCGTCAACCCCCGGATCCCCGCATTGACATCGGCTCGGAGGCATGCAAAAGTCGAAGCCGACCGACTAGTCGGTCGGATGGAGGGTGACGGCGTATGGACTTCAGCATCCCGGCCGAGCTCAGCATGTTCGTCGACTCCGTGCGCCGGTTCCGCGAGCGGGAACTGATGCCGCTGGAGCCGCGCTTCCTCGCCGAGGGCAGGCTCTCTCCCGAGGAGCGGCGCGAGCTCCAGGAGAAGGCCAGGGACCAGGGGCTATGGGCGCTGGACGTCCCGGAGGAGTACGGCGGCCAGGGCATGGGCACGCTCGCCGCCTGCCTGGTCGCCGAGGAGCTCTACAAGCATCCGGCGATGTTCGACTTCGGCGGCAGCCCCGAACCGGTCCTCTACGAGGCCGACGACGAGCAGAAGAAGAACTACCTGTATCCGGTCATCGCGGGCGAGCGGCGCAGCTGCTACGCCTTCACCGAGCCCGGCACCGGCTCCGACTTCGCGCGGATCGCCACGACGGCGGTCCGCAGCGGCGACGACTGGGTCATCAACGGGACGAAGATATTCATCTCCGAGGTGGACCGCGCCGACTTCTGCATCCTGTTCGCCAGCACCGACCCGTCCGCCGGAAGCCGCGGCATCACCTGCTTCCTGGTGGACATGGGCACGCCCGGCTTCGACGCGTCGCGGCCGATCCCCACCATGGGCGACGACTGGGAGCCCTACGAGCTGTCGTTCACCGACTGCGTCGTCCCGGACTCGGCCCGGCTCGGCCCGGTCGGCGGCGGCTGGGCGCTGGCGAACGAGCAGCTCACGCACGGCCGCCTCAAGATCGCCGCCTACCAGCTCGGCATCGCGCAGCGGTGCATCGACATGGCCGTCGAGTGGGCGAAGCAGCGCGTGACCTGGGGCAAGCCCATCGCGACGCGGCAGGCGGTCCAGTGGATGCTGGCCGACTCCGCCGTCGAGCTGGACGCCGCCCGCTTCCTGGTCTACCGGGCCGCGTGGATGGCGGACGAGGGCGAGCCGATCCGCAACGAGGCGTTCATGGCCAAGCTCTACGCGACCGAGATGGCCCAGCGCGTCACCGACCGCTGCCTGCAGATATTCGGCGGCCTCGGCTACAGCAAGGAGCTGCCGATCCAGAGCTTCTACCGGCAGGTGCGGGTGTGGCGGATCGGGCACGGCTCGTCGGAGATCCACCGCTGGATGATCGCGCGCAACCTGCTCGGCCTGTCGTCGCGCGACTGACCGCCGACACTCGGGAGCCGTCGTGGACCTGATCGGGAACCGCACCCTCGCCGACCTGCTGACCGAGCGGGCCGGCCGGCATCCGGACCGCGCCTGCCTCGTCATCGAGGACCGGACGGGCGCCGTCACCGACTACACCTACCGGGAGACGCTCGACGCCGTCCGCCGGACCGCCGGAGGGTTCGCCGGCCTGGGCATCGGGCGCGGCGACGCGGTCGTGATCCAGCTCCGCAACAGCGCCGAGTTCGTGTTCGCGTGGTTCGGGCTGGCGTGGCTCGGGGCCGTGATGGTGCCGTCCAACGTCGCGAACACGGCCGCCGAGCTGGCCTATCTGATCGAGCGTTCGGAGGCGGTGGGCGTCCTGACCGAGCCCGCCTACCTCCCGCGGTTCTCCGAGGTGTTGGCGGGCGCGCCCAAGGTCGAGCACCGGATCGTCGCGCGTGGCGACGGCACACCGCACGGGTTCGTCCCGTTCGCGGACGTGGCGTCCGGCCCGCCCGCCGCCCCCGCCGAGGGCGTGTGCTCCGAGGACGTCGTGGAGATGCTGTTCACCTCGGGCACCACGGCCCGGCCCAAGGCCGTCATGATCACGCACGCGAACTGCCTGTGGGGCGGCGAGCGCGTCGCGCGCGGCGCCGCGCTGCACGGCGGCGAGCGGCTGCTGACCGCGCTGCCGCTCTTCCACATCAACGCGCAGGAGATCACGGTGCTGGCGGCGCTGACCGTCGGCGGGGCGGCCGTCCTGCTGGAGGAGTACCACGCCGGCGCGTTCTGGCCGCGGGTCCGGCACCACGGCGCGACCTCGGTGAGCCTGGTCGCCATGCAGGTGCGGACCATGCTGGCGCAGCCCCCCTCACCGGACGACGCGGCGCACCGCGTCCACCGCGCCATCTACGCCATCAACGTCACCGACCGGGAGAAGGACGAGTTCGAGCGCCGGTTCGGCGTCGACCTGATCAACGGCTACGGGCTGTCGGAGGGCGGCACGGTCGTCACGATGTCCCCGGTGTTCGGGGACCGGCGGTGGCCGTCGATCGGGCTGCCGAACTTCGACCGGCGGATCCGGATCGTGGACGGGGACGGCCGCGACCTCCCCGCGGGCGCGGTCGGCGAGATCCTCGTGTCCGGGGTGCCCGGCCGGACGCTGATGAAGGGCTACTTCAAGGACCCGGAGGCCACGGCCGCGACCGTCCGGGACGGCTGGCTGCACACCGGCGACCACGGCTACCTCGACGAGCAGGGCTACGTGTACTTCTTCGACCGGAAGAAGGACGTGATCAAGCGCGCGGGCGAGAACGTGTCCGCGAGCGAGGTGGAGTTCGCGCTGCTGGCGCACCCGTCGATCGCGGAGGCGGCGGTCGTCGCCGGGCACGACCCGGTGCGGGACGAGGAGGTCGTCGCGTTCGTCGTCCCGGCGTCCGGCGAGCCGCCGCCCACCCGCGACGAGATCACCGAGCACTGCCGGACGCGCCTCGCGACGTTCAAGGTGCCGACGCGGATCCATGTCGTCCCCGGACTGCCCAAGACCTCGATCGGCAAGGTCGAGAAGAAGGTGCTGAGGGCGCGGCTGTCGGAGGCCGAGCCGGAGCCGGTTCCGGGAGGTGAGCGATGACCGCGCTGGACGAGGTGTGCGAGCAGGTACGGAAGCAGATCGGGACGGTCGTCCGCGACAGCCTCGGACGCGTCCGCGCGACCGAGTTCCAGCGGTTCGCGATCGCCGCGGGCGAGACCGACCCGGTGTACTACGACGACGCGGCGGCCCAGGCCGCGGGGCTTCCCGGCGCCATCGCCCCGCCGCTGTTCCTCAGCAGCGTGCTCGGCTGGGGCGCGGGCCCGCCCGACGGCGAGCTGGCCGCGGACGGCACCGGCGACGAGACGGCCGGGCTCCCCCTCGCCGGGCTCCGGCTCATGGGCGCCGGTCAGGACCTCGACTTCCACAACCCTGTGCATGACGGCGTGCGGATCGTCCGGGAGACATCGGTCGAGGACGTGGCGCTCAAGGAGGGCCGCTCCGGCCCGTTCCTGGTCATCACGAGGCTGCGCCGGTTCCTGGACGAGTCGGGCACACCGCTCCTGACCTGCCGCGACAACCTCATCGCCCGTCCGGAGGCCAGCGAATGACGACCAGGACCTTCGAGGACGTCGCGGTCGGCATGGCGCTCGACCCGATGACGATCCGCCCGACCCCGACGCAGCTGTTCCGGTTCAGCGCGGCGACGTGGAACGCGCACCGCATCCACTACGACGCCCGGTACGCCGCGGCGGAGGGGTATCCGGACGTGCTCGTCCAGTCCCATCTGCACGGCTGCTTCCTGCTGCGGACCGCGCTCGGCTGGGCGGGCCCGCGCGCGCGGCTGCGCTCGTTCGGCTGGCGCAACCGCGGCATCGCCGTGCCCGGCGACACCCTGACCTGCACCGGCGTGGTGACCGCCCGCCGCGTGGACGGCTCGGGCGCCGGGCTCGTCGAATGCGCCCTGGAGGAACGCAAGGACGACGGGACGCTCTGCACCCCCGGAACCGCCGTCCTGGAACTGCCGAGAGAGGACGCCCCGGCATGACGGTCCAGCAGGACACCGACACCGCCACCGCACACCGGCTGTACCGGACGATGGCGCGGATCCGGCAGTTCGAGATCGCCGCGTCCAAGCTGATGGCGACCGGGCGGCTGCCCGGGACGCTGCACGTCTCGATCGGGCAGGAGGCGGTCGCGGCCGGGGTCTGCGACGTCCTGCGCCGGGACGACCTCATCACCACCACCCACCGGGGCCACGGGCACTGCCTGGCCAAGGGCGGCGAGCCGAAGGCGATGATGGCGGAGCTGCTCGGCCGCGCGACCGGGTACTGCGGCGGCCGGTCGGGCTCGATGCACATCGCCGACCCCTCCGCCGGGATCCTCGGCGCGAACGCGATCGTCGGGGCGGGCATCCCGATCGCGCTCGGCGGCGCGTTCGCGGCGGCCCGGCAGGGGCGCGGCGCGGTCGCGGTGGCGTTCTTCGGGGAGGGCGCGGTCGCGCAGGGCGTCTTCCACGAGTCGCTGAACCTCGCGGCGCTGTGGAAGCTGCCCATCGTGTTCGTGTGCGAGAACAACCAGTACGTCGAGCTGACCCCGGTCTCCGTGCACCTCGCCGCGCAGCGCGTCGCCGACCACGCCGCCCCGTACGGGATCCCGGGCGTCCGCGTCGACGGCAACGACGTGATGGCCGTCCGGCAGGCCGCCGCGGAGGCGGTCGAGCGGGCGCGCGGGGGCGGCGGCCCGTCCCTGCTGGAGTGCCTGACCTACCGCTGGCACGGCCACTTCGAGGGCGACCCGCAGCGGTACCGCGACACCGCCGAGGTCGCGGAGTGGAAGGCCGCGGACCCGCTGAAACGCCTCGCCGGGACCGCCGACTTCGCCGCCGTCGAGGACGCGGCGCGCCAGGAGATGGCCGATGCCATCGCCGCCGCCGAGGCGGACCCCGTCGCCTCGCCCGAGTCGATCTCAGCGCACGTCTACCGCCGTCCGGTGAACGGGGGTGCCTTCGGATGAGCAGCGTGAAGTACTGGCAGGCGGTCAACTCCGCTCTGCACGAGGAGCTGGAGCGGGACGATTCCGTGCACCTGTTCGGCGAGGACGTCGGCATGCCCGGCGGCCCGTTCGCGGCGACGCGCGGGCTGCGGGAGCGGTTCGGCGAGTGGCGGGTCCGCGACACCCCGATCAGCGAGTCGACGTTCACCGGCATGGCGGTCGGCGCGGCGATGGCGGGCCTGCGGCCGATCGCTGAGGTCATGTACTTCGACTTCATCACCCTCGCCATGGACCAGCTCGTCAACCAGGCCGCAAAGATGTCGTACATGTCGGACGGCGCCTTCGCGGTGCCGCTGACGATCCGGACGCTCTGCGGCGGCCATCGCGGCTCGGGCCCGCAGCACTCGCAGAGCCTGGAGGGCTGGCTCGCCGCCGTCCCCGGGCTGAAGGTCGTCTGGGGCGGCACGCCCGCCGACGCGAAGGGGCTGCTCAAGGCCGCCGTCCGGGACGACGACCCGGTGATCGTGATCGAGAGCCTGAGCCTGTGGACGCGGCGCGGCGAGGTTCCCGACGACCCTGACCACCTGGTGCCGATCGGCGCCGGGCTGATCCGCCGCCCCGGCGACGACGTGACGCTCGTCTGCTGGGGCGACACGGTGCCGACCGCCATGGAGGCCGCCGAGACCCTCGCCGCACAGGGCGTCGGCGCCGAAGTGCTCGACTTGCGCACGTTGAGCCCCGTGGACGAGGCGCTGATCCTGCGGTCGCTGGCCAAGACGGGGCGGCTCGTCGTCGTCCAGGACGCGCAGGGCCCGTGCAGCGTCGGCTCGGAGGTCCTTCGGCTGGCCGCGACCGACGGGTTCGCGTCCCTGCGCGCCCCGGCCGCGCAGGTGCGCCCGCCGTTCGCGCCGGTGCCGTTCGCGCCGGACCTGGAACGCGCCTACTACCCGGGCCCCGGCGACGTCGTGTCGGCGGCCCTCGGCACGATCGAAGGGAAGGGCGCATGACGGACGTCGTGGTGCCGAAGTGGGGCGCGACCATGGACGAGGCGACGATCGTCCAGTGGCTGAAGAACGTCGGCGACCGGATCGCCGAGGACGAGCCCATCGCCGAGATGGAGACCGACAAGGCGACCGCCGAGATCGTCAGCCCGGCCGCCGGGACGGTCGCCGAACTGCTCGTCGCCCAGGACGCCGACGTCGTCGTGGGCCAGGTCATCGCCAGGATCGACACCGGGGAGGGACCGTGAACGGGACGCTCGCCGAGCGGATCGCGGAGTTCACCGCGAGCCTCGACCTGGCCGCCGTCCCGCCCGGCGTCGTGGAGAAGGCGAAGGTGACGCTGCTGCACAACCTCGGCGTCGGCCTCGCCGGGCACCGTCTCGCCGCGACGGGTTTCGCGTTCGCGAAGGAGCACGGCGCCTGCGACCCGTCGCGCGGGGCGCGGCTCCCGGTCGACGGGACGGCCGTGACCGTCGAGTCCTGCGCGCTCGCGACCGGGGCGCTCATCCACGCGCGGACGCAGGACGACACCCAGGTCTCGGTGTCGGTCCACCTGGGCTCGACCACGCTGCCCGCGCTGCTCGCCCTCGCGGACCGCGCCGACCTGCACGGCCGCGACCTGCTCACCGCGATGATCGCCGGGTACGAGGCCGCGTCGGTCATCGCGGAGGGGCACGCGGGGCCGTCCACCACCCGCGGCTTCCGCGCGACGAGCGTCTACGGGCCGCTCGCCGCCGCGGCGGCGTCCGCCCGCCTCCTGGGCCTCGACACCGGCCAGACCATCTCCGCCCTAGGCCTCGCCGCGGCGTTCGGCGGCGGCACCAACCAGACGTGGCTCGCCGGAACCCAGGAATGGCGCTACCAGGTCGGTTCCGCGAGCCGCAACGGCATGGTCGCCGCGCTGCTCGCCGCACAAGGCGTCACCGGCGCGCCGGACGCGCTCGGCGGCGCCGCCGGGCACCTGCGCGCCTTCTCCGGCATCGAGGAAGCACCGACCACAGCCGGGCTCGGCGACGACTGGCGCATCCGCCGCGTCACCTACAAGCCGTACCCGATCTGCGCGATCAACCAGGTGCCCGTCACCGTCCTGACCGGCCTTGCGCGCCGCCACGGCATCAAGGCCGACGACGTCGCGTCCGTCACCGCCGAGCTGTCCCCGGACGACGCCGCCTACCCCGGCATCGACGCCCGGGGCCCGTTCCGCGACGTCGGCGGCACGCTGATGAGCCTGCCGTACTGTCTGGCCGTGGCCCTCCGCAATGGCGGCATCGAGCTGGACGACCTGACCGGCTTCGACGACCCCGCCCTCATGGACCTGACCCGCCGGATCACGGTGGCCGCCGCGGACGACGTCCCGCAGGGCGGCTGCCGGATCACCGTCACCACCCGCGACCAGACCCGCACCGACGCGTTCGCCCCCGACGAGACCACGTTCAACTGGGACCGGGACGAGACCGCCGCCCGGCTGCGCGCCATGGTCGCCGAGACACCGCTGCCGCCCCCGCGCCTGGACGAGTTCATCGCGGTCGCCCTCGACCTCGACCGCCGTCCGGCCCGCGACCTCGTGGGCGCCACCATCGCCGACCCGAAGGAGTGATCAACAGATGCGAGCCACCCTCATCTACGGCCGGGGCGACGTCCGGGTCGAGGACGTGCCCGACCCCGTCCTCGCGGCGCCGACGGACGCGATCGTCCGGGTGACCCGCGCCTGCATCTGCGGCAGCGACCTGCACCGCTACCGCGGCATGGACCCCGTCGCCGAAGGACTCCGCATCGGCCACGAGTTCATGGGCATCGTCGAGGACACCGGCGCCGAAGTGCGCTCGGTGAAGCGCGGCGACGTCGTCCTCGTCCCGTTCCTCTGGACCGACAACACCTGCGACTTCTGCCGGGAGGGCCTGTACGGCTCGTGCCGCAACGGCGGGCGCTGGGCGCTGAACGGCCTCGACGGCGGGCAGGGCGAGGCGGCCCGCGTCCCCCAGGCGGACGGCACGCTGATCAAGCTCCCGGTCGGCGCCGACGACCCGGTGATCCCCTCGGTGATGGCGCTGTCGGACGTCCTGCCCACCGGCCACCACGCGGCGGTCACCGCCGCCGTCGGCAAGGGCTCCACCGTGGCCGTCATCGGCGACGGCGCGGTCGGGCTGAGCGCGGTGCTGTCGGCCGCGCGGCTGGGCGCCGAGCGGATCGTCCTGCTGGGCCGCCACCGCGCCCGCACCGACCTCGGCCGCCGGTTCGGCGCGACCGACGTCGTGCCGGAGCGCGGGGCGGAGGCCGTGGCCGCGGTCCGCGACCTGACCGGCGGCGACGGCGCGCCCCACGTGCTGGAATGCGTCGGCAACACGGCCGCGTTCGAGACGGCGCTCGGCGTCGTCCGCGACGGCGGCACGATCAGCCGGGTGGGCGTCCCGCAGTACGCCGAGGCGCGCCTCGACTTCGACGTCTTCATGCGCAACATCACCATCACCGGCGGCGTCGCCCCGGCCCGCCGCTACATCCCGGAACTGCTGGCCGAGGTACTCGACGGCACGATCACACCGGGCGAGATGTTCGACCTGTCGATAGCCCTCAACGACATCCCGACCGGCTTCAAAGCAATGAGCGACCGCACGGCCCTGAAGGTCCTCGTCCGCCCCTGAACCGCGGCGTGGCCACGGCCGCATTCCGACGCCGATCGCGCGCTCGCCGTTGGTGAAGGCGGTCGAGTGCGCAGGACGTTCAGCTGGTGAGAAGTGTCGCGACCAGACCCGTGGTGGCGATCCCGGCCAGGACGACGGAGGCGCCGAAGAAGCGCTTCTCCGTCTCGCCGGTGTCCCGTCCTGCGACGTGGATCCTGGTGGGGTCGGACGGGTCGTACAGCACTGTCACCGCCGTCCCGACCTCGGGTCCGAGGGACTTGGTGAAGGTGGCGGACTCGCCGCGCACCGGCCGTCCGTCCGCGCCCGCGAACTCGACGACCGGCGCGTGCCTGGTGGGCGCGGGGCCGGTCCCGCGCTGATGCCTGCGGTGCCCCACCACCTGCCCTTTCGCAGTGAGCAGGCCGCGCAACCGTGCGCGTGTCGCGCGCAGCCTGCCGTAGGCGAAGGCCGCGATCGCCACCGCGATGAGCAGCCCAAACAACGCCGTCGCCATGCGGCCCTCCGATCAGGTGATGGCTCGCCGGAATGGGCGATCGTATTCGGCGGCCGGTCTCGGCGCGACGAATGACGCCATGGTCAATAGACGCCGTATTCGTCCCGCCGCCGTTCGTCCAACCCGTATTCGGGCTCCTGGACGGGGCCTTCGCACCGCGCACGCGACGAGACCTCAGGACGCAGCAGCCCTTCCGGGACGCCGTCGATCTCGAAGTAGCGCCGCTGGTATCCGAGTCCGCCCCGGACCTGGAAGCCGAGGTTTCTCAGCTCCTCTGCCAGGTGCAGCCGTGCGGCCGCCCCGTACTCGCGCGTCGCATCCTCTTCGTAGAGCGATCCGGGATCAACGGGCCGCAGGGTCCCTTGCCCGTCCAGGACGCCGAGCAGATGGCAATGGACATGCAAGAGGGGCGGAGGCGTCTGGTCCAGCTCAGGTGCCATCGCGTGCAGCACCGTCGCGGCTGCGAATCCCTTGCCGGGGCCGTGGCCGTCCACCAAGCGCAGGGCCGGGGTCATGTACTCGAGCGTCGCGTTCGCGGCCGTCAGCATCGCAAGCTCAAGCTGATGCTGTAGTTGCGCGTCCGCCTGGCACCATACCCACGACACCGAGTTCGGCGCCGAGAACCGCAGATCGAGACTGGTGACGAGGCCCTTCTCATTTGGGACCAGGACCTGCGCGCCGGTGGCGGTGTCACGTCCCTGTAAGGCCACCGCCAGCTCGTCCACGAACGCCTCGGCGCCGCACTTCAGGCCCATCCGCCGCAGCGCCTTCTTCGAGCCCAGCCACTTCGCGTTCGGCCTGCCCCGGAAACCGCCCTGCGCGGCAGCGAACGCCCGTGGCGCGAGGTTGTCATCGAACGGCCCCGCGGCGGTGGCCAGCGCCGTGCGCATGTCGTCCACCGGCATTTTGATCACCTGAAACGTCAGCATGGGGCCCTCCCGCCACGGCGCTCGGCCACGATCCGAGATCGAACGACTACGAACCGAGCCAACCGTACTGACGCGACACGGCGAAAGGACGAGATTGCCGCATTTGAGGACCTCGCTCCATACCGAGCGACCTCGTCCGCTGCTCGCACGCGGCCGGAAACGGACAGTGTGGGGCGCGGGGGAGGCGGGGAGGCGCGGCCCGGACGGGTGTTACCGGTCGTAACGGGTGGGGTACGAGACGATCAAGACATTGACTGATCGACAAAGCCGATTCACGCTGGTCACAACTGATCGATCAGTGTCCCCTCCCCCACGTTCGTCAGGAGACCGGATGCTGTCGCGGGTGACATCCCGCGCGGCGGCCGCCCTGGTAGCCCTTGTCATGCTCGTCGGCGTGCCTCTGCACGCCGACGCGTTCGGCACGGGCTCCGCGGTGGGCCGCACTGCGCAGGCCAAGCACATTCCAGCGCCCCAGAGCTATTTCGGGTTCGCCATGGGCACGACCGGCAGGCTCGCCGGGTTCGACAAGATCAAGCAGTACTTCCGGCTCGTCGCCGACCGGTCCGACCGGGTGACCTACCAGGTCGCGGACAAGACGACGATGGGCAACGACTATCCGGTCCTGTTCGTCAGCTCGCCGCGGAACCTGCGGAACCTCGGCCAGATCGTCCGCGACAACCAGCGGCTCGCGGAGCGCGGGATCTCCGCGCAGGAGGCGCGGCGGCTGTCCGAGCGCAGCAAGCCGGTGTACCTCCTTGAGGGCACGCTGCACTCCACGGAGGTCGGCAACACGCAGGCGCTGGTGGACATCGTGCACCGGTTCGCCACCGAGGACTCCGGCTACACCGACACGGTGCTGGACAACGCGGTGCTGATGGTGATCCCGTCCGGTAACCCGGACGGCCAGCACCTGGTGGTCGACCACTTCAACAAGACCGCCGGGACCGAGTACAACCGCGTCTACCCGGACCTGTACCACAAGTACGTCGGGCACGACGACAACCGCGACTGGTTCATGTTCACGCAGCGGGAGATCCGCACGCGGGTGCGGCTGGAGCAGACGTACCGCCCGGTCGTCGGGCACTACATGCACCAGGCCGGGGCGACCGGGCCGCGGCTGTGGACGCCGCCCTACGACGAGCCGCTCGGCAGCGGGATCGACCCGATCACGCTCCAGTCGGCGACCCTGCAGGGCCAGGAGGCCGCGCGGGCGCTGACCGCCGAGGGCAAGAAGGGCGTCGGCAGCGACGACGCGTACGGCATCTTCTGGAACGCCGACGTCATGGGCTTCTCGACGTTCCTCGGCACGTCGCTGTTCCTGACGGAGATCGCGAGTGCCAGGGACCTCGCCTACCCCTACACGTCGGCGGACGGCAAGCCGCTCGGCTCGCAGAACCGCACGATGCGGATGCTCCAGCCCTACGACAAGGACACCTGGACGCTGGAGCAGATCGTCGCGTACGCGAAGACCGCCGCCTACGCGGGGATCGAGAACGTCGCGAAGAACCCCGAGTCGTGGCTGTTCAACAACCTGTACCAGACGACGCGGAACGGGACGGCGCTGCCGGACGTCGAGCCGAGCACGCCGGAGGCGTACGTGGTCCCGGCCGGGCAGCGCGACCCGTTCGCGGTGCTGGAGATGATGCGGATCTTCGAGTTCGGGCGGGCGGAGATCGAGCAGGCCAGGGCGCCGTTCACGGCGGGCGGCAAGACCTACGCCGCGGGCTCGTACGTGCTCCGCACCCGGCAGCCGCTCGGCCGCTGGATCGACCAGCTCCTCAAGATCGACAAGTATCCGGAGCAGGCGGCGCGCAAGTGCGGCAGTTGCCCGCTGATCATGCCGTACAGCGAGACCACCGACAATCTCGGGTTGCTGCTCGGCGTAGACGTCGACCCGGTCGGGCAGGCGTTCACCGCGTCGCTGCAGCGGGTCCACCAGGTGCGGCCGCAGCCGGTGCGGATGCCGGCGGCGCCGCGCGGCGCCTACCTGGTGGCGCCGGAGTCGTACGGTGTCGCGCACGTGTTGTCCCGCCTGCAGAAGGCGGGTGTTCCGACGTTCCGGGCGGGTGAGGAGTTCGAGGCCGCCGGACGGACGTTCGCGCCGGGCACGGTCGTCGTCCCGCCCACGGCGGCGGCGCGGCAGGCGCTGCAGGGCGTGTCGGCGGACACCGGGCTGCAGGTCTACGGGTCGGACGAGCTGCCCAAGGTGGACGGTTTCACGCTCAAGCCCGGCACCAAGGTCGGGCTGATCCGGGGCGCGAACAACATGCCCGGCGGCTGGATGACCTGGATGCTCGACACCTACGGGATCGACTACAAGGTCGTCTCCGCCGACGACTACGGCGATCTGGCCGCGAAGTACGACACGATCGTCCTGGCCGACGGGGTCTCCAGGCGGACCATCGTCGACGGCCTCGACCCGGCCAAGAACCCGCCCGAGTTCGGGTGGGCGCGCGGCGTCGGCGAGGAGGGCTGGACGAAGCTGGCCGAATATGTTTCGGGTGGCGGCAACCTCGTCGCGATCGGCAGCGCGTCGGAGACCGCGCGTGCGCTCCTCGACCTGCCGATCCAGAACGCGGCCCCGTCCGACCCGGCCAAGCTCAACGCGCCGGGCGCGCTGCTGCGCGCGACGTACGACCCCGAGGTCCCGGCGGCCTGGGGGATGCCGGAGTCCGGCGCGGTCTGGTTCAACCGGGACGCGGCGTACCGGCTCACCGGCGACGGGCAGGTGGCGTCCAGGTACCCGGGCGACGGCGACCTGCTGGCCAGCGGGTACGCGGCGGGCACGGAGACGCTGAACGGCCTGGCCAACGTCGCGACGTTCGAGGTCGGCAAGGGCCACGCGACGGTCGCGGGCAGCGAGATCACCTTCCGGAGCTGGCCGCGGCAGACCTGGCCGATCGTCGTCAACTCCATTTACCAGGGCCCATCGAAGCCGGACCGATCCGGCTAAACGGACGAAAGTGAACGATATGCGCCGATCGCGGCCGGTGGGACGGCGCGGGGCCATACCCCTCGCCCCTCACCGGTCGCGATCGTCGTAATGTTTCGCGCCATCCTCACGTTTCACCATCGGTTACGGCGACGATGGACGGTTTCGGTGGAGAAAGTGTCTTGATCACCATTCCCGGGATCGGAACGGCAGCGTGATCATCGAACGCGAAACCGGCGCCGATTGGGCGGCCGGGCAACTTTTCTGATAACGATTCAGGCCCGGCGGGTACAAATCGCGCCGGGCGCGCTGGATGCTATGGCCATGGGCGGGACCGACGGTCTGCGGACCAGTCTGGCCGAGAGCGTGGTAGAGCAGCTGAACGATTGGCCGGCGCTGAGATTGTGCCGGGCCGGCTGCGGCTTCGGCCGGGCATTCGCGTGCGGCGGCGATCAGATCCTTCATCTGCACGGACGGGACCAGGCGGAGCTGTATCTGACCTGGCCGTACGTCCGGCGCATGCACAAACCGCTCCGGGAGTGCGCGTCGGTGCGCATCCGTCCCGGCAGCGGCTGGGTGGGCGTCTGGCTGGGCGGCGACGATGACGTCGCGCTGCTGGTGTCCCTGGTCAGCATCGCCATCAAGGCCAACCTGGCGACCCTCGACACCGTGCAGCCGCGGGTGGGCCCGTGCTCGCTGGGCTACTCCCATCTGGCGGAGCAGTTCATGCCCCAGCCGCCTCCCGGGCGCGGCGGGCTGCCGATGACGCCGTCCGGGAACCCCGTGGAGCGCGAGGAGCACGTCATGCGCGAGGTGACCGACCGCCTCCTGCGCAGGCTCGGCGGCAACCACCAGCCCACGCAGGTGAGCCAGGTCATCGACGCGGTGTACCGCCGCTTCGACGACCGGCCCGTCCGGGACTTCGTGCCCGTGCTGGTCGAGCGGTTCGCCCGCGAGAAGCTCACCCCCGATCCGCCCGCCTGACGGCGGGAGTTCAGGCGCGCCAGAACGAGGGCGGAAGGGCCTCGACCTCGGTGGCGGCCTGCTCCAGGTCTTCCGCGAAGGGCAGCAGCGATGCCTGTCCGCCCTGCGCCATCCGCCGGATGACGGCGGCCTGGCGGCGGGCCCGTCCGATGACGGCGCCGGCGAAGGCGGTGCGGTCGCCGTCGTAGCCGTAGGCGTCCAGGAGGACGTGCAGCCGCCGCGACCGGTCCTCGAACGCGGTGAACCCCTGGAACTCGGCGACGTGCCGGGCGTGCAGCGGCACCCATGTCAGCGCCAGGTGGGCCAGGTCGAACTCCCGGGGTGAGGGCCCGGCGGTGTCCCAGTCGACGAACCCGACGAGACCGGCGTCGTTCCACACCGCGTTGTACGGCGAGGCGTCGTGGTGGCCGATGATCAGGCCGGGGTGCCAGGTGCCGGCGAGCCAGGTCGCGTCGTCCGGCGGGACGAACGTCGCCGTGATGTCGTGGAGCCGCCGCATCCACGCGGCGACCTGGCGGAGCGCCTCGTCCGAATGCGGCCACGCGGGCCAGGGGTGGCGTTCGCCGATGGTGTCGCCGTGCAGGAACGTCAGGACCTCGCGGCCCTGCTCATCGAAGCCCAGCACCCGGGGCGCGCCCTCGAACCCGGCCGCCTCCAGGTGGCGGAGCAGGGCGTGCACGGTGGGCGTCCACGGGTTCGCCCGCCGGTGGACGGTGTCGCCGATGCGGACCCCGCCCACGTGCCTGCCTCCGGGCAGCCGTTGCTCTTCCACCCCGGCGTTGTATCCCACGGGACCGGGCCCGCGCACCCGGTTTTCCGGCCGGACGGTCCCATGGCGTGCACCTTTTCACGGATCTTCATTCACGGGGCGCCGGACAGGAAGTCGGGTCATGCGGAAGCAGTACGAGCTTTACTGCCTCACCGACCGGAACCGGGCTCTACAACGGCCATTTCCCCAGCGCCGTGGCCGGCTTTCTTTCAGGAGATCCAGCCGCCCTCGCGGGCCGCGTCGAGCACCTGCTCGGCGGCGCGGGTGTCGAGCATCTCCAGGCCGCGGACGGCCCAGAACCGGAGCGGCTCGTCGGTGCCCTCCAGCTGCTCGCGGAACACGTCGAGGGCCGCGGGGGAGCGGGCCTCGGCGATGAGTTCGAGGAGCCGGCAGCGCAGGTCGTGGTCGTCACGCTCGGCGGCGAACTCCGCGATCAGGTCGTCGACGTAGGCGTCGGCGTGCTCGCGCAGGAAGTCGAACGCGTCCTCCCGTACCTGCGGTTCATCTGCCCGCATACGGTGCATAGCGTGCTCGAAACGGCGCCGCGACATGCCCCCGACCTTACCGATCTCCACCGACAGACCCCGGCACACCCGAAGGAGTCCCGCGTTGACGAACGAACCGTCCTATGACGTCGGCGCCGTCCGGGCGCAGTTCCCCGCGCTGAAGGCCGGGTCCGCCCATTTCGACGGGCCTGGAGGCACGCAGACGCCGCTTCCCGTCATCGACGCCATCGCCGACGCGCTGTCCCGGCCCCTGTCGAACCGGGGGCACGGCACCGCCGGGGAGCGCAACGCCGAGGCGATCGTCGCGGACGCCCGGCGGGCGCTGGCCGACCTCCTCGGCGCGGATCCGGCCGGGATCGTCTTCGGACGCAGCGCCACCCAGCTGACCTACGACTTCTCCCGAACCCTCGCCAAGACGTGGGCGCCGGGCGACGAGGTCGTCGTCACGCGCCTGGACCACGACTCCAACGTCCGCCCGTGGATCCAGGCCGCCGAGAACGCCGGAGCCGCCGTCCGGTGGGCCGACTTCGACCCCGAGACCGGCGAGCTGGAGGTGGACGCCGTCCGGAACGCGCTGTCCGAGCGGACGCGCCTGGTGGCGGTCACCGCCGCGTCCAACCTGATCGGCACCCGCCCGGCGATCCCGGTGATCGCGCAGGCGGTGCACGACGCGAAAGCGTTGCTCTACGTGGACGGCGTGCACTACACCGCCCACGCCCACGTCGACGTCGACGTCGACGTCGAAAGGCTCCGGGCCGACTTCTTCACCTGCTCCCCGTACAAATTCCTCGGCCCGCACATGGGCGTCCTGGCGAGCCGTCCGGGCCTGCTGGAGACCCTGCGGCCGGACAAGCTGCTGCCCTCGACGGACGCCGTCCCGGAACGGTTCGAGTTCGGCACGCTCCCCTACGAGTTCCTCGCCGGGGCGCGCGCGGCGGTCGACTTCCTCGCCACCCTGGGCCCGTCGAACGGCGAGGGCACGCGCCGCGAACGGCTGGCGTCCGCGTTCACCACACTCGAACGGCACGAGGACGGACTCCGGCGCCGGATCGAGGAAGGGCTGGCGGCCTTCGGCCAGGTCACCGTCCATTCGCGGGCGGCCGAGCGCACCCCGACCCTCCTCCTGACCATCGACGGGCGCAGCACGGCCGACGCCTACCGCCACCTGGCGGAGCGCGGCGTCGACGCGCCGTCAGGGTCCTTCTACGCGCTGGAGGCGTCCCGCAGGCTGGGCCTGGGCGACCACGGCGGGCTGCGCGTGGGCTTGGCCCCGTACAACAACACCGAGGACGTCGACCGGCTCCTGCACCACTTGGCGGAGTTCCTGGCAAAGCCCGCCTGAGCCCTGCCCGGGCCCCGCCCGAGCCCTGAGTCCTGACAGCGACCGTTTGCACGATTCCCACAACTCGAGCCGCTCAGCATGCGACGTCTCCGACATGGCGTCGCGGGGGGTCGAGGCGGGAGGGTAAGCAAGGTCGGGGGTCCGCCGTGTCCCGGCACCGGCATCGTGGTCTACAGGAGGGCTCGGTCCGTTGTTCAGTCGTGTCGCCATCGTCAACCGTGGTGAGGCCGCCATGCGCCTCATCCATGCCGTGCGGGACATCGCCGCGGAGACCGGGGCGCGGATCGAGACGGTCGCCCTGCACACCGACGTCGACCGCACCGCCACGTTCGTCCGCGAGGCGGACCTGGCCTACGAGCTCGGGCCCGCGTCCGCCCGCCCCTACCTCGATCTGGAGGTGCTGGAGCGCGCGCTGACCGAGACGGGCGCCGACGCCGCGTGGGTCGGCTGGGGCTTCGTCGCGGAAGACCCGGCGTTCGCGGAGCTGTGCGACCGGATCGGCGTGACCTTCGTCGGGCCGAGCGCGGAGGCGATGCGCAAGCTCGGCGACAAGATCGGCGCGAAGCTGATCGCCGAGGAGGTCGGGGTGCCGGTCGCGCCGTGGAGCCGCGGCGCCGTCGAGACGCTGGACGACGCGCTCGCCGCGGCGTCCGAGATCGGCTATCCGCTGATGCTGAAGGCGACCGCGGGCGGCGGCGGGCGCGGCATCCGCGTGATCACGAGCGCGGACGAGCTGGCGGACGCCTACGAGCGCACCAGCCAGGAGGCCGCGCGGGCGTTCGGCAGCGGCGTGGTGTTCCTGGAGCGCCTGGTCACCGGCGCCCGGCACGTCGAGGTCCAGGTGATCGCGGACGGCCAGGGCACCGCGTGGGCGCTCGGCGTCCGCGACTGCTCGATCCAGCGGCGCAACCAGAAGGTCATCGAGGAGTCCGCGTCGCCGGTGCTGTCCGCCGAGCAGGCGGCCGAGCTGAAGGCGTCCGCCGAGCGGCTGGCCGTCGCGGTCGGCTACCGCGGCGCCGCGACGGTCGAGTTCCTCTACCACCCCGGCGACCGGCTGTTCGCGTTCCTCGAAGTGAACACCCGCCTCCAGGTCGAGCACCCGATCACCGAGGCCACCACCGGGTTCGACCTGGTCAGGGCGCAGCTGTGGGTGGCGTCCGGCGGGCGGCTCGAAGGCGACCCGCCGGCCGAGCGCGGGCACGCCGTCGAGGCCCGGCTGAACGCCGAGGACCCCGACCGCGACTTCGCGCCCTCCCCCGGCCGCATCGCGCGGCTCGACCTGCCCGCCGGGCCCGGCGTGCGGGTGGACACCGGCGTCCGCGCGGGCGACACCATCCCCGCCGACTTCGACTCGATGATCGCGAAGATCATCGCCTATGGCCGGGACCGGGACCAGGCGCTCGGCCGCCTCCGCCGCGCGATGGCGCAGACCACGGTGATCATCGAGGGCGGCGCGACGAACAAGAGCTTCGTGCTCGACCTGCTCGACCGTCCCGAGGTGACCGGCGCCACCGCGGACACCGGCTGGATCGACCGCGTCCGCGCCGAGGGCGGCCTCGCCGCGCACCGGCACTCCGGCGTCGCGCTGATCGCCGCCGCCATCGAGACCTACGAGGAGGAGGAGCGCGCCGAGCGGCAGCGGCTGCTGTCGACGGCGTCCGGCGGGCGTCCGCAGGTCCGGCACGAGAGCGGCCGGCCGCTCGACCTCAAGCTCCGCGGCGTCGCCTACCGCCTGCGCGTCGCGCGGGTCGGCGCGCACCGGTTCCGCGTCGGCATCGAGGCGGGCGAGGTGGCGCGCACCGCCGTCGTGGAGCTCGACCGGTTCGACCGGCACACCGGGCAGATCGTCGTGGACGGCGTCCGGTACCGGCTGGTCACCGGCACCCACGGGCCGGTCCACCTGATCGAGGTGGACGGCGTCACGCACCGGGTCAGCCGGGACGAGGGCGGCGTGGTCCGCTCCCCCGCGCCCGCGCTGGTCGTCGCGACCCCGGCGCTGGTCGGCGCCGAGGTCGAGGCGGGCGCGCCGGTCCTGGTGCTGGAGAGCATGAAGATGGAGACGGTGCTGCGGGCGCCGTTCAAGGCGCGGCTGAAGGAATGCGTCGTGTCCGTCGGCAGCCAGGTGGAGACGGGCGCGCCGCTGCTGCGGCTGGAGCCGCTCGCCGACGACGCCGAGGCCGGGGCGCTCGCGGAGACGTCCGCGCCGGTCGACCTCGACCTCGCCGCCGCGCCCGGGACGCCGTCCGCGCGGGAGCGCGCCGCCCGCTGCCAGGAGGATCTGCGCAGCCTGCTGCTGGGCTTCGACGTCGACCCGCACGACGAGGGCCGGGTCCTGGACGACTACCTCGACGCCCGCCGGACGGCCGCGCGGGAGGGCCACCGCCCGCTGGCGGACGAGCTCGCACTCATCGACGTGTTCACCGACCTCGCCGAGCTGAGCCGCAACCGCCCGGCCGGTGACGCCCCCGGCGACGGCACGGGCGAGGGCAGCCACGTCCACAGCGCCCGCGAGTACTTCCACACCTACCTGCAGAGCCTCGACGTCGACCGGGCCGGGCTGCCGGACGGTTTCCAGACCCGGCTCGCCAAGGCGCTCGGCCACTACGGCGTCACCGACCTGGACCGCTCGCCCGAGCTCGAAGCGGCCGTGTTCCGCGTGTTCCTCGCGCAGCAGCGCGCGTCCGCCGACGCCACGATGATCGCGACGCTGCTGCGGACCTGGCTGCGGGAGCCGCCACCGGAGCAGGCGCTCCGCGAGCCCGCCGGTCTCGCGCTGGAGCGGCTGGTCGCCGCGACGCAGGTGCGCTTCCCCGTCGTCGCCGACCTCGCCTACGGCGTGGTGTTCGCGTGGTTCGCGCAGCCGCTGCTGCGCCGCAACCGCGCCCGCGTGTACGCCGACGTCCGCAGGCACCTGCGCCACCTGGACGCGAACCCCGGCTCGCCGGACCGCGCCGACCGCATCGCCGAGATGGTGCGCAGCACCGAGCCGCTGGTGCGGCTGCTCGGCCGCCGCCTCGTCCGCCAGGACCGCCAGGGCCGGGACAACGCGGTGATGCTGGAGGTCCTGACCCGGCGCTACTACGGCAACAAGCCGCTCACCCGCGTCCGCACGGCCGAGGTCGCGGGCTGCTCGTTCGTGATCGCGGAGCGCGCGGACTCGTCCGTCGTCTCCTCTGCGGTGAGCTTCGAGTCGCTGGGCGACGTCCTGCGCGGGCTCGCGGAGCTGGCGACCGGCGAGCAGGCGCTCGACGCCGACATCTACCTCTCCTGGGAGCGCCAGCCCGAGGACTTCGACGCGATGGCCGCGGCGCTTCAGGAGGTCATCAACGCGCACCCGCTGCCGCGGCAGGTCCGCAGGCTGACCGCCACGGTCGCCGGGAGCGGCGGCGCGGTGATGCACCACCACTTCACCTTCCGCCCGGCGTCCGGGGACGGCGGCGGGATGGCGGAGGAGCGGCTGATCCGCGGCCTGCACCCGTACATCGCGCAGCGGATGCGGATGGAGCGGCTGCGCAAGTTCGACCTCACCCGGCTGCCGTCCTCGGACGAGGAGGTCTACCTGTTCCGGTGCACGGCGCGGGAGAACCCGTCCGACGAGCGGCTCGTCGCGTTCGCGCAGGTCCGCGATCTGGCCGGGCTCCGCGACCACGACGGCAGGCTGCTCACCCTGCCGACCGCCGAGTACACGGTCGCGTCCTGCCTCGACTCGATCCGCAACGCGCGGTCGCGGTGGCCGTCGAAGAAGCGGCTCAGCACCAACCGGATCGTGATCTACGTCTGGCCGCCGAGCGACATCACCCGCGCCGAGCTGCAGACGGTCATCGAGCGGCTGCTGCCGATGACCGCGGGCGCCGGGCTGGAGGAGATCGAGATCATCGCGCGGCGGCGCAACCCGCGGACCGGCGAGCTGCGCAAGGTCGCCGTGCGGATCGGGTTCGACGCCACCGGCGGCACCGAGCTGACCGTGGACGAGCCGTCCGACGACCCGGTCGAGCCCGTCGACGACTACCGGCAGAAGGTGCTGCGCGCGAGCAGCCGCAACACCGTGTACCCGTACGAGCTGACCGGCCTGCTCGGCGACTTCACCGAGCACGACCTGGACGGCGACCACGCGCTCGTGCCCGTCGACCGTCCGAAGGGACGCAACACCGCCGCGATCGTCGCCGGTGTCGTCACCACCCGGACCCGGCGGCACCGCGAGGGCGTCACCCGCGTCGTGCTGCTTGGCGACCCGACGAAGTCGCTCGGCGCGCTGGCGGAGCCGGAGTGCCGCCGCGTGATCGCCGCGCTGGACCTGGCCGAGCGGATGCGGGTGCCGGTGGAGTGGTACACGCTGTCGTCCGGCGCCCGGATCTCCATGGAGTCCGGCACGGAGAACATGGACTGGGTCGCAGCCGCGCTCAAGCGGATCGTGGAGTTCACCCAGGACGGCGGCGAGATCAACGTCGTGGTCACCGGCATCAACGTCGGTGCGCAGCCGTACTGGAACGCCGAGGCGACGATGCTGATGCACACCAAGGGCGTCCTGGTGATGACGCCCGACTCGGCGATGGTGCTCACCGGCAAGCAGGCGCTCGACTTCTCCGGCGGCGTGTCGGCCGAGGACAACTTCGGCATCGGCGGCTACGACCGCGTCATGGGCCCGAACGGGCAGGCGCAGTACTGGGCGCCGAACCTGGCCGCCGCGCGCGACGTCCTGATGGCGCACTACGACCACACCTACGTCGCGCCCGGCGAGGACGGGCCGCGCCGGGCCGCCACGTCCGACCCGGTCGACCGCGACGTCTCCGACTTCCCGCACGCGGTCGAGGGCAGCGACTTCACCACCGTCGGCGAGATCTTCTCCGCCGAGGCCAACCCGGACCGCAAGAAGCCGTTCGACATCCGGACGGTCATGCGCGCGCTCTCCGACCAGGACCACCCGGTGCTGGAGCGCTGGGCGGGCATGGCCGACGCCGACACCGCCGTGGTGCAGGACGTCCATCTCGGCGGCATGCCGGTGTGCCTGCTCGGCATCGAGTCGCGCGCGGTGCCGCGGCGCGGCTTCCCGCCCACCGACGGCCCGGACGCCTACACGGCCGGGACGCTGTTCCCGCTGTCGTCCAAGAAGGCCGCGCGGGCGATCAACGCGGCCAGCGGCAATCGGCCGCTGGTGGTGCTGGCGAACCTGTCGGGCTTCGACGGCTCGCCGGAGTCGATGCGCAAGCTGCAGCTGGAGTACGGCGCCGAGATCGGCCGCGCGATCGTGAACTTCCGCGGCCCGATCGTGTTCTGCGTGATCTCGCGGTACCACGGCGGCGCGTTCGTGGTGTTCTCCAAGGCGCTGAACCCGGACATGACGGTGCTGGCGCTGGAGGGCTCGTTCGCCTCGGTGCTCGGCGGGGCGCCCGCCGCCGCCGTGGTGTTCGCGGGCGACGTCAACGCCCGCACCGCGGCCGACCCGCGCGCCCGCGACCTGGAGGCCCGCGTGGCGGCCGCGACGGGCCCGGAGCGCGCCGCGCTGATCGCCGAGCTGGAGGAGCTGCGCGCCTCGGTCCGCGCGGAGAAGGTCGGCGAGGTGGCGGCGGAGTTCGACCGCGTCCACGACATCCGGCGCGCGGTCGAGGTCGGCTCGGTCGACGCCGTCATCCGCGCCGCGGAACTGCGCCCGCGCATCATCGAGGCCATCGAGGCGCGCGCGGCGCGCGCACGCTGACGACCTGCGAAGAAACCGGCATTTAGCTATATATCGTTCCAATCTCGCTGATCATAACAGATCAGAATCATTACCTTACCCAGCGTTGAATCCAGGATTATTGGGAGCATTCGCTTCTCATCCGTCACAGATATGCACTAGAGTCCCGTGCCCAGGCGTGCCGCGGACGGCCCGTCTCCTTGCCCGCTCTCCGACGGCTGCTCCCACGGCCACCTCACGAGGAGGTCACATGCGCGGGGACCTGGAAAACCTCTATGACGCCCACGCACACCGCCTGTACGCACACTGCTGGTCGCTGACCGGCGACCAGGGCGCGTCCGAGGCACTGAAGGACACGCTCAACGAAGCGGTGGCGCAACCACCACCGCCGGGCGAGACGGTGCTGTGGCTGCACCATCTCGCCCGCAGGGTCTGCGCCGACCGCGGCGCGTTCAGCAGCCACAGCCGGCCCGTCTTCACCGGCGCCGACACCGACCCCCTGCTCTCCGCGGCGCGGAACCTGCCCGCCGACAACCGCGAGGCGCTGCTGCTGTCGGCGGGCGAGTGGCTCGCGATCCGCGACATCGCCGGCGTGCTGCGCATCTCGGCGGACGCCGTGCGCGAACGGCTGCACGAGGCGCGCACCGCGCTCGAACGCGTCGTCCTGGACGCCCTCATGCGCCGCACCGCCGACCCGGCCGACCACATGGACGTCATCGAGGCGTTCGAGAAGGGCCGGCTCCCGAACCTCCTGGCCCGCCGCGCGCCCGCCTTCGCGCCCGCGCACCTGCGCGCCGAGTTGCTGGGCGAGGACGAGGACCACGGCGAGTTCAACGAGCTCGTCTACACGGCCCCGGTCCGCGAGGATCTCGGC
>NZ_SMJX01000081.1 GCF_004348535.1 Actinomadura sp. KC216
CCATGATGTCCAGTCAAGGACGGCGAATCACCCATTTCGCCGTCCCGCGGCCGGTGCTCAGCAGAGGGGGAAGCACGCATGTCAGAGGCCATCCGCGGGGCCCCGGCCCCGAACCCGGGCGGTGACGGGCCGCCGCCGCTCATCGGAGTCACCACCTATCTGGAGCCGGCGCGCTGGGGGGCCTGGGTGCGCGAGGCCGCGCTCCTGCCGGCGCCGTACGTGCGCTCGGTCGAACGGGCCGGCGGGGTCCCGGTCCTGCTGCCCCCGACCACGGCCCTGCACGGGCTGAAGGCCCTCGTCGCGCGGCTCGACGGGATCGTCATCGCGGGCGGCGGCGACCTCGACCCCGACCTGTACGGCGCGCTCCGGCACAGCGAGACGGGGCCCCCGCAGCCGCAGCGCGACCGGTTCGAGCTGGCGCTCACCCGCGCCGTGGTGGACGCCGACCTGCCGTTCCTTGCGATCTGCCGGGGCATGCAGGTGCTGAACGTCGCGCGGGGCGGGGCGCTCATCCAGCATCTGCCGGAGGCGGTGGGGCACACGAGGCACGCGCCGGAGACGGGGATCGTCGGGTCCCATCCGGTGCGGATCAGCGGGACGAGCCTGGTCGGCAAGATCCTGGGGGAGTCCGCGGACGTCCCGACCTACCACCACCAGGCGGTGAGCCGGCTCGGGAAGGGCCTGTCCGCCGTCGCCTGGGCGGAGGACCAGGTCGTGGAGGCCGTCGAGCTGCAGGGGCACCGCTTCGGGCTGGCCGTCCAGTGGCATCCGGAGGAGGGCGCCGACGGGCGCCTGTTCGAGGCCCTGGTCGCCGAGGCCGGCGGTCGCTGACCGCCGCGCCGCCGCGCCGGCGCGGTTGACGGCGCGGCGCCCGGGGAAGGCGATCGGATAGACCTCGTCGCGTTCCCGCCCCGCCGGAGGCCGCATGCCCTTGCACCCGCAGACCGTCCGCTTTCTGGACGTCCTCGCGTCCTGGACGGCCCTGCGGCAGGGCGCCGAGCCCACGATCGAGGAGCTGCGGGCCGGGATCGGGGCCGCGTCCCCGGCCGTCCGGCGGGAGCTGCCGCTGGTGCGCGACGTCGCCGTGCCCGGTCCGGGCGGGCCCGTGCCGGTGCGCCTGTACCGGCCGGAGCCGCCCGGCCGGGGCGCCCTTCCTGCGATCGTCTACCTGCACGGCGGGGGCTGGGTGCTCGGCGGCGTCGACAGCGTGGACGCGCCGTGCCGCGAGCTGGCCGCGGGCACGGGCTGCGCCGTCCTGAACGTCGGGTACCGGCTCGCGCCCGAGCATCCGTTCCCGGCGGCGGTGGACGACGCGTGGGCGGTCGTCGCGTCCGCCGCGCGCGAGCCGGGCCGGTGGGGCGTCCGGCCCGGGGCCGTCGCGGTGGCGGGCGACAGCGCGGGCGGGAACCTCGCGGCCGTGGTCGCGCTGCTGGCCCGCGACCGGGGCGTCCGGCTCGCCCACCAGCTGCTCGTCTACCCGGTGACCGACACGGCGATGGACACCCCGAGCTGGCGCCGGTACGCCACCGGATACGGGCTGGACGCCGCGACCCTCGCCCGGTTCATGGGCCTGTACCGGGGCGGGGCCGACCCGTCCGACCCCGGGCTCGCGCCGCTGCGCGCGCCGGACCTCGCCGGGGCCGCCTCCGCCACCGTGATCACCGCGGAGTGCGACATCCTGCGCGACGAGGCGGAGGCGTACGCCCGCCGCCTCGGCGACGCCGGGGTCCCGGTGGAGCTGCGCCGCTACGACGGCGTCGTGCACGCGTTCTTCCTGCTCCCCGAGTTCTTCGACGCCGGGGCGCAGGCCATGGCTTTCGCTGTGCGACGATTGCGCGCGGCATTCGGCGAGCGGCGGACGCGGGAGGGAGCCGGCCATGGGCGGCGGACGGTATGAGCGCTACCAGCGCCTGAAGATCGACTGGGCGGGGGAGGGCGTGCTGCGGATCGTGCTCAGCACCCCGGGCAAGCTCAACGCCGTCGACCGGACCGGGCACCGGGAGCTCGCGGAGGTCTGGCGGGACGCCGACGCCGACGACGGGGTCCGCGCGATCCTCGTCCGCGGCGAGGGGACGGCGTTCTCCGCGGGCGGCGACCTCGCCATGATCGAGGAGATGATGGGCGACCACACCGCCCGCCGGACGATCATGCGCGAGGCCCGCGACATCGTGATGAACGTGCTGAACTGCTCGAAACCGGTGGTCAGCGCCGTGCAGGGCCCGGCGGTGGGCGCCGGGCTCGCGGTGGCGCTGCTCGCCGACATCTCCGTCGCCGGCCGCTCCGCGAAGATCATCGACGGGCACACGCGGCTGGGCGTCGCGGCCGGCGACCACGCCGCGATCGTCTGGCCGCTGCTGTGCGGGCTGGCGAAGGCGAAGTACTACCTGCTGCTCAACGACGTCCTCACCGGCGAGGAGGCCGAGCGGATCGGCCTGGTCTCGCTGTGCGTGGAGGACGAGGACGTCCACGACCGCGCCCTGGAGATCGCCGCGCGGCTCGCCGCCGGGCCCGCGGAGGCGCTGTCGTTCACCAAGCACGCGCTGAACAACTGGCTGCGGCTCGCCGGGCCGGCGTTCGACGCGTCGCTGGCGATGGAGTTCTTCGGGTTCACCGGCCCGGACGTGCGCGAAGGCGTCGCCGCGATCCGCGAGAAGCGCCGCCCCGAGTTCGGCTGATCGGGGCGTCAGTACGACTTGGGGAGCCCCAGCTCGTGCTGGGCGATGTGCGCCAGGACCAGCTCCTCCGCGACCGGGATGTTCTTGGCGATGCGGGCGTCGCGGAACATGCGCGCGACCGGGTACTCCAGCGAGTAGGCCATGCCGCCGTAGGTCTGGAACGCGCGGTCGGCGGCCTGCCAGGCGGCGTCCGCGGCGGTGAGCTTGGCGATGTTGGCCTCCGACCCGCACGGGCGGCCCCGGTCCCACAGCCAGGCCGCCTTGTGGGTCATCAGCCGGGCCAGCTCGACCTGCGCCTTGATCCGCGCGAGCGGGAACGCGACCGCCTGGTTGGCGCCGATCGGCGTCCCGAACGGCGCCCGCTCGGACGCGTACTCGCACGCGATCCGCAGCACCAGCTCCCCGAACCCGACGCCGCTCGCCGCCGCGAGGACGCGCTCGGGGTTGAGGATGTCCCACAGGACGGCGAAGCCCTGGTCGACCTCGCCGAGGATCCGGTCGGCGGGGACGCGCACCTCGTCCAGGAACACCATGCTCGACGCGACGACGTTGGTGCCGAGCTTCGGGATCGGGTGGTAGGTGAGCGTCCCGTCGGCGACGGCCCGCTCGACGTCCACCAGCAGGACGGTGAACCCGGACGTGCGGGGACGCGCCTCGGCGGCCGGGATCGTCCGGGCGACGACCAGCATGAAGTCGGCCCGCTCCACGCCGGAGATCCATATCTTCCGGCCGCTGACGGTGAAGCCGCCGCCGTCCCGCCGGGCCCGCGTGGTGATCGCGATGGAGTTGCTGCCCGCGTCCGGCTCGGTGATCGCGAAGCAGGTCTCGATCTCCCCGGCGGCGATCCCCGGCAGGAACTCGCGGCGCTGCGCGTCCGTCCCGTGCCGCGCGATCGTCAGCCCGCCGAACGCGGGCGTGAGCAGGTACATGAAGCCCGCCGCGCCGCCCGCGCCGCCCTCGGCCAGGGCCTCCAGCGCGACCGACAGCTCCAGCAGCCCCTGCCCTCCGCCGCCGTGCTCCTCGGGGATCGCCAGCGCGTGCCAGCCGCCCCGGACGAGGTCCCGCCAGACCTCCTCGGGCCAGCGCTTGTCCGCGTCGCAGCGCCCCCAGTAGTCCTGGTCGTACTCGCGGGCGATCGCGAGCACGCCCTCGCGCACCGCGGCCGCGCCCTCCGGCAGGTCGAAGTCCACCGCGCCTCCCTCGTGCTCGGTCCGGCCCACCGTATCCGATTCTAGTAAGTGTGCACTGACGACCCCTGGGGACGTCATCCCTTGACCGTGAGCAGCGGCCGCAGCTCCGCGACCGGCGTCGCCGCGCCGCCCTCGGGTCCTGGTGGTCGAGCGGCGTCACCACGCGGAAGACGAAGCTCGACGCCCCCATCGACCCCGGAACGATCACCGGCTCGCCCCACATCGCGTACGGGCCGCCCGCCATCTCGGCGTGCCCGCCCGCCGGGGTGGCGCCCTTGTGGAAGTCGGGGGTGAGGACGAGGCGGTGATCGGCGGGGAGCGGGCGGTGGCCGCTCGTTCCTCGGGTTCAGCAGCCGCGAGGCGGTTCAGACGGTACCGGGGGAGCCGGGGCCGGTGCCGGCGGATTTCGCGGGGGCGCCCAGGTAGCGGGTCACGATCCGGGCGATGAAGTGGGCGGTCCGCTCCGGCGGGCCGGAGGGCAGCATGAGGTGGCTCGTGGTGAGCCGCACCGCGGCGGCGGTGATCTCGGTCACCGCGCCGCGGTCCAGATGCGGCCACTGGCGCAGGGCGTGCTCGGCGATGCGGTCGCTCGCCGCGAACAGCAGCGGCTCGGCGCGGGTGGTGATCAGCGGGAGCATCTCGTCGCCGCCCTCGCCGGTCAGGACCGCCTTCATCAGCCGGTCGTCCGCGGCCGTCTCCAGCGTGTAGGTCACGGCGGCGACCACCGCCGAGTACAGGTCGTCGTGGTCGGACAGCACCGCGTCGATGCCGTCGAGGTAGTGCTCGTTGTGGCGCATCACGACCGCCTGCACCAGGCCCCACTTGTCGCCGAACTCGTTGTAGACGGTCTGGCGGCTCACCCCGGCGGCGGTGGCGACGTCCTGCATCCGGACGGACCGGTAGCCGCGTTCGATGAGCAGGTCGGTGGCGGCGTCCAGCAGGGACGCGCGCACGGGACGGCCGGCAGTGCCCATGATGTCGTCGTGCCTCCGGGTGACGGTCGTGCGGCGGGGGCGCACGCCACCATTATCGCGCGCGGACCCCCGCCCCGGTCAGGGTGCCAGGCGGTCCCGGGTCCATTCCTTGACGCCGGCGATGAACGCGTCGACGTCGGCGGCCTTGCCCGACGCCATCTCGCTGAACCAGCCCGGGACGTACTGCTCGAACCGGCCGCTCGCGAGGACCTCCAGCACGGCCGCGGCCACCTCCTGCGGCGGCAGCGCGTCGGACAGGTCGCTGATCGGCTCCTCGTTGCCGGGGAGCGTGAACAGCTCCGTCCCGGCGATCAGCGCGGGCTGGACGACGTGGACCCGCACGCCCGTGCCGTCCAGATCGACCGCCATGCTCTCCCAGAACGCGGTCAGCGCCGCCTTCGACGCCGCGTAGGCCGCCTCGTGCGGCGGCCCCAGTCGCGCCGCGACCGACCCCATCGCGACCAGGTTCCCGCGCCCGCGCCTGATCATCCCGGGCAGCAGCGCCAGCGTGAGCCGCACGGGGGAGAGGTGGTTGAGGCGCATCACCTCCTCGGCCTCGGCGGGGGTCAGGTCCTGGACGCGGCGCCGCTTCGGCATGCCCGCGTTGTTGACCAGCACGTCCACGCCGCCGAGCGTCCGTTCGGCGTCCGCCGCGAGGTCGGCGATCGCGTCGAGGTCGGACAGGTCCACCGCCCACATCGCCGAGTCGGGCGCGTGCTCGCGGCACCGCGCGAGGACCTGCTCCAGCCTGTCCTTGCGCCGCGCGACGAGCCCCACCCGCGCCCCGGCCGCCGCCAGCGCCTCGGCGACGACCGTCCCGATGCCGGACGAGGCGCCCGTGACCAGCGCGGACCGTCCTTCCAGCGTCATCGTCCCGCTCCGCCCGCCGTCGTCCTCCCGGTCCGCGACGGCGTCTTCCCGGTCTGCGTCAGCATGCCGCCCAACGTCACACACCCCGGGCCGCCCGGCAAGGCGCATCGCCGCCTGCGGTCATGACTTGACCCGGCCCGGTAAGGTTGTGGGTTTCGCCCTCACCCACCCCCTGTCGCCGCCGGAGGTCTGCGCGCATGCCCGCCGAACCCGCCCGATCCGAGGCGCCCGACGAACCCGACGAACCCGAGCGCCCCGGTGAGGCGGACGTCCTCGCCGCCGAGCGCGCCCACCTCGCCGAGTCCCGCGCGGCGCTGCGGCGCATGCGCGAGCACGCCCGGAGCCTGTCCGCCGACGTCGCGGCGGACTGGGTGTCCAAGCAGTTCCTGGAGTCGCTGCTCGACCAGCGCGTCGCGGCGCTCGCCGACCACCCCGACACCCCGCTGTTCTTCGGCCGCATGGACCGCGACGGCGCGGGCTCCGCGGACCTCCCGGACGACGACCTGCCCCCGGTCATGTACGTGGGGCGGCGGCACGTCCACGACGGCGACGAGGGCCGCCCGCTCGTGCTGGACTGGCGCGCCCCGGTGTCGCGGGCGTTCTACCAGGCCGGGCCCGCCGACCCGATGGGCTGGCGGCTGCGGCGCCGGTTCGGGTTCCAGGCCGGGGAGCTGACCGCGTTCGAGGACGAGCCCCTGGACGCCGGCGCCGAGATCGGGCCATCCCGGATCCTGACCGAGGAGATCGAGCGGCCCCGCACCGGCCCGATGCGCGACATCGTCGCGACCATCCAGCCGGACCAGGACGTGATCGTCCGCGCCGACCTGCCCCGCACCGTGTGCGTGCAGGGCGCGCCCGGCACCGGCAAGACCGCCGTCGGCCTGCACCGCGCCGCGTACCTGCTGTTCACGCACCGGGAGCGGCTGTCGCGGTCCGGGGTGCTGATCGTCGGGCCGAACCGGGCGTTCCTCGCCTACATCTCCGCCGTCCTGCCCGCGCTCGGCGAGGTCAGGGTCGAGCAGGCCACGATCGACGACCTGCTCGGCGCGCCCACGGCGGAGGAGCCCGCGCAGGTCGCCGCGCTGAAGGGCGAGGCGCGGATGGCCGACGTCCTCCGCAAGGCGCTGTGGCTGCACGTCCGCAAGCCCGAGGACGGCCTGGTCTTCACCCGCGGCTCCGCCCGGTTCCGGCTCGCCGACCACGAGGTCCGGGAGATCGCCGCCGCGCTGCGCGGCACGACCCGCTACGGCAGCGGCCGCGCCGCGTTCGCGCAGCGGCTCGCCCACCAGATCCTCGTGCGGATGGAGCGGCGCGGCGAGGCGCCCGACGACCGCGTCCAGGACCAGGTCGCGCGCAGCAAGCCCGTCAAGCAGGTCCTGGACGAGGTGTGGCCCAAGTTGACCGCCGAGCAGGTCCTGTACCGGCTGCTCTCGGACGCCGACTTCCTGCGCAGGGCCGCCAGGGGCGTCCTCGACGAGGAGGAGCAGGACGCCATCCGGTGGGCCAGGCCCGCCCGCTCGCACCGCACGGCGAGATGGACCGCCGCCGACCGCGCGCTGCTGGACGAGCTGAACGACCTCATCGAGCGCACCGCCTCCCTCGGGCACCTGGTCGTGGACGAGGCGCAGGACCTGTCGGCCATGCAGCTGCGGGCGCTGGGCCGCCGCTGCGGGACGGGCTCGGCGACCGTCCTCGGCGACATCGCGCAGGGCACCACCGCCTGGTCGGCGCGGTCCTGGAAGGACGTCCTCACCCACCTCGGGCAGGACGGCGACGTCACCGAGCTCACCCTCGGGTTCCGCGTCCCCGGCACCGTCCTGGACTACGCGGCCCGGCTGCTCCCGCACGTCGCGCCGGAGCTGGAGCGGCCGCGCTCGCTGCGTCCCGGGCCCGGCGCGCTGGACGTCCGGCGCGTCCCCGACGCGACGGCCGCCGCCGTGGACGCCGCCCGCGAGGCCCTCGCCCGCCCCGGATCGGTGGGTCTGATCGTCCCGGACGCCGCCGCGGGCGCGCACGCCGCCGCACTGCGCGCCGCGAACGTCGACCACGAGATCCTCGGCCCCGACTCCGACGGCGCCGCCCGCCTGCTCGTCGTCCCGGCGACGCTCGCCAAGGGCCTGGAGTACGACCACGTGATCGTCGCCGAGCCCGCCGCCATCGCCGCCGCCGAGGCGCGCGGCCTGGCCCGCCTGTACGTGGTGCTGACCCGCGCCGTCACGTCCCTGACGATCCTGCACCGCGACGACCTTCCGGCGGAGCTGGCGTCCTGACGCCGCGTCAGGGGCGGGGGCGGAGGCCGTCGAAGGCGAACTTCAGGACGTCCTCGTGGGCCCCGGCGCGTCCGGCCGCGTAGGACATGCCCGCCAGCAGCGCCATGACCTCGTCCGGGCCCACGTCCGAGCGGACCGCCCCGGCCTCCTGCGCGCGCTCCAGCAGCGCCCCGAGCGCCGCCTTCAGGTCGGGCCCCGCCCGCCCGGTCGCCGCCTGAGCATCGACACCCGCTTCGGCCAGCGCCTCCGTCACGGCCCGTTTGGTCGCCGCCCGCGCCACCACCCGCGCGAAGAACCCGAAGAACGCCTCCCCGGCGTCGTCGGCCGACCGCAGGCCCTCCGCCTCGGCCGCGAGCCGCTCCAGCAGGGCGACGAGGACGGCCTCCAGCAGCGACTCCTTGGTCGGGAAATGGCGGAACACCGTGCCGATCCCGACGCCCGCCGCCCGCGCGACCTCCTCCGTCGGGGCCGAGGTCCCCTGGGCGGCGAAGACCTCCTCCGCCGCGGCGAGGACCTTCGCGCGGTTGCGCACCGCGTCGGCCCGAAGCGGCCGCCCGGACGAGGATGACGTCATCGCGGCCTTTCGTTGAGCTGTTTGAGCCATTTGACCGGATTGACCGGGGTCGCGGCTCCTATATCGTCTTCCGGAGCACGAACTCCGATTGTAGGGGAGGGACATGTCCGAGTTCGCCAGTCCCCGGGCCGTCTTCCAGCGGCTGATCGACGGGGTGACCGCGGGGCGGCCCGACGCGCTGCCGCGCCTGTACGCGGAGGACGCGGTGGTCGTGCACCCGCTCGCCCGCCCCGCCACCCGGCTGGAGGGCCGCGAGGCGCTGCGCGAGCACTTCGCCCGGCTGGAGACGCTGCCGGTGGAGATGAGGGCGCGCAACGTCGTCGTCCACCAGACCGCCGACCCCGAGGTCATCATCGCGGAGTTCGAGTACGAGGGACGCAACACCGAGACGGGACGGGCGTTCGTCGTGCCCAACATCTTCGTCCTGCGGGTCCGGGACGGCCGCATCGTCGAGTCCCGCGACTACGCCGGACACCACGCCTTCGACGAGGCGTTCGCGCCGTGAGCGCGGCACCGCCCGGCGCCGCCGACCTGGCCGGGCTGGTCGACGGGTTCCTCGCGGCGCACGACCCCGCGACGACGGAACCCCTGGAGTTCCTGCGGGCCCGGTTCGACGCCGGACTCGCCTGGGTCCACTACCCGGAGGGGCTCGGCGGGCTCGGCGCGCCGCGCGCCCTGCAGCCCGCCGTCGACCGGCGGTTCGCCGACGCCGGAGCGCCGACCAACCATCCCGAGCGCAACGGCATCGGGCTCGGCATGGCCGCGCCGACGATCGCCGCGTTCGGCACCGGCGAGCAGAAACGCCGCTTCCTGCGCCCGCTCTGGACGGGCGAGGAGGTGTGGTGCCAGCTGTTCAGCGAGCCCGGCGCCGGGTCCGACCTCGCCGCGCTCGCCACCCGCGCCGTCCGCGACGGCGACGCCTGGACGGTCGACGGCCAGAAGGTCTGGACGTCCATGGCCCACGAGGCCCGCTGGGCGATCATCGTCACGCGCACCGACCCCGGCGTCCCCAAGCACCGCGGCATGACCTACTTCGTCCTCGACATGACCGCGCCGGGCGTCGAGGTGCGGCCGCTGCGGCAGATCACCGGCGAGGCCGAGTTCAACGAGGTCTTCCTCACCGGCGTGCGGGTCCCCGACGAGCACCGCCTCGGCGAGGTCGGGCAGGGCTGGCGGGTCGCCACGACCACGCTGATGAACGAGCGCGTCGCGATCGGCGGCCACGCCGCGCCGCGCGAGAGCGGCATGATCGGCGTGGCCGCCGCCCTCTGGCGCGACCGTCCCGAGCTGCGCACCCCCGGCCTGCACGACGCGCTAATGCGCGCCTGGGTGGGGACCGAGGCCGCCCGCCTCACCGGCGAGCGGCTCCGGCAGCAGCTCACCGCCGGACGCCCCGGGCCCGAGGGGTCGGGCGTCAAGCTGGCGTTCGCCCGGCTCAACCAGGAGGTGTCCGGCCTGGAGCTGGACATCCTCGGCGAGGACGGCCTGCGCTACGACGACTGGACCATGCGCCGCCCCGCCGAGGTCGACTTCACCCGCCGCTCGCCCGGCTACCGCTACCTGCGCGCCAAGGGCAACTCCATCGAGGGCGGCACCTCGGAGATCCTCCGCAACATCATCGCCGAGCGCGTCCTCGGCCTGCCCGGCGAGATCCGCGTCGACAAGGACGTGCCGTGGAAGGACCTGCCGAAGTGACCGACCTCCTCTACAGCGAGATCGAGGACGACCTGCGGGCGAGCGTCCGCCAGGTGCTCGACGACAAGGCGCCCTGGACGTCCGTCCTCGCCGGGACCGAGAAGGACGACCCCTGCGACGCGGCGCTGTGGCGGGCCGTCGCCGCCGAGCTGGGATGCGCCGGGCTGCCCGTCCCCGAGGACCTCGGCGGCGCCGGGGCGACCTGGCGCGAGACCGCCGTCGTGATGGAGGAGATCGGCCGCTTCGCCGCGCCCGTCCCGTTCCTGACCAGCTCCGTCATCGCCACGGCCGCGCTGATGGCCGCCGGGGAGCCCGAGGCGGCCGACCTGCTCGCCCGGCTCGCCGCCGGGGAGACGATCGCCGTCCTGGCCGTGCCGTTCAGCGCCGCGCCCGGCGACGAGACCGGCGAGACCGGCCGGACCGCCATGACCGTCCAGGAGGACGGCGGCGCGCTGACCGGCGAGGTCACCAGCGTCGCCGACGGGCTGGCCGCCGACGTGCTGCTGGTCCCGGCCGCGGGCGGCCTCTACGCCGTGGACGCCGCCGACGCCCGCCGCACCGCCGTGACCTCCCTGGACATGACGCGCCGCCTCGCCGACATCGCCTTCACCGCCGCGCCCGCCCGCCGCGTCGCCGAAGGGACCGGCGCCGCCGGCGCCGCCCTGCTCACCGGCGCGGCGATGCTGGCGTCCGAGCAGCTCGGGCTCGCCGAGCGGTGCCTGGACGACACCGTCGCCTACGTCAAGACGCGCTACCAGTTCGGCCGCCCGGTCGGCTCCTACCAGGGCCTCAAGCACCGCCTCGCCGACCTGTGGACGTCCATCACGCAGGCCCGCGCGGTCGCCCGGCACGCCGCGTCCTGCGTCGCCGCCGGGGACGGGGACACGCGGATCGCGGTCGCCGTCGCGCAGGCGCACTGCTCGGAGACCGCGCTCAGGGCCGCGGAGGAATGCGTCCAGATGCACGGCGGCATCGGTTTCACGTGGGAGCATCCGGCGCACCTCTACCTGAAGCGCGCCAAGGCCGACGCGATCGCCCTCGGCACCCCCGACCGGCACCGCGCCGCCCTGGCCGGGCTCGTCGATCTGCCGCCCGCCTGACGCGCCGATCAGTCCGTGCCGTTCAGCCGGTGATGACGGCGAGGATCCGCGTGCCGTCCGGGAACTCGCCGCGCCCGGCCAGCGCGAGGACGCCGACCATCATCTTCGCCGTGTAGATCCGGTCGAGGACGATCCCGTGCCGCGCGGCGAAGTCGTCGGCGAACGCGTCCAGCTCCGGCGTGGTCCTGGCGTATCCGCCGAAGTGGAAGCCGCCTTCGACGCGCCAGTCCCCGCGCCGTTCGCCGTACGTCTCGCGCTGGAGGCGCGCCACCTCGCCGTCCATGAAGCCGCCCTTCAGCACGGAGAAGCCCAGGGCGCGCTGGCCGGGGCCCAGCCCGGCGGCCAGGCCCGCGAGCGTCCCGCCCGTCCCGCACGGGCAGCACACGACGTCGTAGCCGGGCACCTCGCCGCCCAGCTCCGCGCAGCCCCGGACGGCCGCCGCGTTGCTCCCGCCCTCGGGCAGCAGGTAGAAGTCACCCCACTCCCGCCGCAGCGCCGCGATCACGTCGGGCTCGTGTTTGCGCCGGTAGGACGCGCGGTCCAGATAGGTCAGGCGCATCCCCATCCGCTCGGCGCGGGCGAGCGAGTCGTTCAGCGGCAGGTGCTCCTCGCCACGGATCACCCCGATGGTCGCGAACCCGAAGATCCTCCCGGCCGCCGCCGTGGCCCGGACGTGGTTGGAGTAGGCGCCGCCGAACGTCAGGACCGTCCCGTGCTCGCGGGCGGGCCCGAGGTTGTGCTTGAGCTTGCGCCATTTGTTGCCGGGCAGCTCCGGGTGGATCAGGTCGTCGCGCTTCAGGAACAGCCGCAGGCCGCGCCGGGCGAACCGGTCGTCGGCCAGCTCCACGACGGGCGAGATCACCGCGGCATCGGCAGCCGGAGCCGCTCGCGGATCGCCTTCTGCACCTCGTGGACGCCCGGCCGCGCGTCCACGGCCACCACGTACTCCTTGCGGCCGAACAGGTCCAGGACGGGATCGGTCTTCTCGTGGTACAGCCTGAGCCGCTCGGCGAGCGCCTCCTCCGTGTCGTCCTCGCGCGCCACCAGGTCGCCGCCGCACACGTCGCAGCGCCCGTCCTCGGTGGGCCGGTCGTTGATCAGGTTGTAGTCCATCCCGCAGCGGGAGCAGAGCCGCCGGGCCAGGACGCGGCGGCGGACCTCCCCGTCCGGCAGGTCCAGGTGGATCACCCCGTCGATGTCGTAGCTCTCCAGGAAGAACTCCGCCTGCCTGCGGTTGCGCGGGAACCCGTCGATCACGAACCCGTAGTTCCAGTCGTGCTGGTCGAGGCGGCTCCGGACGACGCCCTCCACCAGGTCGTCGCCGACCAGCTCCCCGGCCGCCATGATCCGCCGCACCTGCGCGCCGAGCTTGGTGTGGTTCTTGACGTGCCACCGGAAGATGTCCCCGACGCTGATGTGCACGATGTCCAGATCCCGCGCGAGCAGCCCCGACTGCGTCCCCTTTCCGCAGCCGAGCGGGCCGATGATGACGTACTTGCGCATGCCGAGAGCCTATGCGCCGCCTCCCGGCGCCCGGTAAGGGCGGCAGGGCTAAGCGGCAGGGTCAGAGCGGCAGGCGCAGGCGGCGGCCCAGGCGGCGGAACCGGGAGTCGGGGACGTGCTCGGGCGACTCGTCCCGCTCGGTCAGGCACTCCAGCAGCAGGTCGAACGCGGGCGGCCGGACGCACACCAGCGTCGCCCGGGCCCGCCGCGCGCAGTGCAGCCGCACCGACGGGCGCAGCAGCCGCGAGAACGGGCTGCGGGTCCCGTGCCCGACGACGAGGATGTCGTCGTCGCCCGCCAGCCGCACCAGCGTCGCGCCCGGCTCGCCGACCAGAGCCAGCGCCGTCATCTCCACGCCCTCCGGCGGGCCGTCGCTCACCTCCGCGAGCAGCCGCGCGATCAGCTCGGCGCCGGACCCGCGCAGCGCCTCGGTGATCCCGCAGCCGAGCTGCCCGGCCGCCGACACGTGCGGGGGCAGCGGCGCGGCGTGGGCGACAAGCAGGGGCAGCCTCCGCAGCCGTGCCTCGCCGATCGCCCAGGAGAGGGCGCAGCGGGCGCCCGCGGAGTCGTCGACACCCACCACCACGCGGGGGCCGCCCTCCGGTCTCGCGATCACGGTCCCTCCCGAGGCCGCCTGTTGATGTGCAGTCTAGGGTGCAGGCATACCCGCCGCCACGGAAGTGTTTCGCGTTGGGGAAACGACGGTTTCCCCAAAATGAACGCGTCCGCTTTACCGGCCGCCGCCGCGGGCGGCAGACTTCCCGTATGGGCACACCGGACGACACCTCCTGCGCCGTCGCGCACGGCGACGCCCCGCCCGAGGCGGGGGAGCGGACGCTCGTCGCGGTCTTCGCGGGCGCCGTCGCCGACCACCTGCTGCGCTACGGCGCCGACCTCGGCTACCGCACGTTCCTCGTCGACCCCGACAAGGACCGCGGCGGCGTCACCGACCTGCCGCCGCTCGACGAGACCGCGGACGTCGTCGTCACCGACCACCACCGTCCCGAGCTCGGGCCCGTCCTGCGGGACGTGCTGACCCAGCCCGTCCGGTGGGTCGGCGTCATGGGCAACCCCCGCCACCCGGCCCCGCACATCCCGGCGCTCACCGAGCTCGGCGTGCCCGCCGCCGACATCGCCCGGGTGCACCGCCCCATCGGCCTGAACATCGGCTCCCGCACCCCGGCGGAGATCGCCGTCGCGACCCTCGCCGGGCTGATCGCCGACCGCAACGGCCGCCCCGGCGGCTTCGAGTTCTGACGCGCCCCCGGCGGGCCGGTACAGGCCGCGGGTCCGGCGGTGGATCCGCTGGTCGGAACGTAGAATGATGCGGGTTTTACCCGTTCTGTCGGTGGGCTCGCCTACGGTCGGAGGCGACAGGGGCCCGTCGGCCCACGCCCGTCCGAGCGACGACGCCGAACGAAGGTGACGACCAGCCATGTCGAACAGCACCATCGAGACAGACCGCGACTTCCAAAAGCTCGCCGACCCCTACCGGCGCGAGCTGCTGGCGCACTGCTACCGGATGCTCGGGTCCATGCACGACGCCGAAGACCTCGTGCAGGAGACCTACCTGCGGGCCTGGCGGTCCTACGAGAACTTCGAGGGGCGCTCCTCGCTGCGGACGTGGCTCTACCGGATCGCCACCAACGTGTGCCTCACCGCGATCGACCAGCGCGGCAACCGGCCCATGCCGTCCGGGCTCGGGGCGCCGAGCGACGAGCCGGAGCGGCCCGTGGTCGCCTCCCCCGAGGTGCCGTGGCTGGAGCCCGTCCCCGACGCCGTCATCGGCGCCGACGCCGCCGACCCGGCCACGATCGTCGCCGCCCGCGAGAGCACCCGGCTCGCGTTCGTCGCGGCGCTGCAGCACCTGCCCGCCAAACAGCGGGTCGTGCTGATCCTGCGGGACGTCCTGAAGTGGCGGGCCGCCGAGGTCGCCGAGCTGCTCGACACCTCCACCGCCGCCGTCAACAGCGCGCTGCAGCGGGCGCGGGCGCAGCTGGAGGAGAACCAGCCCCTGCGCGACGAGCTCGTCGAGCCGACCGACGCCGCCCAGCGCGACCTGCTCGAACGCTACGCCAAGGCGTTCGAGGACGCCGACATCACCGGCCTCATCGAGCTGTTCAAGAAGGACGTCATCTGGGAGATGCCGCCCCACCTCGACTGGTTCGTCGGCGCCGAGAACGTCGTGCAGCTCATCCGCGTCCAGTGCGCGCCCTCGCCCGGCGACATCAGGATGGTCCCGTCCGCCGCGAACGGGCAGCCCGCGTTCGGGCTCTACATGCGCGGCGACGACGGCGTCCACCGCGCCTACCAGCTCCAGGTCATCAGCGTCACCGACGAGGGCGTCGCGCACGTCTCGGCCTTCTTCGACACGAGCCTGTTCCCCCTGTTCGGGCTGGCAGAGGAGCTCTGACCGGCCTCCCCTTCCACTGAGCGGAAACCCGCGGCGGGCGCACCGGACACCGGCTGCCAGGGTGGAAGACGAGCGGCACCGGCACGACGGCCGGAGCCGCCCCGCCGAGTGGGAATGGGAGGCACATGGACATGGTCGAGGCGTCGCCGCACCCTCCGTACCTGTACCCGGGCTACAAGAGCACCGTGCTCCGCGCCCCCGCGCAGGACCTGGTCATGCCGAAGCTCGGCCCCGACAGCGTCGAGCTGACCTCGCCCGTCTTCGGCCACCAGGAGCTCGGCCGGCGGGACTTCGACCTCACCGCCCAGCACGCCGGCGAGCCGCTCGGCGAGCGGATCATCGTCACCGGCCGGGTGCTCGACACGGCGGGCCGCCCGGTGCGGGGCGCGCTGGTCGAGGCGTGGCAGGCGAACGCGGCGGGCCGGTACAACCATCTCGGCGACGTCCACCCCGCGCCGCTCGACCCGAACTTCACCGGCGCCGGACGCTGCCTCACCGACGACGACGGCCGGTACCGCTTCATCACGATCAAGCCCGGCGCCTACCCGTGGGGCAACCACCACAACGCGTGGCGGCCCGCGCACATCCACTTCTCCGTCTTCGGGACGGCGTTCACGCAGCGGCTCGTCACGCAGATGTACTTCCCCGGCGACCCGCTGTTCGCCTACGACCCGATCTTCCAGTCGATCCCGGGCGAGAAGGACCGCGAGAAGCTGATCGCCCGGTTCGACATGGACACCACCGAACCGGAGTGGGCGCTCGGCTACCAGTGGGACATCGTCCTCGGCGACACCCCGATGGAGGCATGAGTGAGCACGAGCACGCCTTCGCAGACCGTTGGACCGTTCTTCGGGTACGCGCTGCCCTACGCGGCCGGGCCCGAGGTCGTGCCGGGGTGGCGGCCGGACGCGATCCGCGTCCGCGGCCGGGTCCTCGACGGCGCCGGGCAGCCGGTGCCCGACGCGCTGCTGGAGATATGGCAGGCCGACGAGACCGGCGAGATCCCGCGGCGGCCGGGCGGCATCGCCCGCGCCGGGCACGACTTCTCCGGCTTCGGACGCTGCGGCACCGACGCCGACGGCGGCTACTGGTTCAGCACCGTCAAGCCCGGAGCGGTCGGTGCGGGCGCGCCCTACATCGCCGTGCTCGTCTTCGCCCGCGGCCTGCTCAAGCCCGTCTTCACCCGGCTGTACTTCCCGGAGGACGCGGCGGCGCACGCGGACGACCCGCTGCTCGCCGACGTCCCCGGCGCGCGGCGCGCGACCCTGATCGCCGAGCGCGAGGGGGAGCGGCGGTACCGTTTCGACATCCACCTGCAAGGGGAGCGGGAGACGGTCTTCCTTGGCTTCTGACGAACACCGCGCGGCGGGCGAGGCCGCCGGAACCGCGTCGCCGGACGCGGGGCTGCTGTCCCCGGTCCGCGCGGGGACGCAGGCCGAGGCCGCCACGAGCGACCTCGCCTACCTGGCGGCGATGCTGGACGCCGAGGCCGCCCTCGCCCGCGCGCAGGCCCGCCTCGGGATCGTCCCCGCCGACGCGGCCGAGACGATCGCCGCCGCCGCCGTCCCGGACCGGTTCGACCTGCCGGACCTGGCGCTCCGGGCGCGCGGCGCGGGCAACCCCGTCGTGCCCCTCGTCGCCGACCTGCGGCGGCTCGCCGGGGCGGCGGGCGAGCACGTCCACAAGGGCGCGACCAGCCAGGACATCGTCGACACCGGCGCTATGCTCGTCGCGGCCCGGACCAGGCGCGCCATCCTCGCCCACCTCGACCGGGCCCTGGACGCGCTGGCCGGGCTCGCGGCGCGGTACCGCGACACCCCGATGCCCGCCCGCACGCTCGGCCGCCAGGCGCTGCCGACGACGTTCGGCGCGAAGGCCGCGAACTGGCTGCTGGGCTGCCTGGACGCCCGCGAACGGCTCGCCGCCGTGTCCCTCCCGGTGCAGCTCGGCGGCCCCGCCGGGACGCTCGACGCCTACGGCGACCGGGCCCTCGACCTGGTCGCCGCGTACGCGGAGGAGACGGGGCTGGCGGCGCCCGTCCTGCCGTGGCACACGCGCCGCACGCCCGTCGCGGACCTCGGGGCGGCGCTGGCGCTGGTCGCCGGCGCGCTCGGCAAGATCGCCACCGACGTGTGGCTGCTGTCGCAGAGCGAGGTCGGCGAGGTGGCGGAGGCGGCCGGGCCGGGGAAGGGCGGATCGTCGTCGATGGCGCACAAGCGCAACCCGGCGCTGTCCACGCTGGTCCGGTCCGCCGCGCTGCAGGTCCCGGCCCAGGTCCAGGTGCTGCTCGCCGCGCAGGCCGCGCCGCACGAGCGCCCGGCGGGGGAGTGGCACGCGGAGTGGCAGCCGCTGCGCGAGTGCCTGCGCCTCACCGGCGGCGCGGCGGAGACGGCCGCCGAGCTGGTGGCCGGCCTGGAGGTGTCCACGGAGCTGATGCGCGCGGACCTCGACGACCTGCTCGACGTCCTCGGCCGCGATCCCGGTCCCGGCGCCGCCGCCGTCCTCGTCGAGCGGGCCCTCGACGCCTACCGCAGGAGCCGCGCGTGACCGGGGCGAGACCGCCGCACCATCGGCTGGACGGCCCGGCGGACGCGCCCGTCGTCGTCCTGGGCCCGTCCCTCGGCACGTCCATGGACCTGTGGCTGCCGCAGCTGCCCGCCCTGACCCGGTCGTGGCGCGTCCTGCGCTACGACCTGCCCGGCCACGGCGACGAGCCGCCACCGGACGGCCCCTTCACCGTCGAAGACCTCGCCGACGGGATCGCGCGCCTCCTGGACGACCTCGGCGTCGACCGCGCCGCCTACGCGGGCGTGTCGCTCGGCGGGGCGATCGGCACCGCGCTCGCGCTCCGCGCCCCCGGCCGCGTCGGCAGCCTGATCCTGTGCTGCACGTCCCCGCGCTTCGGCGACCCGGGACCGTGGCGGGAGCGGGCGGCGCTCGTCCGCCGCGAGGGCGTCGGGCCGGTCGCGGACACGGCGGCCGGGCGCTGGTTCACCCCGTCCTTCACTGGCGCCGACCCGTACGTGGCCATGCTCCGCGCGACCGACCCCGAGGGCTACGCCGCCTGCTGCGACGCCCTCGCCGGGTTCGACGCCACCGGCCGCCTCGGCGGGATCTCCGCGCCGACCCTGGTGATCGCCGGCGCGCAGGACGGCCCGACCCCGCCCGACGGCCACGCCCGCGCGCTCGCCGCCGGCGTCCCGGACGCCCGCCTGACCGTGATCGACGACGCCGGCCACCTGGCCAACGCCGAGCGGCCGGGCCCGGTCACCGAAGCGATCACCTCCCACCTCGACCGCACATGGAAGGGAACCGGCCGATGAGCGACGCGGAGCGGCACGCGCAGGGCATGGCGACCCGCCGCGAGGTCCTCGGCGACGCGCACGTCGACCGCGCCGAGGCCCGCAAGGACGACTTCACCGCCGACTTCCAGGACCTGATCACCCGCTACGCGTGGGGCGAGATATGGAGCCGCCCCGGCCTGGACCGCAGGACCCGCAGCTGCATCACGCTCACCGCGATGGTCGCCGGCGGGCACCTGGAGGAGCTGGCGATGCACGTGCGGGCCGCGCTCCGCAACGGCCTGACCCGCGAGGAGATCAAAGAGGTGCTCCTGCAGTCGGCGATCTATTGTGGGGTGCCCGCCGCGAACTCGGCGTTCGCCGTCGCCCAGCGGGTACTCAGCGAACAGGAGTGACGGGCGGACGGGCCCGGGCGGCGACGGTGCGGGCGGTGACGGCGTGGACGGTGGACGGCGTGGGCGGTGACCAGACGGGCGGCGACCGGGCGAACGGCGCGGGCGGCGCGGGCGGCGCGCGGCCGGTCAGCGTGGCGGGCAAGGTCATGGCCATCCTGAACGCGTTCGCGCAGGGCGGCGTCCGGCTGAACCTGAGCGAGATATGCCGCCGGTCCGGGCTGCCCCTCGCCACCGGCCACCGCCTCGTCGGCGAGCTGGTCGCGGGCGGGTTCCTGGAACGCGTCCCGGACGGCACCTACCGCATCGGCACCCGGCTCTGGCGGATCGGCAGCCAGGCCCCCGCCGTCATGGGCCTGCGCGAGCTGGCGCTCCCGCACATGGAGGACCTGTACGAGGCCACGCACGACAACGTCCAGCTCGGCGTCCTGCGCGACGACCGCGTCCTGATCGTGGAACGGCTGCGCGGCACCCGGTCGGCCCCGATCGTGACGCAGGTCGGGCAGACGCTGCCGCTGCACACCACCGGCGTCGGGAAGGTCCTGCTGGCCTACGCGCCGCCGGAGGTCCGGGAGAAGGTCCTGCGCGGCGACCTCGACCGGCACGCGCGCCGCTCCATCACCGACCCGGACGAGCTGCGCCGCTCGATCGAGCAGGTCCGCCGCTCCGGATACGCGCTGACCCGCGACGAGATGACGCTCGGCGCGTCGTCGGTCGGCGCCCCGGTGCGCGACGGCGCGGGCGACGTCGTCGCGGCGATGTCGCTGGTCTCCGGCACCCGCGGCGCCGACCTGCGGCGGCTGCTGCCGCCGCTGACGACGGCGGTGCGCGCCCTGTCCCGCGACGTGGCAGCGCACTGGCACGGCGGCCCCGACATGTTCTCCGCCGAGCGAGACACCGGCGCCTGAACCCCCCGACGGCGAGACGACGAGGAGAAACAAGAGCGATGCGTACCCAGGTCGCGATCATCGGCGGCGGGCCCGCGGGCCTGCTGCTGTCCCAGCTGCTCCACCTCCAGGGGATCGACTCGGTCGTCCTGGAGAGCCGGGACCGCGGCTACGTGGAGCACCGGCAGCGCGCCGGGATGCTGGAGCAGGGCACGACCGACGCGCTGCGCGACAGCGGCGTCGGGGAGCGGCTCGACCGTGAGGGCCTCGTCCACCACGGGCTGGAGCTGCGGTTCGGCGGCGCCGGGCACCGCATCCCGCTGACCGACCTCACCGGCCGGGCCGTGACCGTCTACGCGCAGACCGAGATCGTCAAGGACCTCGTCGCGCGGCGGCTCGCGGACGGCGGCGACGTCCGGTTCGAGGCCGAGGTCGTGGAGCTGGACGCGTCCGCGCCCCGCGTGACCTACCGCAGCGGCGGCGAGACCCGCACCCTCGACTGCGACTACATCGCGGGCTGTGACGGGTTCCACGGCGTCAGCCGCCCGGCCGTCCCGGGGCTGCGGACGTTCACCCGCGACTACCCGTTCGCGTGGCTCGGCATCCTCGCCGGCGTCCGGCCGTCCACCGAGGAGCTGATCTACGCCAACCACGACCGCGGCTTCGCGCTGCACAGCCTGCGCTCGCCCACGGTCAGCCGCCTGTACCTCCAGGTGCGGCCGGACGAGGACATCGCCGCCTGGTCCGACGCCCGTATCTGGGACGAGCTCGCCGCCCGGTTCGCCACCGACGACGGCTGGAAGCTGCACGAGGGCCCGATCACCGACCGGTCGATCACGCCGATGCGCAGCTTCGTCGCCGAGCCGATGCAGCACGACCGGCTGTTCCTCGCCGGGGACGCGGCCCACATCGTCCCGCCGACCGGCGCGAAGGGCCTCAACCTCGCCGTGTCCGACGTGATCATGCTGGCGCGGGCGCTCACGGAGCGCTACTCCACCGGATCGGAGACCCTGCTCGACGGGTACTCCGACGCGTGCCTGCGCCGCGTCTGGCGGGCCGAGCACTTCTCCTACTGGATGACGACGCTGCTGCACGTCGACCCGTCCGCGACCGCGTTCGAGCGGCGTCTCCAGCGCGCCCACCTGGACTATGTGGCCTCCTCGGAGCCCGCCGCCACGACGCTCGCCGAGAACTACGTCGGCCTGCCGCTCGGATGATGAGAGGCATGTCACCTAAGGTGACAGCATCTGAAATTCTGCCGAAAGGGCAAGTTCGGTCTACCGTGGGGCCCGTGACGGTGCGGGCGGTCGGGGGAGCGCGGTGAGCCTTGTCGAGCAGCCGCCCCACCCGGACGAGACCCCGTCACGCCCGCAGGAACCCGAGCGGCCGGACGAGGCGGAGCGCCCGGACGAGCAGGAGCCGTCCGAGAAGAAGCCCGATCCCGGCGGGAGCAAGCCGGGCGGGCGGCCGCGGCCCGTCCGGGAGCTGGCGCTGATCCTCGGGCTGTTCGGTCTCTACAAGCTCGGCCGCCTGTTCTCCAGCGACCGCGTCACCGACGCGTTCGCCAACGCCCGCGACGTCTGGGACCTCGAACGGGCCCTGCGCCTGCCGGACGAGGCCGCCGTCCAGCAGGCGATCCTGCACAGCGAGGCGCTGATCCACCTCGTGAACGGCTTCTACGCGGCCGTGCACTTCCCGGCGACCGTGCTGTTCCTGCTCTGGATCTACCTGCGGCGGCCCTCCCACTACCGGTGGATCCGCCGTGTCCTGGTGGGCCTGACCGCCGCCGCGCTCGCCCTGCACCTGCTCGTGCCGCTGGCGCCGCCCCGCATGCTCCCCGCCACCGGGCTCATCGACACCGCCGCCCGGTACGGGCCCGCCGTGTACGGGCCCCCGGAGAGCGACATGATCGCCAACCAGTACGCGGCGATGCCGTCCCTGCACATCGGGTGGGCGGCCGTGATCGCGCTCGGGCTCGTCGTCACGTCCCGGACGCGGTGGCGGTGGCTGTGGCTCCTGCACCCGGTCACGACCATCGCGGTCGTCGTCGCCACCGCCAACCACTACTGGCTGGACGGGATCGTCGCGCTCGCGCTGCTGTCGATCACCGTGCTGCTCCTGCGCCCGCCCGCCGCCATCCCGGACGTCCCCGCACCCGGCTCCGGCGCCACGGGCTCCGATGCCTCGGGCTCCGCGCCCAGCGTTTCGAGCAGCTCCACGACCGGCTGAAGCTTCTCGTACAGCAGCAGGACGGGCTCGCCCGGCTCCGCGATGTCCAGCGCCGACGTCAGGGCGCCCTTCAGGTCGCCCGCCGGATGCGTGCGGACGTCCGGGCGCCCCTCCCGCAGCCCCTGGACGATCAGCCGGGTCATCTCGCCGGAGCGGCGCCCGCGCAGGTCCTCGTCCTCGTAGACGACGACGCGGCCGAACGTCGCGGCCAGGGCCCGCGCGGTCTCCGCGACCAGCTCGTCGGACCGGTCGCCCGGCAGCGTGACCGCGGCGACGCCCCCGCCGCCCCACCGCCGCTCGACGAACGCGCCCATCGCGGTGACCGCCGCCGGGTTGTGCGCGTAGTCGACCAGGACGGGATTGGCCCCGACCCGGTACACGCAGCCCCGGCCCGGGTTGCGCAGGTGCGGGTCGAACGTGCGCAGCGCCCGCGCCACCACGTCCACCGGGACGTCGAGCGCCCGGGCCGCAGCGGCGGCGGCGAGCGCGTTCGCGACGACGTGGACGGCGTCCCCGCCGAACGAGCCCGCGACCTCCCCGGCGGGCAGGATCCGGGTCCGGCGGTCGCCGTGCGCCTCCGTCAGCCAGCCGTCCTGCACGGTGAAGCCGATGCCGCCGCCGCGCAGATGCTCCGCCAGGACGGGCGCGCCGGCCGCGACCGCGAAGTAGCGCAGCACCGGGGCCCGTTCCTCGACCGTGGGACGGGCGGCCAGCCCCGCCACGGCCGGGTCCTCCGCGTTGAGGACCAGGTGCCCGCCGCGCCGGATCTCCTCGGCGACCAGCGCCTTGATGTCGATCAGGTCCTCCAGGTGCTCGGTGCCGTCCATGCCGAGATGGTCACGGGTGATGGTGGTGACGACGGCGACGTCGGCGCGGTCGTAGCCGAGGCCGCGCCGGACGATCCCGCCCCGCGCCGTCTCCAGCACCGCCGCCTCCACCGACCGGTCGCCGAGCACCATCTCCGCCGACCGCGGCCCGGACGCGTCCGAGGCGTGCACCAGCCGCCGCCCCACGTACACGCCCTCGGTGCTGGTCATGCCGGTCCGGCGGCCGTCCAGCTCCAGCATGTGCGCGATCATCCGGACGGTCGTGGTCTTGCCGTTCGTGCCCGTCACCGACACGACCGGGACCCGCGACGGCGTGCCCGCCGGATACATCAGGTCGATGATGTCGCCCGCGACGTCGCGTCCCGCCCCCTCGTGCGGCGCCAGGTGCATGCGCAGGCCCGGCGCGGCGTTGACCTCCAGGATCCCGGCGGCGCCGCGGTCGGCGGGCACCGGCGAGCCGATGTCGGGCAGCCGCAGGTCGATGCCGCACACGTCCATGCCGACCGTCGCGGCGGCGCGCACGCACAGGTCCGCGACCTCGGCGTGGACGCCGCCGGTCACGTCCCGGCTGGTGCCGCCGGTGGACAGGTTCGCGTTCCGCCGCAGCCACACCCGCTCCCCGCCGCCGGGCACCGACCGCGGGCCGTGCCCCTGCCGGGCCAGCAGCGCCAGCTCCGTCGGGCCGAGCGCGAGCCGCGTCAGCGGCCGGTCGTGCCCCTCGCCGCGCGCCGGGTCGGCGTTGACCCGCGCCACCAGCTCGGCGACCGTCGCGGTCCCGTCGCCGGTCACGCACGCCGCTGTCAGCTCGGCCGCCGCCACCACCCGCCCGCCGACGACCAGGACCCGGTAGTCGCGGCCCGGGATGTAGGACTCGACGAGGACCTCGCCCTCCTCGCCCGCCGCCGACGCGAACGCCGCCACGACCTCCGGCGCGGTCGCCAGCTCGATGTGGACGCCCTCGCCCTGGTGCCCCGCCAGCGGCTTGACCACCACCGGCCCGCCGATCTCCCGCAGCGCCCCCAGCGCCTCCGCCGGCGACGCCGCCACCCGCCCCTCCGGGACGGGCAGGCCCGCGTCGGCGAGGACCCGGTGCGCGAGCCGCTTGTCGCCCGCGACCTCCATCCCGATCGCCGAGGTGCCGTCGGTCATCGCCGCCCACACCGTCCGCCGGTACCGCCCGTACCCGAGCCGCAGCAGGTTCAGGCCCTCGACCCGGCGGACCGGCACGCCCCGCCGCCGCGCCGCCCGCGCCAGCGCCGACGTGCTCACCCCGAGCCGCTCCTCCTCGTGGGCCGCGGCGATGCGGGCCAGGTCGGCGGCCGGGTCCGGCACCCGCCCGGCCAGCGCGCCGTTGACGAGCCGCAGCGCGAGCGTGATCAGCTGCTCCACCACCGGGCTGGCCGGCGGCTCGTCCCGCGGGCACTCCAGGATCACGTCGTACTCGGCGGGGCCGCCCGCGCGGACCGTCCGGCCGAAGTACACCTCCCGGCCGATCAGCCCGGACAGCTCCAGCGTGACGTGCTCGGCGACATGCCCGAAATAGGTGCCGCGCGCCATCGCGTCCAGCAGCCCGCCCGGGCGGCCCGCCGAGCAGTGGTGCGTCCGCAGCCCCGGCAGCGCCTCCACCAGCCGCTCGGCGAAACCGGGATGGTCGGTCGTCTCGTTTCCGGTCAGGCCCTGCAGATCCAGCCGCGCGATCGCGACGGGACGTGAAAGGAAAACGTTGGGGCCGCTCAGGCGGCGCACATGGTCGAGCCGCACGGCTACTCCTCCTCCGGCCCGCGCATGTTGCCGATCGCCGGGAGCTTGTCGTTCATCTGGAAGGCGCATCCGGCGGGCAGCAGGTGCAGCGACACGTCCAGCATCGCCATCGGCTCGTCGTCGGAGGCGGCGTAGGCGACGGTGGACTGGCCGGCGTCGACGACCGTGACCACGCCCGTCCCGACGACGTCGAACTGCCCGTCGCCGACGACGATCGCGGTGTCCTCGTCGATCCCGACGCCCAGCAGCCGCGTGTCGAGCGCGATGCCGCTCATCAGCCGCGGCAGCCGCCCCCGCTCGTTGAAATGCATGTCGATCAGCACGTTGTCGAGCAGCCCGAGCCCCGGCCCGACCTTCACGCTGGACGCGGCCACCTCGTGGCCGTGCCCGCCCAGGATCATCCAGTGGCCCATCGCGGTGGCGCCCGCGCTCGTCCCGGCGATGACCAGGCCCTCCTGGTCGAGCCGCCGCTTGAGCAGCTCGTTGGTCCGCGAGCCCACCAGGGTCCGGATCCGCGACTGGTCGCCGCCGCTGAACAGCACCCCGGTCGCCGCGTCCAGCGCCCGCAGCGTCGCCGCGCCGTCGGCCGCGGCCCGGCCCAGCAGCCGCAGCTCCCGCACCGAGGTCACGCCGAGCCGCCCGAACACGGCGGTGTACTCGTCGGCGACCTCCTCCGGTACCTCGGTCGCCGTCGTCACGACCACGATCCGCGCGTCCTCGCCGCCCGCGAGCTCGACGAACGTCTCCAGGGCCCCCGACCCGCAGGTCCGGTTCTCCGCCCCACCGATGATCAGCAGCCGGCCCTTGCGTCCGGCACCTCCGATTTTCTCTTTCACACCCGCTAACTACCCTTGATGACGATCTGTAGTCGCTCGATCGCAGCGAGCTGCCGCCCGGCCGGCCGCCTCCCGCCCGGTGCCGGGAATCTTCCGGCCTGCTCGAACGCTGAATCTTTGACGGGCAATGACCACTTTGAGGTGTTCCCGCGCCGTGAGAGGCTGGCAGCCATTGGACGCATCGTCGAACGAGGGACGGTCGTGCCGTGAGTGACATCCCCCGCCGCGCCGTGACGCGGACCGCCAAGCTGGCGAGCCTGCCGCTCGGGTTCGCCGGCCGCACCGCGCTCGGGTTCGGCAAGCGGACGATCGGGCGTCCCGCCGAGGCCGTCGCGCTGGAGGTCCAGCGCCGCACCGCCGACCAGCTGTTCGCCGTGCTCGGCGAGCTGAAGGGCGGCGCGATGAAGGTCGGCCAGCTGCTGTCGATCTTCGAGGCCGGGCTGCCGGAGGAGATCGCCGGGCCGTTCCGCGCCAGCCTGACCAAGCTGCAGGAGTCCGCGCCGCCGATGCCCGCCGCGACCACCCACCGCGTCCTCGCCGAGGGGCTCGGCCGCGACTGGCGCGACCGGTTCGCCGAGTTCGACGACCGGCCCGCCGCCGCGGCGTCCATCGGCCAGGTCCACAAGGCGGTCTGGCACGACGGCCGGACGGTCGCGGTCAAGGTCCAGTACCCGGGCGCCGCCCAGGCCTTGATGAGCGACTTCAACCAGATTTCCCGGCTCAGCAGGCTCTTCACCCCGCTGTTCCCCGGCGTCGAGGTCAAGCCCGTGATCGCCGACCTCAAGCGGCGGCTGGAGAAGGAGCTCGACTACGTCGACGAGGCCCGCGCCCAGAGCGCCTTCCACGACGCCTACGCCGGCGACCCCGACTTCCTCGTCCCGGCGGTCGTCGCCCAGTCGGGCAACGTCCTGGTCACCGAGTGGCTGGACGGCACCCCGCTCGCCAAGGTCATCGCCGAGGGTTCACAAGAACAGCGCGACCGCGCGGGCCTGCTGCTGTTCCGCTTCCTTCTCTCCGGCCCGGACCGCTGCGAGATGATCCACATCGACCCGCACCCGGGCAACTTCCGGCTGCTGGACGACGGCCGCCTCGGCGTCATGGACTTCGGCGGCGCCGCCCGCGTCCCCGCCGAGCTGCAGTGGTCGATCGGCCGCCTGCTGCGCATCGGCACGCTCGGCGACCCCGAGGACATCGTCGACGCGCTCCGCGAGGAGGGCTTCCTCGCCCCGGACGCCGACGTCGACGCCGGCGAGGTCGCCGACCTCGTCGCGCCGCACGCCGCCCCGTTCGCCGTCGAACGGTTCCGGTACTCGCGCGAATGGCTGCGCGAGCAGACCGCGCGGGGGCTCGGCCTCGCGTCCGACATGCGCCCCGGCGCGCTCGCCCGCCAGTTCCGGCTGCCGCCCCAGTACCTGGCCGTCAGCCGCGCCCTGTCCGGATGCGGCGGCGTGCTCTGCCAGCTTGAGGCCGAGGGCGCGTTCCGCGCCGAGGCCGAACGCTGGCTCCCCGGCTTCGCCGACGGCGAAGGCCCCGACCTGGACGACCAGACCCGCGCCACCGCCTGACCCCGCCTCCGAGCCGATCACGCACCGGGCGGGGCGTACGAGGCGACCGGAGCGAGCGCAGGGCGCCTCTGGATTTCAGGCGAGGGCCTGGGCTTCCTCTTGCTCGACCTGCTGCTGCCACTCGCGCTTGCTGGACTGCCAGCCGTCCTCGTCACGGCCCAGGCGCCAGTAGCCGGAGATGGACAGCCGCTCCAGCGGCAGGCCGCGCTCGACCCGCAGGTGCCGCCGGAGCACCTTGACGAAGTTCGCCTCCCCGTGGACGAACGCGTGCACGTCCTCGCTCGGGAACTCCAGCTTCTGGACGGCCTCGACCAGCAGGTCCCCGACCTGGCCGCCATCGCGGTGCAGCCACACGATGTCCGCGTCGCCCGGGGTCGGCAGGTCCTGCTCCTCCTCGGGCCCGGCGACCTCGACGAACACGCGTGCGGGCGCGCCGCTCGGGACGCGTTCGAGGGAGGCGGCGATCGCGGGCAGCGCGCTCTCGTCGCCGACCAGCAGATGCCAGCCCGCGTCGGCGCTGGGCGCGTAGGCGCCGCCCGGCCCCTGGAAGTAGATCTGCTCGCCGGGGCGGGCGCTGGCCGCCCACGGCCCCGCGAGGCCCTTGTCGCCGTGGTGGACGAAGTCGATCGTGAGCTCGACGGCCTCGGGGTCCCACGCGCGGACGGTGTAGGTCCGGGTGGACGGCCACTGCTCCCGCGGCATCTCCGCGCGGACCTTCTCCATGTCCAGCGGCTCCGGGTAGGTGACGCCCGGCTGCATGAAGAGCAGCTTCACGTAGTGGTCGGTGAACTCTCCCGCGCCGAACCCGGCCAGGTCCTCACCGCCGATGACCACCCGGATCATGTGCGGGGTGACCCGTTCGGTGCGCAGCACCGTCCCCCTGGTCAGCCTGCGTCCCTTGCGTGCCGGTTCCGTCGCCATGCAGCCCTCCGATGCGCCCGATCACCACTTAGGCAAGCCTAACCACCGGTTCGCCCGGATTGTTCCACCGGGTTACGGCCGGGCCGACGGGCACGGCGACGCGGCGACGGACGGGGAGGGGCGACCGACGGGGACCGGCGTCAGTGCGCCGAGGTCAGGCGGGCCGCCCGGGTCCGCGCGACCTCGGCGGCGACCGCCTCGAACGCGGCGTCCGTCTCCTCCCCGCCGACGAGGGTCGCGAGCGTCGATTTGACGATCACGACGCCGTGCCGCGGCGAGACCCAGATGCGCTGGCCGCCGAGGCCGTCGGCGGAGAACGCGCCGTCCGCGCCCAGCCACCAGTGCAGGCCGTAGCCCTGGTTGAACGGCGCGGACGGGCGCGTCGACTCCGCCACCCACGAGGCCGGGACGACCTGCCGCCCGTTCGCCCTGCCGCCGTTCAGGTACAGCAGCCCGAACCGGGCGAAGTCGCGGTCGGTGGCGTAGTAGCAGCAGTACGCCATGCTGTTGCCGTTGGAGTCGTTGCCGAGGAGGGCCTTGGACGCCATCCCCGCCGGTCCCCATATCTTCCGCTGCAAGTAGGCGTGGTACGGGACGCCGGTCGCCTTCGCGACGACCCACCCGAGGACGAACGAGTTCATGCTCGTGTACTCGAATCTCGTCCCCGGCTCCCAGCCGCGCTCGCGCTGCCTCGCCATCGCGGTCAGCGGGTACCCGAGGCTCGCGGCGACGTGCACGGGCGGGACGTCGACCGTCTCCTCCCACGCGATACCCGACGACATCCGCAGCAGGTCCCGCAGCGAGACGCCGTCGTACCCGGAGCCCTCCAGCTCCGGGACGTACTCGGTGACCGGATCGTCGATCGAGCCGATGAACCCTTCCCCGAGCGCGATGCCGACCGCCGCCGACGTGAACGACTTCGCCATCGACCACGACTGGAAGAGGCTGTCGCGGGTCGCGGCGACGTAGCGCTCGAAGACGATGTCGCGGCCGTCCAGGACGACGAAGCCCTGCGTGCCGGTGCGGAGGAGGTAGTCGTCGAGCGTGTGCGTCCGCCCCTCGTAGGTGTAGGTGACCGCCAGCGGTCGGTGCGCCTCGCGCAGCTCGACCGGCGTGGACGAGGGGAGCAGCGCGTCGAACCCGGCCGACCGCTCCGCGACGGCGGCGGACGGCGGCGCGGGCGCCGGCGGCGGGG
>NZ_SMJX01000082.1 GCF_004348535.1 Actinomadura sp. KC216
CGGGGGGGTGTTCGGGGGGCATCCGCGGCTGCTGGTGACGACGGCCGTCGAGGGGTCGGACACGACCCAGCGCACCTATGAGATCAATACGCCGGTGACCCTGCTGGGCCGCGGGACGGACTGCGATCTGCGCCTCGTCGACCCGGGAGTGTCCCGGCACCATGCCGAGATACGCGTAGAAGGTCCCGAAATCGCTCTCGTGGATCTAGGGTCGACCAACGGCTCGTTCGTCAACGGGCAGCCGATCCGGCGGGTCACGCTGGTCGACGGCTCCCGCGTGACGATGGGCCGGACCACTCTTGTGTTCCGCCGCGATAGGGAGTAACCCCGACTCCGATGTCCCCTTTCACCCTCACCCTGATCAAGCTGGCGTTCCTCGCGGTCCTCTGGCTGTTCGTCATCGCGGCCGTCGGCGTGATCAGGGCCGACCTGTTCGGCTCGAAGGCCGCGACGAGAGCGGCCCAGCGCGCGTCCCAGCCGCGGCCTCCACGGGAGCAGCGGCAGCCGAAGCCGCCGCGGCAGCAGCGCAGCGCCCAGCAGGGCGCCCCAACGAAGCTGGTGGTCGTGCAGGGCGAACGGGCCGGCACGGTCATCGACCTCACGGGGGTGCCCATCACCATCGGTCGGGCCAATGACGCCACGCTTGTAGTGACCGACGACTACGCTTCGAGCCGGCATGCCCGACTTTATGCGCAGGACGGTCAGTGGATCGTGGAAGATCTCGGCTCGACCAATGGCACATATCTCGGACGCACGAAGGTGAGCCGGCCGATGCCGGTCCCGCCCGGCGTACCGGTCCGTATCGGCAAGACCGTGATCGAGCTGCGCAAATGACTCTGGGAATCCGCTACGCCGCGCGCTCCGACGTCGGCATGCTGCGCGAGGGCAACGAAGACTCGGCGTACGCGGGCGCGCACCTGCTCGCGGTCGCCGACGGGATGGGCGGGCACGTCGGCGGCGAGATCGCCAGCGCGGCGGCGATCGAGGCGCTGCGGGCGCTCGACAAGGACCTGCCCGCGACGGAGCTGCTGGCCGCGCTGGAGCACACGGTCCGGGCGGCGAACGACAACCTGCACCGCATCGTGGAGTCCGATCCGGCGCTGCAGGGCATGGGCACGACGCTGACGGCGATGCTGTGGGCGGGCAACCAGGTCGCGCTCGTCCACATCGGCGACTCCCGCGCCTACCTGCTGCGGGACGGCAGCCTCTTCCAGATCACGCACGACCACACGCTGGTCCAGTCGCTGGTGGACGAGGGCAGAATCAGCCCCGACGAGGCCGCGTCCCATCCCCAGCGTTCGCTGCTGCTGCGGGCACTGGACGGGCGCGGCGAAGTCGACCCCGACCTGTCCCTGCGGGAGGCGCAGGTCGGCGACCGGTACCTGCTGTGCTCGGACGGCCTGTCGGGCGTCGTCACCGCCGAGACGATCTTCCAGGTGCTGACCGACGTGGACGACCCGGAGCAGGCCGTCCGGCAGCTCATCGACCTGGCGAACCGCGGCGGCGGCCCCGACAACATCACCTGCGTGGTCGCGGACGTCATCGACCTGGAGCGCCAGCCGCCGACGGGCGGGCCGGGGCACGCGGTCGGCGCGGCGGCCAACGCCTCGCCGCCGGAGCCGCCGGGCGGGGGGCCCGGCGCGAACACGACCGCCGCCGACACGCCCGCCGGGCGGGCCGCGCAGCTCCGCGACACCAGGCCGCAGCCGCCGGTCGCCGTGGACGAGATGCCCCCGCCGCCGGCCCCCGCGCAGGCGCCGATGGCCGACCCGATGGGCGGTCCGCCGATGGCGGGCGGCGCGATGCAGCAGGCTCCGATGCGGGCGCGCCGGGGCGGCGTGCGCCGCTGGACGTGGCTGTTCGTCGTCGCGGGCGTCGTCGTCGTGTGCGTCCTGGCGGGCGGGTTCGTGCTGGTGCAGACCGTCCGGAACGGCTACTACATCGGCGAGGAGAAGGGCCAGGCCGTCCTGTACCGGGGGACGCCGCAGTCGGTGCTGGGCTTCGACATGTCCCGCAAGGCGAACGTGAAGAACCTCCAGCCCATCATGGTCGAGGACCTCCCCCAGGACCTCCAGCAGGAGGTGAAGGCCACCTACTCGGTGGACGGCTCCGACGAGTGGCAGCTGCTGGTCTCCCGCGTCTGCAAGTACAGCCTCGTCAACGAGTCCAACAACGTCTCCATCGTGCGCGGCCGCAGCCAGCAGAGCTGCAAGGAGGACGTGAAGCCCACGGGCGTCCCGATCTCCGAGCTGACCCGTTCCGACGCCGACGCGATCACGAAGGGCACCGTCAAGGACATCATCGGCCGGGCCGGCGCGCAGGCCCGGCTGAAGCAGATGACGGACCGCCGCGACAAGTGCACCCAGGGCGCTCCCGACAAGCCCGCTGACTGTCCCCCCAACCGAGGGAAGCCGTAGATGCAGTCGATCGGGGACCAGATCAGGGCGCGGCTGCCGTACCAGCGGCGCAACGCGGCCTCGTTCGCGCTGCTGATCTTCGCGATGGTGCTGACGCTGTCGGCGTTCGCGGAGGTCGGCCTGGCCCGTGACGGCTACATCCCCGGCGGGCTGTTCGTGTACGGCGGCGGGCTCGCCGTGCTGGCGCTCGCCGCCTACTTCGTCCAGATGAAGTTCACCCCGTACGCCGATCCGCTGCTGCTGCCGCTGGCGGTGGCGCTGAACGGCATCGGGCTCGCGATGATCTACCGGCTGGACCTGGACACCAGCGACGACCGCAAGGCCGCCGCGGCCGCGGGCAAGAAGGTCCTGGAGGACGCCGCCGACGCGCCGAGCCAGCTGATGTGGACGTTCGTCGGCATCGTCCTGTTCGTCGCCGCCGTCCTGATCATGCGGGACACCGAGAAGAGCGACGCCCCGCTGTCGTTCACGCCGAAGACCGCGCAGCGCTACACGTACCTGATCGGCCTCAGCGCCGTCATCCTGTTGCTGCTGCCGATCGTCCCCGGCATCGGCGCGGAGATCAACGGCGCGCGGGTGTGGATCCAGCTCGGCCCGTTCTCGGTGCAGCCCGGCGAGTTCGCCAAGCTGCTGCTCGTCGTGTTCTTCGCGGGCTACCTGGTGAACAAGCGGCAGGCCATGTCGCTGATCGGCAAGAAGATCGGGCCGCTGAGCGTGCCCCGCGCCCGCGACCTCGGCCCGATCATGGTGCTCTGGTTCTTCTCGCTCGGCGTCCTGTTCGTCCAGAAGGACCTCGGTACCGCGCTGCTGTTCTTCGGCCTGTTCATCTCGATGCTGTACATCGCGACGCAGCGGGTGTCGTGGGTGGTGATCGGTGTCGGGCTGCTGGCGGCGGGCGTGTTCGTCGCGACGCTGCTGCCGTTCATGGGCCACGTGAACCAGCGCATCGACATCTGGCAGAACCCGAAGCCGTACTTCGACGGCGGCTGCCTGCTGGAGAGCGGCAAGGTCGTCCCCGTCAACCCCAACACCGAGATATACAAGCGGTTCGACGCGCAGGGGTCGGCCTCGCCCGGCTTCTCGGCGTGCGCCGAGCTCGGCGGGTCCTACGCCGACAGCGCGCAGCTGATGAAGGGCCTGTTCGCGCTCGCGCAGGGCGGCGTCCTCGGCACCGGGTTCGGGCAGGGCGAGCCGTGGCGGACGCCGCTGTCGTTCAGCGACTTCATCTTCGACTCGATCGGCGAGGAGCTCGGGCTGACCGGGCTGATGGCGCTGCTGCTGATCTACTCGCTGATCGTGCAGCGCGGGATGAAGACCGCGGTGGCGGCGCGCGACCCGTTCCTGAAACTGTTCGCGGGAGGTGTCTCGTTCGTCCTGGCGCTCCAGGTCTTCGTGATCGTCGGCGGCGTGACCAGGCTGATCCCGCTCACCGGCCTGACGACGCCGTTCCTGTCCCAGGGCGGCTCGTCGCTGATGGCCAACTGGATCCTGATCGCGATCCTGGTGCGGATGAGCCATGACGCGCGCAAGCCGGCCCCACAGGCGATCCAGGACGAGGGCATGACCCAGATCGTGAGCACGAGGTGATTTCCGTCCCATGAACATGGACAAGCCGGTTCGACGGGTGGCGATCTTCGCGTTGCTGCTGTTCTTCGGGCTGATGGCGCAGGTGAACTACGTCCAGGGCAGCCAGGCGGAGGACCTGCGGACCGACTCCAACAACGCCCGGCAGTACGCCGACCCGCTCAAGTCGCCGCGCGGGCAGATTTCCGCGGGCGGCGAGGTCCTCGTGGTCTCGGAGCGGTTCAAGGAGGACGCCGAGAAGTATTCCCGGGTCTACAAGGACGGTCCGGTCTTCGCGCCGATCACCGGGGCGTTCACGACGAGCGGCACCGCCTCGCAGGTGGAGCGGGCCTACAACTCGCTGCTGGCCGGCAAGGACAGGCGCATCACGCAGCAGCGCTGGTTCGACACGTTCATCGGCAAGAAGGCGGAGGGCGCGAACGTCGAGCTGACGATCGACCCGGACGCGCAGCGGACGGCGTACGCGCAGCTGAAGGCGAAGACGCAGCAGGGCCGCCGCGGCGGCGCCGTGGTGATGGACATCAAGACCGGCGCGATCAAGGTGGCGGCGTCGTGGCCGTCCTACGACCCGAACGAGGTCGCGCCGCAGACGGGTGACAAGGGCGCGAAGCGGCTGGAGCAGCTTGAGAAGGGCGACGGCGTCATCCGGCCGCTGGTCGACAACGCGCTGAGCCAGACGTTCCCGCCGGGCTCGTCGTTCAAGGCGGTCACCTCGGCGGTGGCGATGGAGCGGCTCAACCTCAGCATCTCCTCCAGCGTCCTCACCGGCCAGCTGATCCTGCCGGAGTCCGGACGCCCGCTGCCGAACTCGCACGACAGCGGCAGTTGCGCCGGCACCGCCCCGCTGAAGGGCGCGTTCGCCGAGTCGTGCAACACCTCGTTCGCGAAGATGGCGCTCGACATGGGCATCCAGCAGCTCCACGACGGCTCCGCCAAGTTCGGGTTCGGGGAGCGGATCAAGGTGGAGCCGGACATGTTCTCGGCGCAGAGCGCGGTCCCGGTGTCGGTCACGGACTCCAAGGGCAAGACGGTCGAGACCGGCAAGGACGGGACGGCGCGCTCCGGCATCGGCCAGGAGAACGTGCGGGCCACGCCGCTGCAGATGGCGATGGTCGGGGCCGCGGTCGCCCACGACGGCAAGATCATGAACCCGTACGTGGTGCAGAAGGTGCGGGCGAAGGACCAGAGCGAGCTGTACAACGCGTCCCCGAAGGAGTTCGGGGAGGCGATGAGCGGCGACCACGCCGACCAGCTCGCGGAGATGATGCGGGCGGTGATCACGGAGGGCACCGCGAAGAACCTCCAGGGCATGCGGATCGCCGGTAAGACCGGTACCGCCGAGCAGGACCCGGCGTCCGGCATCCCGAACTCCCGCTGGTTCGTCGGGTTCAGCCCGATCGAGAACCCGCGCTACGCCTTCGCCGTGGTGACCGAGGGGTCCGGCGACGGCGCGACCAATGCCGGTCCGATCGCAGGGGCGATCATGGCCAAGGTCTTGAAGAAGTGAGCACGGGCCTCGTCCTGAACGGGCGGTACCGGCTGCTGGAGCGGCTGGCCGTCGGCGGGATGGGCGAGGTCTGGCGGGCGGACGACGAGGTCTCCAGGCATCCGGTCGCGGTGAAGCTGCTGCGCCGGGAGTTCGTCTCGGACCTGTCGGCGCGGACCCGGTTCGAGTCGGAGGCCCGGTTCGCGGCCGAGCTGCGGCATCCGGGGATCGCGCGGGCCTACGACTTCGGCGAGCAGAACGGCCGGACGTACCTGGTGATGGAGCTGGTGGCGGGCGAGCCGCTGGACGGGATCCTCGCGCGCGACGGCGGGCTGCCGCTGGAGGCCGTCCTCGACCTGCTGGTCCAGGCGGGGCGGGCGCTGACCGTCGCGCACCGGGCGGGGGTCGTGCACCGGGACGTCAAGCCCGCGAACCTGATGGTGTCGCCGGACGGCGTCCTGAAGATCACCGACTTCGGGATCGCGCGGCAGCTGGCGGCGGCGTCGCAGACCGCGACCGGCATGGTCATGGGGACGGCGCACTACATCTCCCCCGAGCAGGCGCAGGGGCTGAAGCTGACGCCGTCCGCCGACCTCTACTCGCTGGGCGTGGTGGCGTACGAGTGCCTGACGGGCGCGCCGCCGTTCGACGGTTCCACGCCGGTGGAGGTCGCGCTGCGGCACGTCCGGGAGGCGCCGGCGGAGCTGCCGGCGCGGTTCCCGGCGGCGGCCCGCGAGCTGATCATGGAGATGCTGGCGAAGCATCCCGCGGGCCGTCCGGCGGACGCGGCGACGGTCGCCGAGCGGGCGCTGGCGATCCGCGCGGCGCTCAGCACGGGCCGGCCGGTCCGGGTGGACGCCCCACGTCGCCCGGCACGACCCCAGATTGTTACCCAATCGTCTGTTTTGTCTGGATTTGACGGGTCTGGGGGGCCGGATAACCTCACCAGGGGACCGGTGCGCGGGCCGGCGCGCGGGCACGAGCGCCCCGGCAGGCGCTCGGCGCGGGCGTACACCTCCGTCGCGGCCGTGCTGCTGGTCGTCACGGCCATCGTGATCGGGTCGCTCTGGAAGGGGTTCGCCTTCGCCGCCTCCGGTGAGGACGAGCGGGACCCGCCCGGCGCCCCCGCCACACGGCCCGTCGGGGACGGCAGCGTCGACGTCCCGGGCACCGCGCCGGGCGAGTCGGGCAGGTACCGATCCCGTGTCACACCCAGGCCGACTGTCCCGCAGGGGCCGCGGACGCATAGGATCCGTCCGTCAACGCCGGGGACCCGCCAGGCGTCCCCATCACAGAAGCCATCCACGAATCCGCACAGGGCGACGCGCACCGCCCCAGACCAAACACCGACACCGGCGGAGAGCGCCACGACTCCGTCAACTCCGAGCCCGGATCCCTCTCCCACCCAGAGCGGGAAGCTAGGTTCGGAGGACAAGGTGTAGACGTACGAGGGAAAGTGCACATATGAGTCAACCTCGGCTGCTCGGCGGCCGCTACGAGCTCGAGACGGTGATCGGGCGGGGCGGCATGGCCGAGGTCTACCGTGCCCGAGACCTGCGCCTTGATCGCGTCGTCGCGGTCAAGACACTGCGGTCCGACCTGGCCCGTGACCCCACGTTCCAGGCCCGGTTCCGGCGCGAGGCCCAGTCGGCCGCGTCGCTGAACCACCCCTCGGTCATCGCCGTGTACGACACCGGCGAGGACATGATCGGCGACAACTCCATCCCGTACATCGTGATGGAGTACGTGGACGGCAGCACCCTGCGCGACCTGCTGCGGGAGAACCGCGCGCTGCTGCCCGAGAAGGCGCTGGAGGTCACCGACGGGATCCTGCGCGCCCTCGACTACAGCCACCGCGGCGGGATCGTCCACCGCGACATCAAACCGGCCAACGTGATGCTGACCCGGCAGCACGAGGTCAAGGTCATGGACTTCGGCATCGCCCGCGCGATGGCCGACACCGCCGCCACGATGACGCAGACCGCGCAGGTCATCGGCACCGCGCAGTACCTGTCGCCGGAGCAGGCGCGCGGCGAGCGCGTCGACGCCCGCAGCGACATCTACTCGACGGGCTGCGTCCTGTACGAGCTGCTGACCGGCAAGCCGCCATTCACCGGCGACTCCCCGGTCGCGATCGCGTACCAGCACGTCCGGGAGGAGCCCGTCCCGCCGTCGGGCGTCGACCCGCAGATCCCGCAGTGGGCGGACGCGATCGTGCTGAAGGCCATGGCGAAGGAGCCAGACAACCGTTACCAGAACGCCACGGAGTTCCGGCAGGAGATCCAGCGCGTGCTGCAGGGGCAGCCGGTGGCGTCGACGGCCGCGTCCACCATGCTCATGGGCGGGCAGCCGCAGGGCACCCAGGTCATGAGCGGCTACCCGGGCGGCCCCCGCACCCAGGTGCGGCGCCCGCCGGACGACTACGGCATCCCGCCCGCGCGCTACGACGACGACATGCCCGACCGCGGCGGCGCCGGCAAGAAGGCCGCGCTGTGGATCGGCCTCGCCGTGCTGTTCATCGGCGGCGCCGCGCTCATCGGCTGGATGATGAGCGGCGGTGGCGGCGGAACCGAGCAGGTCGCGATCCCGCAGAGCATCGTCAACACCAGCCAGAGCGACGCGACCGCCGAGCTCACCAAGCTCGGATTCCAGGTCGGCGAGCCGAAGCAGGAGTACAGCGACAAGATCAGGCGCGGCAACGTCATCAGCTCCGACCCGCAGCCCGGCACCCAGGCGGAGAAGGGCGCGACGATCACGCTGGTGGTCTCCAGGGGCGAGAAGCCGCCCTCGGAGGTCGAGATCCCGGACGTGACCGGGAAGTCGTACAGCTCGGCCAAGAGCCTCCTGGAGGAGCAGGGCTTCGACGTCGAGAAGAAGGTGGAGTCGAGCGACTCCGTCCCGCGCCTCGACGTCATCAGCACCGACCCGCCCGGCGGCTCGAAGGCGCCGAAGGGCTCGACGGTCACGGTCGTCGTCTCCAACGGCCCGGCGAACCTCAAGGTGCCGAACCTGTTCAACAGCAGCCAGCGCGCCGCCTGCGCCAAGCTGGAGGGCCTCGGCCTGCGCTGCAATGTGGAGAAGGGCCCGGCCCCGCCGGACCGGCCCGTCGCCCCCGGCTTCGTCTACGACCAGCAGCCGACCCCGGACGCGACGGTCGCCCCGGGCGACACCGTCACGATCTTCGTGGCCCAGAAGCAGCAGACCCAGCCACCCCCGCCGAGCCAGAGCCCGGGCATCCCCTGGCCACCGGGCGGCGGCGACGGGTAGCCGGACGGACACACATCAGGGGCCCTGAACCTCCCACAAGGGAAGGTTCAGGGCCCTTGATCGTCTCGACGCCGAACCGCGCTGACCTGCATGGATGCCGGACGACCGGCGCAATATACGAGTGATCTGAAAATTTCGGTTGAAATCCGTAACGTCTCAAGGCCCCGTGACGAAGACCATATCGAGGGCTTCCGCCATTGCCCCCGAGTGGCGGAAGCCCTCTTGCTTGTCTGCAGTGCTCTCCTCCTTCGGGCCTTGGCGGCCCTCCATCGTCGAGCACTGCGTGCGATCGCTGCATCGCTCCGGCTCGCCTGGCGGCTCGCTGCGCGATCAGGTTCTTGCTTCGCTCGAACCTGCCTTCGGACGCGATCGCGACGATTCCGGTTGTCGCGTGGTTGCGGTGCCGGTTGCGGTCAGTGCGTCCGGTTGCACTGCAGCCGACGAGCGCTCCGGGCAGTGGGTGCTGCGGGTCGGCGGGTGCTGTCAGTCTCGGGTTGTTGGGGAGCCGGTCGGGGTTGGGCGGTCTACTACGCCGTGGTCGAACTGGACCTTTGGCTCTACCCAGGGGAACACGACGTACCAGAAGACTGCCGCTATGGCGATGATGAGACCTAGGGCCGTGGCGGTCTTGGTCTGCCATTCGCCCGGCAGGTGGCGCCAGATCCAGGCGTACACGGGATGCCTCCTAGCTTCCGGCGGCGGGCTGCCGCGCCTGGTTCACGCGAGGTAGTGCGGACGCCAGCTCGCCGAAGATGATCATTCGTTCGGCGGCGGAGTACTTGGGGTGGCAGGTGGTGAGCGTGATCAGCGGCTTGGTCGGCTTGCGCTTCGGGTGGCGGGGGACGGGCGCGGTCACCTCCGTCGCGGACGGCTTCACGATGTCGCGGCCGGTGACCGTGTAGACGTACTGCCTGTCCCGGGTGTCGATGAGGATCTTGTCGCCGCGTTTCAGCTCGCCGAGCCGGTTGAACGGCGCGGAGTAGGTCGTCCGGTGGCCGGAGACGACGAAGTTGCCGACCTGGCCGGGGAGCGCGGTGCCGGGGTAGTGGCCGGGGCCCTTGCGGAGGTCCTCGCGGTCCACGCCCTCGATGATCACGAAGCGGTAGTCCTTCCCGAAGCGGGGGATGCGGATCATCGCGAGGCCCTTGCCGAGCTTCACCCGCTCGGTGGTGACCTTGCCCCAGTCCTGCAGGAGTTCGTCGCCGAGGCGGTCCTGCTGGCCCTGGGTGTAGCGGCCGGTGCCCCACAGCGAGTACGTGACGAAGAGCATGAGGATCAGTCCGGCGGTGATGCACAGCTCGCCCATGCCACGGATGACCATCCGCACCGAGCGTCCTCCTCCGTCGGGGGCCGGGCTAGCCGCCGGCCGGCGCCGTAGCGTGCTTCATCGTCACGTTGCCGGTGTAGGGCGGCAACGTGGCGCGTTCCACGGTCCGTACCGAGTAGCCGAGCCCGTACGCGCGGACGTACTTCCGGTAGATCGCGATCTCGCGGGACGCGCCGAGCGCCGCGCGGAGCCGTTCCGGGTCGCCGGTCGCGGTGATCCGGAACGGTGGGGAGTACACGACGCCCTGGAGGATCAGCGTATTGCCCACGCAGCGCACCGCGCTCGTCGAGATCACCCGCTGGTCCATGATCTGCATCCCGGTGGCGCCGCCGGCCCAGAGGGCGTTGACGACGGCCTGCACGTCCGCCTGGTGGACGACCAGGTCGTCGGGACGGACGTCGCGGGGCAGGTCGCCGGACGCCGGCTGCGGGGCGTCGTCCAGCGCGACCTGGACGGCCGTGCCCGTGAGCGGGGTGAATCCGGCACGGGATGCCAACCGGTCCGCCTCGGATTGGGCGTGTTTCACGCGGGCGTCGTGACGTCCGGCCTCCCGGGAGATACCGTCGACCTCGTGGCGGAGGCGCCGGTACTCGGCGCGCTCCTGACGGCTCCGGTGCTGCTCAGCGGCGATGAGCTCGGTGACACGGGTGCGGCCCTGCTCGCGCAGGCTCGTGCCGCGGGCCGTGCTCGCGCTCGCCGCGAACAGGGTTCCCGCGAGGAGCGTGAGAACTGGGATGATGCTTCCCCACGCTGGAAGCCGTACTCTGCACACCAGCGACTACGCTAACCGACAAAACACCCATGCGCGGTCCGGCGCTCCGGCCGCCGGACGCCCGAGGAGATCGAATCCACCGTGGCCAAGTCCAAAGTGCGCAAGAAGGCCGTTTACACGCCCCCGCAGAAGTCCAAGGCCCCGGAGGTCAGCCCGCGCTGGCTGGTGCCCACGATGGTCGGCCTGTGGCTCATCGGCCTGATCTGGATCGCCGTCTTCTACGTGACCGCCAGCACCGGAACCGACGTGCCGTACATGACCGACCTGCACAACTGGAATCTCGGCATCGGCTTCACCGCGATCATCCTTGGCGTGATCCTGTCGACCAAGTGGCGCTGACCGTTAGTTATCCACAGGTCGGGGACCTCCCACCCCGGCTATCCCCAGGTTTTCCACAGCCCGCAACCGGCCGCGCCGCCCCGTGAGGGGAACGGTGCGGCCGGTGTAGGCCGTGGGCACGGTCGCGATGCCGGTCGTCCGCCGGAGTGGCACGTTCCAGTTGGACGGGACGTGCCGGGCGCCGCCGCCCGTGGGCCGCGGCGCCCGCGCCGTCAGGCCGCCGGGCTGAGGTCCGCCGTCCTGATCATGACCAGGGCCGCCAGCAGGGCGAAGGTGAGCAGCGGCGCCGCGATGTTGATCACGCGCCGCCGCGCCTCGGGCGCGTAGGCGTACGCGGCGGCGAGCGCCGCGCCGACCACGAGCCCACCGATGTGTCCCTGCCAGGAGATGTTCGGCACCCCGAACGTGATCACCAGGTTGATCACCAGCAGGAACACGATCGGCCCGACCGGGCTGCCGAGCCGGCGGCCGATCACGAAGAACGCCCCGAAGAGGCCGAAGATGGCGCCCGACGCGCCGACGGCCGAGTCCTGCGGGGCGCCGACCAGGTACAGCAGCACCGAGCCGCCCAAGCCCGACAACACGTACAGGGCGAGGAAGCGCCACCGTCCGAGCACCTGCTCCAGCGAGGGGCCGACCGCCCACAGCGCCCACATGTTGAACAGGATGTGGGTGATGCCGAACGTCCCGCCGCGCTGGTGCAGGAACATCGTGGTGAACAGCCGGTACCACTCGCCCTCGGCGACGCCGCCGACGCTGCCGTCCGGCAGGACGCCGCGTCCGAGCATCATGAACTCCCACACGACGCGCCACGACGCCAGCTCCGCGAGGTACATGGCGATGCACGCGCCGATGAGCGTGTACGAGACGACCGGCACGGCGGACGTGGACCCCCGCGCGCCGAGCACCGTACGCGGGACGGCCTTGCGGATGCCGCGGTTGCCTTCGGCGACGCACTCGACGCACTGATGCCCGACCGCCGCGTCCCGCATGCACTCGGGGCAGATGTAGCGGTCGCACCGGGTGCAGCGCACGTACGTCTCCCGCCCCGGATGCCGGTAGCAGGTCGGCACCGAGGTCTCGGGAGCGGGACTGTGGTCTGTGCTCATCTATGGCTCCGTAAGGCCGTTGCCAGGTCTCACACCCTATGGAACGACTAACGGCGGTCGATCGTCACCGACTGGAGCACGACGTCCTCGGTCGGGCGGTCCTGGCGCCCGGTCGGGACCTTGCCGATGCGGTCGACGACGTCCGTGCCCTCGATGACCTTGCCGAAGATAGTGTGCCGGCCGGTCAGGTGCTGGGTGTGCCCGACGCTCAGCGTGATGAAGAACTGCGAGCCGTTGGTGCCGGGCCCGGCGTTGGCCATCGCCAGCAGGTAGGGCCTGTTGAACTTCAGGTCGGGGTGGAACTCGTCCTTGAACTCGTAGCCCGGGCCGCCGGTGCCGGTGCCCAGCGGGTCGCCGCCCTGGATCATGAACTTGTCGATGACCCGGTGGAAGACGGTGCCGTCGTAGAGGGGCGCGTCCGACTTCTGGCCGGTCCGCGGATCGTGCCAGGTCTTGTTGCCCTCCGCCAGGTCGACGAAGTTCGCCACCGTCTCCGGCGCCTGCTCCGGGTACAGCTGGACGACGATCGTCCCGAGCGAGGTGTTCAGCTTCGCGAAAATCTCGTTGGCCACGTGGCCCCCTCGTGAGTGGTTTTGTGACGTCCGACGGCGCGGTCACGGTCATGCCCGAATTTGTCACGCTCGGTGACCTCATGGTCGCGTGATCAGGGTTTACCCCCCGGTCGCTGGGAAGGCTGCAGACAGGACCTCGCAAACAGGGAGGTTAGCGTGTCCCTAATGATGAGTATCCGCCGGAAGCCGCAGGAGGACGGTCTGACACGGTTCGGACGCGTCCAGGAGACGGCCCGCCAAGGCGCCGACATGTGCCGGCAGGGCGCGTCCTCGGCGGCCGAGCGGATCGTGCCCGTCGCGGGCGAGCGGGTGATGGTCGTCCGCGGCTGGAGCGCACCGAGGCTCCGGCAGGCCGCCCGGTATGTGGAGACCGGGCTGGCACCGCGGGTGAGCATGTTCCTGAGCGATGTGGCGCACCGGATGGAGCCGCCGAAGCGGACCAGGCCGGGGCGTGGCGCGCTCATGACGATGATGGGGGTGGTCGCCGCCGTCGGCGTGGCCGGCGCTGTGGCGACGCGGCGCGGTGTCATCCGCGACCTGACCAAGGGTTCCGGTGACCATGTGGGGGACGCCACCTCGGCCGACTCCATGACGGTCAGCGGCGCCGACGTCGACGGTCAGGTGGACTCGCCGCACTGAGCCCGTCCGCGCTCTGGGCGGACGCAAGGGCGAGAGGGCGAAGACTCATAGAAGGGCCCGGTCATTCGTGACCGGGCCCTTCGCCGTGCGCTTTTGGTCTGTGGTGGTCCGTCGCGTCCCCTCTGTCCCTGCGGTTACTACCAACCGGTACGGTGAACGCCATGTCGCGGAAACGCTCGATCCGGCAGGCGGTGGCGGACGGGGTCGGGCAGCGCGCCCGCCAGGGCGTTCACATCGCCCTGCACCGCACCTTGGAGTGGGTCCAGCGGCGCGGCGAGATCACCCCTCAGACGCCTGGCCGCCGCCGGTTCGCGTATCTGGGTGAGGGCGTGTGCATCGGCTTCCCGGTCGGCGCCGTCTACGGCGAGCCATGGATTTCGATCGGCGACCACACGCTCGTCGGGACGCACGTCACGATCTCGGCGGGCTTCGTCCCCGGGCTCGACCTCGGCCCGGACGTCGTCGTCCGCATCGGCGGGAGCTGCTCGATCGGGCGCGGCACGCACATCGTCGGCCACCAGTCGATCGTCATCGGCGACGACGTCTTCACGGGGCCGAACGTCTACATCACCGACCAGAACCACTCCTACGGAGACCTGCACACGCCGATCGGGCGGCAGTGGCCGGAGAACAATCCCGTCGTGATCGGCGACGGCTGCTGGATCGGGACCGGCGCGATCATCCTCCCGGGCACGCGGCTGGGCCGGAACGTCGCGGTCGCGGGCGGCGCCGTCGTCCGGGGGGAGTTCCCCGACCACGCGGTGATCGGCGGCGTCCCGGCGAAGATCCTGCGCTCCCACGACAAGGAGAACGGCTGGCAGCCGCCGCTGCGCACCCACCCGCTCATGTCGCTGGACGAGCTCGCGGCGCTGTCGGTGAACGGCCTTGAGGGACTCCAGGTCCTTCAGGACAAGCTCCGGGAGGAGTCCGGCCGGCGCGACGGCGACGACGCCCTCCAGGAGGAGGCCGGCTGACGCCGTCGAGCGGGCGGGGCGGCACCCGGGCGGCACCGGCAAGCGAGGAGCCCCGCCTTGTAGGGCGGGGCTCCAGGGTGCCGCTTGTCAGTTGTAGCGCGCGGCGCGGCGGTCGGTGTTGTCGCGGCGGTCGGAGGCGTAGGAGCCGCCTCGGCGATTCCCGTGCGAGCCGCCACCGGAGCGCGGACCGCCTCCGGAGCGCTGGGCGCCGCCCGTCCGGGGCGCGCCGCCGGTGCGCGGGCCGCCTCCGCGGCGGTCGCCGCCGGGGTGCGAGCCGCGGTGCTCACCGTCGCGGGACTCGAACGAACCACCACGCGGCTCGTAGGAGCCGCCGCGCGGTTCGTACGAACCGCCACGCGGCTCATGGGAGCCGCCGCGGCGGCGTCCGCCTTCGCGGTCGAAGGAGCGCGGGCCGCGTCCGCGGCGCCCGCCCGGACGGCCTCCCCGTCCACCGCCGCCCTCGCCGCGGCGCGGGCGCTCGGGGATGATCGGCCCCTCGATCGGGATGCCGGACGGCGGCCGGGCGCCGGTCAGCTTGACCAGCTCGTCGTCGCCGGTGGTGACCCGGACGCGGGGCGCGTTGATGCCCGCGCGGCGCGTCATCGCGGACGTGGCGCGCACCTGGTGCGGCAGCACGAGCGTCACGACGGTGCCGCTCTCGCCGGCGCGGGCGGTGCGGCCGGCGCGGTGCATGTAGTCCTTGTGGTCGGCGGGCGGGTCGACGTGCATGACGAGGGTCACGTCGTCCACGTGGATGCCGCGGGCCGCGACGTCGGTCGCGACGAGCACGCTGATCGAGCCCTCGCGGAACTCGGCGAGCGTGCGGGTCCGCAGGCCCTGGCTCTTGCCGCCGTGCAGGCCCGCCGCGCGGACGCCGACCTGGGCGAGCTGCTTGGCGAGCCGGTCGACGCCGTGCTTGGTGCGGGCGAACAGGATCGTCCGGCCCTCGCGGTTGGCGATCTCGGCGGTGACCGCGGCCTTCTCCTTCGGCGCGACCAGGAGCAGGTGGTGCTCCATCGTGTCGACGGACTCGTCCACCGGGCCGATCGCGTGCGTCACCGGGTTGCTCAGGTACCGCCTGACCAGGACGTCCACGTCCTTGTCGAGGGTGGCGGAGAACAGCAGGCGCTGCCCGCCGAGCTTGGCGGCGTCGAGGATGTCGGTGACGTCGGGCAGGAAGCCCATGTCGGCCATGTGGTCGGCCTCGTCCAGCACGGCGATCTCGATGTCGGACAGGTCGCAGGCGCCCTGGCGCATCAGGTCCTTGAGGCGGCCGGGCGTGGCGACCAGGACCTCGACGCCGCGGCGCAGCGCGTCGATCTGCTTGAACATCGAGGTCTGGCCGATGACGGTCTTGAACCGCAGCCCGAGGCCGCGGCCGAGCGGCTCCAGGTTGGTCTGGACCTGCTGGGCCAGCTCGCGGGTCGGGACCAGGATCAGCGCCAGCGGGCGCTTCGGTGCGGCCTTGCGGCCGGAGAGTCGGGCGAGGAGCGGCAGCCCGAAGGCGAGGGTCTTGCCGGAGCCGGTCTTGCCGCGTCCGAGGACGTCGCGTCCGGCCATGATGTCGGGGATCGCGGCGGCCTGGATCGGGAACGGCGCGTCGATGCCCTGACGGGCGAGAGAGCTCACCAGCGCGGCCGGGAGGCCGAGCTCGGCGAACGTGGGAACCCGCTCATCGCCCGTGGTCGCGGGCATGGTCGGGTTCTGTGCAGCGGCAGCTGTGGTCACGCATTACCTTCCGAGAGGGGGGCACGTCTCGGGAGGCACCACGGTCCGCGTGGGCTGCAAGGACGAGCCAGACGCCATCGGGGCGTCGAAGAATGATTCCTAGAGTCTAACGTCGGCAGGGCACCGCGTTATGCCCCGCCTCTGCCGGAACATTCAAGCTCACTCGTCCAACGGCGTGTCAGCAGTCGCAGGAGACGGCGCTGATGGGCGCGGTGAGCGGGTCGGGGGAGCGGCGCGTGACCGTCCCCGGGACGGTATCCACGGGGAGCCCCTCGCGGGCCCAGTACTCGAATCCGCCGATCATCTCCTTGACCGGGTAGCCGAGCTTCGCGAACTCCAGCGCGGCCCTCGTGGCGCCGTTGCAGGCGGGCCCCCAGCAGTAGACGACTACGGTCCTGCCGTCCGGGATCCGCGACGCGGCGCGCGCGGCGATCTCCGGGGTCGGCAGGTGCAGCGCGCCGGGGATGTGTCCCTGCTTCCAGCTCCGCGTGCCGCGCGCGTCGACGACCACGATCGCGTCACCGCCGAGGTCGTCGGCGACGTCGGACACGTCCGTCTCGAACGACAGGCGGGCGGCGAAATGCCGGACGGCCTCCTCGCTGGACGCCGCGGGCAGGAAATCGATCATGTGACGCTCCTCAAGCCGGAAATCGTGGACGGCCCCATGCTGCGCGGCGGCCGCATCGTCCCAGAAGTGGCCTGATCGCCGACTATCGCTAAGATTTCGCCATGGTGGCCATCGCTCCGCCGGCCCGCCGGCACACGGTGTCGGTGCTGACGTTCGACGGCATGGCGCCGTTCGAGCTCGGCTCCGTCGTCGAGGTGTTCGGGCTGCCGCGCCCCGAGCTGGACGTCCCCTGGTACGACCTGCGGGTCTGCTCGCCGGAGCGCGGCCCGATCCGGGCGGTCGGCGGCTTCACGCTGACCATCGAGCACGGCCTGGCGGAGTTCGCGGCCGCGGACACGGTGATCATCGTCGCGGTCCCCGACGTCCGGGACGAACCCCCGCCCGACATCGTCGCGGCGCTCCGGCACGCCCACGCCCGCGGCGCCCGCGTCGTGTCGATCTGCTCGGGCGCGTTCGCGCTCGCCGCGGCCGGCCTGCTGGACGGACGCGAGGCCACCACCCACTGGCGGTACGCCGACCTGCTACGGCGCCGCTATCCGAAGGTGCGCGTGAACCCGGACGTCCTGTACGTGGACGGCGACGACGTGCTGACGGGGGCGGGCAGCGCGGCCGGGCTCGACATGTGCCTGCACCTCGTCCGCAAGGACCACGGCGCCCGGATCGCGAACGCGGTGGCGCGGCGGCTGGTCGTCCCGCCGCACCGGGAGGGCGGTCAGGCGCAGTTCGTCGAGGCCGCCGTGACCCGCCCCGACGGCGGCGACGACGCGGTCGCGCGCAGCATGGCGTGGGCGCTCGCCCATCTCGCCGAGCCGATCACGGTCGCGCGCCTGGCCCGGGAGGCGCACCTCGCGCCGCGCACCTACATCCGGCATTTCCGCCGGCAGACGGGGACGAGCCCGCTCCGCTGGGTCATCACCCAGCGGATCATGGCGGCGCTGCCGCTGCTGGAGGAGGGCCGTACGCCGATCGAGGAGATCGGCGCGGCGGTCGGATTCGAGAGCCCGGTGACGTTCCGGCACCATTTCGTCCGGGCGATGAAGACGTCGCCGTCCGCCTACCGGCGCACGTTCCGCGCGACGGCCGCCGCCGTTCAGTGACCGCCGTCCTGCTGGAGGTCCTCAAGGCCGGTGAGCAGGCGCGCGACGTCCAGCCCGGTGCTCAGGTAGTCGACGAACACGTGATTGTTCAGCGCCCATTTCGACCGGCGGTACCGGATGAGGAACACCGCGTCGTCCGCTGAATACCCCATCCCGATGAGGCCCTGCGCGACGACGAGCCCCGACCGGTTATAGCCCGAATGGCACCGGACGAGAACCCGCCGCCCCTGCCGAAGCGCCTCCACGGCGGTGTCGGCCAGCCGACAAACGGCCTCCAGTTGCTCAGCGGTCAGAGGAGCGTCGGGCATCTCGACGTAATGGTGCTCGACATTCGGCGGCGGCCCGTGACCGTCTCGCCGGTAAAGGCTGATGACGGTGTCGAACTCGTCCGTCACAACGGCCGGGACACGTTCTCCGGACGCCGCGGCGTAATGGTGCCCGCCCATCCACAGGCCAGGGACGATCTCATTCCACGGATGCTCCGCATCCGGCGCTCCCCGGCCCTTGCCCTTGACGCGCACCACCCCGGCTCACCCGCGCTGGACGGCGACCGGCGCCTGCCGGTCGATCTCGTGGCACAACACGGTGACCATGTCCTCGAACGCCGCCGCGCCGTATCGCGAGTGGAGGCCGGGGTAGACGTTCTTGCGGGCGGCCTCCCGGAGCATCCAGTCCAGATCGGTGTGCGCCACCTGCTGCCCGAGAGCCAGCCGGTCGTGGGCCTGCCGGGTCACCCGGAGCAGTTCCGGATGGGCCGCGGACTCGGAAAGGATCATGCGCGTCGCGTCCCTGAGGTCCATGCCGGGAGTCTAACGATGCGATCATGAATCGGGATATGGCCTGGCTCGGCCGTGATCACTGTGCAATCCCTGCCGAGTTCGCGAAAGTCCGCCAGATCAGACAAATCACCCCTTCCCGGACGCCGCGCCCATGGTTAGCATCACGCTGCCGGGACGTCCGCCCCCGGCGGGTTCTCCATGGCCGCCCGCCTGTTCCGGCTGCTCCCTCGCCAGCGGCGCCCGCCTGCCGCACCGACCCTCCCGAGAGGACCCCCCGCCATGCAAAGACGCATTCTCGGCGTGCTGTCCGCCGCGCTCCTCGCCCTCACGACCCTCACCGCCATGGCGTCCGTCTCGTACGCCGCCACCCCGCGGGTCAAGGCCGCCGACTTCTCCGGCATCGTCGCCCTGAGCAACTGCTCGGGCTCCGTCGTCCGCACGCCCAACTCCGCCGACAGCGATCCCGCGATGGTGCTCACCAACGGCCACTGCCTGGAGACCGGCATGCCGCCGGCCGGCCAGGTGATCACGAACCGGGCGTCCAGCCGGACGTTCACCCTCCTGAACTCCAGCGGCGGGAACCTGGGCACCCTGCGCGCGACGTCGGTGCTGTACGGGACCATGACCGACACCGACGCCGCCCTGTACAAGCTCAGCAGCACCTACGCCCAGATCCAGCAGCAGTACAACACCCGCGCGCTGGAGATGGTCCTCCAGCGCCCGGCGTCCGGCGGCACGCTGCACGTTGTCTCCGGCTACTGGAAGCGCATCTACACGTGCCAGCTCAACGGTTTCGCCTACCGCGTCCGTGAGGCCGAGTGGACGTGGAAGGACTCGCTGCGTTACACGTCCCAGTGCAACGTCATCGGCGGCACCTCGGGCTCCCCGGCCATCGACGGGGCGTCCGGCAAGGTCATCGGCGTCAACAACACCATCAACGAGAGCGGCGGCCGCTGCACCCTGAACAACCCCTGCGAGGTCGACGAGCAGGGCACCGTCACCGTCCGCCGCCAGATCGGCTACGCCCAGCAGACCTACACGCTGGCCAACTGCATAGCCCCCGGAACCACCCTCGACTTCAACCGCTCCGGCTGCACGGCCCCCCGCGGCTAGCCCCTGGACAAGACGCCTCGCACCTCTCCGCACCGAGAGCTGCGAGGCGTCTTCCTTTCCCCCACCAGGCGCCAGCGTCCAGCCGGGCCCGTCAGGGTCCTTGGAGTCCCGCAAAGCAACAGCTGGGCTCCGTATGTGGCCGACCGTGCTCGCCGAGTCTCTGCATAGTTGCTCGTCTCACACCGGCCCGCGGTCAGGCCAACACGCCAGGCAAGAGTCAGCGATCCCGAACGGGCTTGAGTTCGATGTCGAGATCGAAGGGCGAGGTGACGGAGACCCGATCGTGGTGCACGCCGGTCGCGACGTATCGTCCGGTGGCGTCGTCGATCTCGTAGGTGTAGATCGCGAACGCAGGCGCGGTCTGGTCGGTCTCGACCCGCCAGAAGTGACGGATACCCGCCTCCGCGTAAAGCTCCGGGTGTGACCGCCGGTCCTTGCGCTTTGTGGACGGCGACACCACCTCAACGACGAGGCTAACCAGGTCGGCAGGAATGGGGCGCTCGTAGGGGTCGTGGTCAGTGGAGTACACGACGACGTCGGGAGCGATCTCGACCGCCTCGGTCTCGTCGTCGTCCAAGAGAACGTCCACGTCGGTGTCGACCTGCCATCCGCCGGGAGCGGCCTCCTCGATACGAGTCGCCAGACGCCGCGCGATGCGCTGATGGATCGGGCGGGGCCGTGGGCTCACGACGAGTTCTCCGTGAATGAGGCTGACGCGTACCGGGAGGTCTTCAGGCAGGGCCTCGAATTCTGCCCGAGTCCAGGTATCGCCGGCGGGCAACGGAAGAGTCAGCGCGTGCATGGCCGGTAGCGCCTCCGGTCCGTTGGTGCAGGTACTTGGTCAGGGTACCCGTGTACCTCTCGAACGGCTGTGAGGGAGTTAACGACGTCTGGTAGTACTACAGGCCGTAGTATGTCCCACAGGACGTAGTACTACAGCTTGTAGTAGTTAGTCGAAGGGGCGGCGCGGGGCATGGACACGGTCGATATCGCGCGGTGGCAGTTCGGGATCACCACCGTGTACCACTTCCTCTTCGTTCCGCTGACGATCGGGCTGTCCGCGCTGGTCGCGGGGCTGGAGACGGCCTGGGTCCGGACGGGCAAGACCGCCTACCTGCGCGCCACCAAGTTCTGGGGCAAGCTCTTCCTGATCAACTTCGCGATGGGGATCGTCACCGGCATCGTGCAGGAGTTCCAGTTCGGGATGAACTGGAGTGACTACTCCCGCTTCGTCGGCGACGTCTTCGGCGCGCCGCTCGCGATCGAGGGGCTGCTCGCGTTCTTCGTCGAGTCGACGTTCCTCGGGCTGTGGATCTTCGGCTGGGACAGGCTGCCGAAGAAGGTTCACCTGGCCTGCATCTGGCTGGTGGCGATCGGGACACAGTTGTCGGCGTTCTTCATCCTGTCCGCGAACTCCTGGATGCAGCACCCCGTCGGCTACCGGATCGACGAGGAGACCGGACGGGCCGTCCTCACCGACTTCTGGGCCGTCCTGACCAACTCGACGCACCTCGTCGCGTTCCCGCATACGGTCACGGCGGCGTTCGTCACCGGCGGCATGTTCATGGCGGGCGTCAGCGCGTGGCATCTGGCGAGGCGGAAGAACGTGGAGGTGTTCCGGCCCTCGCTGCGGCTGGCGCTGGCCGTCACGGCGGTCGCGTCGATCGGCGTCGCCGTCAGCGGCGACCTGCAGGGCAAGGTCATGACCGAGCAGCAGCCCATGAAGATGGCCGCCGCCGAGGCGCTCTACGAGACCGAGCAGCCCGCCTCGTTGTCGATCTTCACGGTCGGGACGCCGGATGGCGATGAGGAGATTTTCGGGATCAAGGTGCCGCGCGTCCTGTCGTTCCTGGCCACGGGCACCTTCGACGGCGAGGTCAAGGGGATCAACGACGTCCAGGCGGCCGAGGAGGCGCGGCACGGGCCCGGGGACTACCGGCCGTTCGTTCCCGCCATCTACTGGAACTTCCGGCTCATGGTCGGGGTCGGGATGCTCACCGCGCTCGTCTCGTTCGCCGGGCTGTGGATGCTGCGGCGCGGGCGCCTGCCGTCCAACCCGTGGGTGTACCGGGTCGGCATGCTGTCGCTGACGCTCCCGTTCATCGGCAACTCCGCCGGATGGATCTTCACGGAGATGGGGCGGCAGCCCTGGTCGGTGTACGGCGTGATGAAGACGTCGGCGAGCGTGTCCCCGGGTGTGACGGCGTCGTCCATGCTCATCTCGGTCGTCTCGCTGACCGCGCTCTATGCCGTCCTCGCGGTCATCGAGGCCGGGCTGATGCTCAAGTACGCCAAGGCCGGGCCGCCGTCCGAGGACGAGGCGCTGCCGCCGCCTTCCGACGACGACTCCGACGACGATTCCGAGCGCTCGCTCGCGTTCGCCTACTGAGGACGCCGATCATGGAACTCACCACCGTCTGGTTCATCATCATCGCCTTCCTGTGGACGAGCTACTTCTTCCTGGAGGGATTCGACTTCGGCGTCGGCATGCTGCTGCCCGTCCTCGGGCGGAACGACGTCGAACGGCGCGTCGTCATCAACACCATCGGGCCCGTCTGGGACGCCAACGAGGTGTGGTTCATCGTCGCGGGCGCCGCCATGTTCGCCGCGTTCCCCGAGTGGTACGCGACCCTGTTCAGCGGCTTCTACCTGCCGCTTCTCGCCATCCTGCTGTCGCTGATCATCCGTGGGGTCGCGTTCGAGTACCGAGGCAAGCGGGACGACGCGCGGTGGCGGGCGCGCTGGGACAAGGCGATCTTCTGGGGCAGCCTCGTCCCCGCGTTCCTGTGGGGCGTGGCGTTCGCGAACATCGTCCGCGGCGTGCCGCTGGACGCCGAGCACGAGTTCGTCGGGACCCTCGCCGACCTGCTCAACCCGTACGCGCTGCTCGGCGGGCTCACCACGATGATCCTGTTCGTCCTGCACGGGGCGGTGTTCCTGGCGCTCAAGACGTCCGGCGTCATCCGGGTGCGGGCCCGTTTCATCGCGAGCGTCGCCGCGGTCGCGGCCATCGCCGCGGGCGGCAGCTTCCTGCTGATCACGCAGCTCGACCACGGCAAGCCGGTGACCTGGCTGACCGCCGGGGGCGCCGCGATCGGGCTGGCCGTCGCCGCCGTCGCCAACCGGCGGGGACGCGAGGGCTGGGCGTTCATCGGCACCGGCGCCGCCATCGTGCTCGCCGTCGCGACGCTGTTCACCTCGCTGTTCCCGGACGTCATGCCGTCCACCCTCGGCGCGGCCGGGACCCTCACCACCGAGAACGCCTCCTCGACGCCCTACACCCTCAAGATCATGACGTGGGTGGCGGCCGTGTTCACCCCGATCGTGATGATCTACCAGGGCTGGACGTACTGGGTCTTCCGCAAGCGCATCGGCACGTCCCACATCCCGCCGACGCCGCGGACCACCCGGAAACCGCCACCCCCGCAGGGACCGGCGAAGCCGCCTAACGCGCGGCCGACCGGGTCGGCGCGATGAAGCCGCTCGATCCCCGGCTGCTGAAGCACGCCCGGACGACACGCACGTTCCTCGTCGCGTCCGTCGTGCTCGGCGCCGCCACCGCAGGGCTGATCATCGCGCAGGCGACGCTGCTCGCCGACATGCTCACCCGCGCGTTCCTCGGCGGCGCCACGCTCGGCGACCTGCGTGTCCCGCTGCTGCTCCTGCTCGCCGTCGTGCTTGGACGGGCCCTCGTCGCCTGGCTGCAGGAGGTCGCCGCGCACCGCTCGTCCGCCGCCGTGAAGTCGCAGCTGCGCGCCCGGCTGCTCGCGCACGCGCTGCGGCTCGGCCCGCGCTGGCTGTCCGGCGAGCGCAGCGGCGAGCTGGCCACGCTCGCCACCCGCGGGATCGACGCGCTGGACGACTACTTCTCCCGCTACCTACCGCAGCTCGTCCTCGCGGTGATCGTCCCGGTGGCGGTGGGCGCGCGGATCCTGCTGGGCGACTGGCTGTCCGCCGTGACGATCGCCGTGACGCTGCCGCTCATCCCCGTCTTCGCGATCCTCGTCGGCCTCACCACCCAGCGGAAAATGGACCGGCAGTGGCGCACGCTCTCGGTCCTGTCCGCGCACTTCCTGGACGTCGTCGCCGGCCTCCCCACCCTCAAGATCTTCGGACGCGCCCGCGCCCAGGCGGACAAGATCCGCGAGGTCACCGACCGGCACCGCCGCGCGACGATGTCGACACTCAGGATCGCCTTCCTCTCAGCGCTCGTCCTCGAACTCCTCTCGACGATCTCCGTCGCACTCGTCGCCGTCTCCATCGGGCTCCGGCTGGTCGAGGGCGGGCTGGGCCTGGAGACGGCACTGCTCGTCCTGATCCTGGCGCCGGAGGCGTACCTGCCGCTGCGCCAGGTCGGCGCGCAGTACCACGCGAGCGTCGAGGGCCTCACCGCCGCCGGACGGATCTTCGAGGTCCTCGAAACACCCGCGCCCGCTTCCGCCTCCGCCCCCGGAACCCGCGCGGGCGTCGGCGTCCCCGATCTGGGCCGCGCCACGATCCGCTTCGACAACGTAACGGTCGCCTACGACAGTCGTGAGGCCCCCGCCCTCGACGGCCTCTCCCTCACCGTCCACCCAGGCGAAACGGTCGCCCTCACCGGGCCGAGCGGGGCCGGGAAATCCACGGCGCTCGCGGTCCTGCTGGGCTTCGTCCGGCCCGACTCCGGCCGCGTCCTGGTCGACTGGGCCGACCTCGCGGACCTCGACCCGGACGCGTGGCGCGCCCGCATCGCATGGGTCCCGCAGCGCCCCCACCTGTTCACCGGGACGATCGCCGCCAACATCCGCCTGGGCCGTCCGGACGCGTCCGACGCCGATGTCCGCGCCGCCGCCCAGGCCGCGAACGCCCTGCCGTTCATCGACGCCCTCCCGGACGGGCTCGACACGCCGCTCGGCGAGCACGGACTCGGCCTTTCCGCAGGCCAGCGCCAGCGCATCGCCCTCGCCCGCGCCTTCCTGCGCGACGCTCCGCTCCTCCTCCTGGACGAGCCGACCTCGAACCTCGACATGGAGAGCGAGGCGGCGGTGCTCGACGCCGTCCGCCGCCTCGCCGCCTCGCGCACCGTGATCCTGGTCGCCCACCGCCCCGCCCTGGTCGCCCTCGCCGACCGGACGATCCCCGTCCCCCTTCGCCCCGAGCCGGTGACGACATGACCCTCATCCTCAGACGGCCTACACCCTGGACTCCTCACGCAGCAGCGACCGCCTCCAGGCAACCCATCCTCACGCGCCCACCGCTCGGCACCCCCACCCACACCGCCGGACGGCGAGGCACGACGTCGTCCCCCTGGCCTGCCCAACGGCGGCGCATCCCCACGCTCGTCCAGCTCAGCACCTCGGCCCGCTCCACCTGCCAAGAGCGTGCGTCCAATTCGGCCTCACTCGTCCGCAGGCACCCGGCTCGCCCGGACTGGCGATGCCGAAGCGGGCCTGGCCGAAGCGGGCCTGAGCGGGCATCTCGTGAAGCGACGCCACGCTCGATCACGGCATGCCTCGAACACAAACCGCCAGGTGAGCTGCGCAACGGAACCATGAGTCACGTCCCGGCTCGACGTGCGCGCCTGGCCCAGACGATGCGGCAACGGCGGCACGTCTCCACCTCGCGGCGCTCCGCCAACGCAGAACTCCACATGTCGGCGGGCGCATCATGATTATTCGGCTGCTCGGATTCGCCCGCCCCGCCCGGTGGCGGCTCGGTATCGCCGTCCTGTTCGGCGTGCTGGCGCTAGGTAGCGGAGTCGGGCTCATGGCCACCTCGGCGTGGCTCATCTCGCGTGCCGCGCAGCATCCGCCGGTGCTGATGCTGATGGTCGCGATCGTCGCCGTCCGCGCATTCGGGCTGGGACGTGGCGTGTTCCGCTACGTCGAGCGCCTCGTCGGTCACGACGCGACCTTCCGGATCCTGGCGGACCTGCGCGCCCGCGTGTACGAACGGCTGGAGCGGCTCGCGCCCGGCGGCCTTCCCGCCTTCCGCCGCGGAGACCTGCTGAACCGGCTCGTCGCGGACGTAGACGCTGGCCAGGACCTCTTCTTGCGCGTACTCCTGCCCTGCACGGTCGCCGCTGTCGTCGGTGGCGTGTCCGTTGGTCTCGCCTGGGCGCTGCTTCCGTCGGCTGGGGCCGTCCTGCTGTGCGCCCTTCTGCTCGCAGGCGTCGTCGCCCCCTGGCTGTCGGCCGCCATGGCACGCCGTGCCGAACACCGCACGACCGACCTGCGCGCCGACCTCACCACCCACGTCGTGGACACCCTCCAGGGCGCACCCGAACTCATCGCCTACGGCGCCGCCCCCGCGCACCTCGCCACAGCAAGCCAACTCGACCGCGACTTCACCCGCGCGTCGGCCCGTTCCGCCGCCACCGCCGGTCTCGGTGCGGCGATCTCCGCTCTCGCGGGCGGTCTGGCCGTCTGGGGCAGCCTCGCCGTCGGCGTACCGGCCGTCCGCTCTGGGACGCTCGATGGGGTGCTTCTCGCAGTGGTCGTCCTACTACCGTTGGCCGCTTTTGAGGTCGTGGCCGGGCTGCCGCTAGCCGCGCAGTACCTGGAGCGCGTCCGCCGCTCTGCCTCGCGCATCTTCGTCGTCCTGGACACCCCCGAGCCAGTACACGACCCAGCCACCCCGACACCTCTCCCCGCAGCCCCCTACACCCTCAGGGTCGAAAACCTCCACGCCCAATGGACGCCCAACGGCCCCCACGTCCTCGACGGCATCTCCCTAGACCTGACCCCTGGCCGCCGTTGCGCAATCGTCGGCCCCAGTGGCTCAGGCAAGACCACACTCACCGCCGTCCTTCTACGCTTCCTAGAGCCCACCACCGGCCGGATGACCCTCAACGACGTAGACCTGCGATCCCTAAGGGGCGACGACGTCCGACGCATCATCGGCCTCTGCGCGCAGGACGCCCACCTATTCGACTCGACCATCGGCGAGAACGTCCGCCTAGCGCGCCCCACCGCCACCGACACCGAGATCCGGGGCGCCCTCCGCCGCGCCCGCCTCCTCGACTGGATCGACGCGCTTCCCCAGGGCCTCGACACGCGCGTCGGTGAGCACGGCGCGCAGGTGTCCGGCGGCCAGCGCCAGCGCATCGCCCTGGCCCGCGCCCTCCTCGCCGACTTCCCGATCCTCCTCCTGGACGAGCCCGCCGAGCACCTCGACATCGCGACCGCCGACGCCCTCACCGCCGACCTCCTGACCGCCACCGAAGGCCGGACGACGCTGCTCGTCACCCACCGCCTCACCGGCCTGGACGCCGTCGACGAGGTCATCGTCCTGGACGGCGGCCGCGTCGCCGACCGCGGGACGCACGCCGACCTGGTGGCCCGCCCCGGCCTCTACCGCTCCCTGTGGCAGCGGGAGCACGCCAACGCCGCCGCGGCCGCTGCTGCCGCCGAGCCAACGCCAATTTAAGTAAATTATCCGAGATCTTGTAAACCCGCCCTGACCCCTATTCGTCGGCGGGACGTGCACAAATAATCCGGGATTACCAAGAACAATTCGCCACCGGTCGGCATCACACCGAAGTACAGGATCCAATCGACCGGAACGGGGGATTCCACAGATGAAGATCTTGCTACGCGTCGTGCTCGGTGTCGCGGTGACGCTGCTGGCGATCGGCGCCAGCATCGGCGCGATGAGAACGGCCAACGCAGACGGCCCGAAGACCGATCCCGCGGTCGCCAGGGCCATCGAGTCGCAGCCGTGGGTGGAGCTCGGCCCCGGCGACAGCGACTACCGCATCGCATCCGCCCGCTGCTACCTGGTGCAGTTCAAGTTCTACGACGACTGCACCCCGACGTCCGCCGGCGAGGGCTGGCCGGCGAACCTCGGACCGGCACTGCAGAAGTACCAGAAGTCGCACAACCTGCCCCAGACGGGCAAGCTCGACATCGAGACCTGGGGCGCGCTCCGTGACGACGGCGGCGAGGTCGGTGCGGGCAGCGGCCGGACGGCCCAGGTCAAGGGCATCCAGTACGCGATGAGGGTCCTGCAGGACTCGGCGCTCGTCGTGGACGGCCAGTACGGCCCGTCCACCACCGCGGCGGTCAAGGCCTTCCAGGAGCGCAAGGAGATCGACGCCGACGGGATCTTCGGCGAGATCACCTTCCGTGCCGCGTTCGCGCAGGGTGCCGAGTCTCAGCGCACCCCCGGCCGCTAAGGCCCAACTGCGGCCGTCTCGCTGACACGCGAGGCGGCCGCCTCGCATCTCCGACCGCATGCCCCAACGGCCGCCGGAAAATCAATTTCCGTCGAAACCTTTCGCCCGAGACCACAAGAGGCCATCTCGGCCCCGCCGCCGACTGATCGAAATCGGCAACCTCAGAGATCACCCCAGCGACACACTTTCTGCTCTCCTAACGATCACCTGGTCGAAACTTTGCGACCAAATGCCAATGGAGACGACCGCTGGGCCCGAACCGCCTCACCGATTGGGCCTACGCCCGTACCGTCGCTCCGACGTAACCTCGCTGGAACCCCGACAGTGGAGGCAGCATGCGAAGGTCCACATCATCTCTGGTCGCCGGCATCACCATTCTCCTGGCAACGTTCCTCACCCCTGGCAGCGCGTCCGCGCAAGAGGCGACCTGGACGGTCACCCCAGGCGGCGCGTTCACCGGCGAGGGGACTATCAAACTGGACGGCACAGTGTGCTACTTACGCTTCAACGGCACTTTCTTCGACAGTTCCGGACAGGGCCGAATCGACCAGGTCAACGTGCACGGCTGTTCCAACCCGGCTCCTTTGGGATACCCCTCTTTCCGAGTTCCGATCAGCCTGACGGCTACCAAATACCTCAGCTCCATCGACACCACGGCCGGACCGTTCGCCAACTTCGTCATCGACATTCAGGGCCCCTGCCCAGTCAGACTCGGCAGCCCGAATGATCCCCCGAACACGGTCGAGTTCCTCTACGACAACGAGAACGCCACAATGTGGTGGAGCAGCGGCCTCAATAATGGCTTGAGGGTCTATGACCCCCGCAAGTGCTACGACAAGGAAAGCGTGAATATCAACAACAGCTTCACCATCACCCCGGCCCAAACAATCCGCCCGAGCGAATAAACCTCCCAGGCGGAGCCAGGCTGTCGCCACACACGAACACGTCCCTCCGCCAAAACCCGCACCCGCACGGCCACATGCCGGACGACTCGTAAGCATCGGCTAATAGCCGCGCTGCTTGGCTGGCGCCGTGAAGAAGCGTGACACCGCCGTCCACACCAACCAGCGCCGCCGTACGCGCCACAACCGCAAGCGGCGGCGCAAGGGCGGAGCGCATCCACCCTCGGCCCCTGCCCCCGTCC